>CAIWWK010000001.1 GCA_903916325.1 Candidatus Firestoneibacteriota bacterium
TCACCGAAAACCGTGGATATGCTGTCAAAGCTCGACCTTCCGGCCGGCATTGACGTTGAGATTAAACTGTAAGTAAAAGTCATCCCGAGGGAAGGCTTGCTCCGGCTATGTTTTGCCGGCTAGATCCATTTACCCGGGAGAAAAAAAGAGGTTTTTATGGCAGGCATTTTAGGCAAGAAAGTAGGAATGACGCAGATATTTCAGAACGGCAATGTGGTTCCCGTTACGGTAATCCAGGCGGGGCCCTGCGTAGTCGTTCAGAAAAAAACTGTCGAGACCGACGGCTATGCGGCCGTTCAGGTCGGCTTCGTGGACAAGAAATTAAAGCAGGTCACGAAACCGGAAGCGGGGCATTTCAAGAAATCTAATTCCGCCCCCAAGTCGCACCTTGCGGAGTTTCGCGCGGACGATATGTCAAAATTTGACGTAGGTCAGGCTATTACGGTGGAACTATTTAGCGAAGGCGATTATGTCAGCGTGACCGGTCTTTCCAAAGGCAAAGGTTTCCAGGGCGGCGTCAAGAGGCATGGTTTCAAGGGCGGCCCCGGTTCCCACGGTTCAATGTTTCACAGGGCGGTCGGCGGTATCGGCGGACGCGTCAGGGTCAGAGGGCACATATGGAAAGGAAGAAGGATGCCGGGACACGACGGTCAGGAAACAATAACCGCCCCCAATCTCAAAGTTGTGCTTGTTGACAAAGATGAGAACGTTATACTGGTTCGCGGAGCGGTTCCGGGCAGCAACGGGACCATCGTCACGATTAATACCGCCAAGAAGAACGCAAAGCTTGTGCTGAGGGATACAAGACACAAGAAAGAGCAGGACAAGTTCCTCGCAGCGCTTCAGGCAAAAGAGAAGGCCGAGAAAGAGAAAAAGAAAGCTCCGGCCAAAACCGGAGGTAAGAAATAATGGCAAAGTTAAGTATTCTTGATATGGCCGGAAAAGAAACCGGCAGCATTGAACTGAAAGACAGCGTATTCGCTATAGAGCCCAATAAGGCTGTTATGGCGGAAGCTATTCTTAACGAGCTTTCAAACGTCAGACGCGGAACGGCAAAAGCAAAGACGCGCGGGGAAGTATCCGGCGGCGGCAGGAAACCGTGGAAGCAGAAAGGAACCGGCAGGGCAAGGCAGGGTTCCATAAGGGCGGTTCAGTGGAGAAAAGGCGGAATAGCGCACGGACCGAAGGTAAGGGATTATTCTTACAAGCTTCCTGATAAAGTAAAAAAACTTGCTTACAGATCTATACTTTCCGACAAACTCAACGGCAAGGCTATCATAGTGGTCTCGGAAATCAGCATTGACAAGCCCAGGACCAAGACGATGATAGAGATGCTCAAGAACCTCAAGGCAGACGGCAAGGCGCTCATCATCATCGGAACGCCGAATGAAAAAGTAAAGAAGTCTGTGAGCAACATAGAGAACGCGAAACTCATTCACCTGAATAACATTAACTGCCACGATCTGATGAATCATCAGAAGCTGGTATTCACCAAGGACGCGATAAGCGCTCTGGACGCGAGGTTATAAGAAAATGCTGCTAACCGA
>CAIWWK010000002.1 GCA_903916325.1 Candidatus Firestoneibacteriota bacterium
CAGAAACCGAGCAATCCGAACAGCGCTAATACAGGGAATGAACTCATAGACGCTCCTTTACGGCGCATTTGTTTGCGGCTATCAAATGATTATACCTATATTTATGTGTTTATCAAGCGGAATGAAAAGGCGGGCGAAGCAGTTTCATTTTGAAATTGATTACGCGGATTAGAAAGACAGATTACGCAGATTAAACAATCCTCTAATCCGCGTAATCGTACTTCCTGAATCTGCGTAATTGCTTTTCATGCCGCGCGCTGTTATTATGCGTCTTCATCTGCTATAATATAATGTTAAAATTATGAGCCGCATTACTCTTTAAAAAGGAAGGTAATTATGCTCGACGCAAAGCTCTTGAGAGAGAACCCGGAAGCGGTAAAAGAGGCGTTCCGGAACAGGAACCAGAAGTTGGATGTTGACGCTATCCTTGTCGTTGAAGCGGAGCGAAGGAAGTTCATAACCGACTTGGAAGTGAAAAAATCAGCCAAGAACAAGCTTTCCGAGGAAATCGGGAAATTGAAGAGGGAAAAGAAAGACGCCGCTGAGCTTATGGCAAAGGTCACTGCCATGAACCTTGAACTTGAAGGCCTTGAAAAACAGGCCGCGGAAGCCGGCGCGAGATTCAACGAAGCAATGTTGATGCTTCCGAACATTCCCGACAAGAGCGTTCCGGTAGGACGGGACGAGAAGGATAACCCGGAGGTGCGGAAGTCAGGCGAAGCGCCGGTATTTCTTTTTAAACCGCGTCCTCACTGGGAACTTGGCGAAACTCTCGGCATGATGGATTTTGAAAGGGCCGTAAAGATTTCCGAGTCCAGGTTCGTCATCCTAAAAAAATACGGCGCGATGTTATCCCGGGCCCTGACAAATTTTATGGCAAACACGGCTGTCGGCCGCGGCTACACGGAGTTTTACCCTCCGTTCCTCGTGAACGGAAAGAGCATGACCGCGTCGGGACAACTTCCTAAGTTTGCCGAGCAGGCCTACAAGTGCGCGGAAGACGACCTCTATCTTATTCCGACATCCGAAGTCCCTCTGACAAATATGCACCGCGACGAAACCATTGACGAAACCGCCCTGCCTTTCAAATACACCGGCTATTCCGCGTGCTTCCGCCGCGAAGCAGGCACCTACGGTAAAGATATGAAGGGTATGATCAGGGTTCACCAGTTTGACAAAGTTGAACTTTTCAAGTTCACCGCGCCGGAGAATTCTTTCAACGAGCTTGAGTCGATGCTCCTTGACGCAGAAGAGATACTGAAACTGCTCAAGCTGCCTTACAGGGTTATTCAGCTTTGCACCGGGGACATCGGTTTCTGTTCCGCGAAGACCTATGATATCGAGGTCTGGATGCCCGGGCTAAATTGCTACAAAGAAATTTCTTCCTGCAGCAACTGCACGGATTTCCAGGCGAGAAGGGCAAACATAAAGTTCAAGAGGAAAGGCGGCAAGGGAGCGGAATTTGTCCACACGCTGAACGGTTCCGCCCTCGCGGTCGGCAGGACTCTCGCCGCCGTTATGGAAAATTACCAGACTGATACAGGCGATGTTGTTATCCCCGAGGTACTCCGTCCCTATATGAACGGAATGGAGAAGATAACCCGTGGCTGAAGAGGTGTTAATCCTCGGGATTGAATCCTCCTGCGACGATACGGGAGCGTCCGTTGTTAAAAACGGTGAAACTGTGCTCTCAAATGTCGTCGGTTCGCAGGTAAAGATTCACGAGAAGTACGGCGGGGTGGTTCCCGAGCTTGCTTCCAGGCACCATCTCGAAAACATCTACTATATTATAGATTCGGCGCTTAAAGAGGCAAAGGTCTCGCTTGATGAGATAGACGGTGTTGCCGTAACTTACGGCCCGGGCCTTGCGGGCTCGCTTCTGGTCGGCATTGAAACCGCGAAAGCCATATCCATGGCCAAAGAAATCCCGCTTATCGGCGTAAATCATCTTGAAGCCCATCTTTTCGCCGCTTTTCTTGAACACAAGATTGGTTTTCCTTTTCTTTCACTCATAGTTTCAGGAGGGCATACTGAACTGGTGCTTGTGCGGGAATTCGGGCGCTATGAAATAATAGGACGCACGAGGGACGATGCCTGCGGCGAGGCCTTTGACAAAGTCGCGAAACTGCTCGAACTGGGATACCCCGGCGGGCCTAAGGTCGAAGAACTCGCGAAGTCCGCGAAAAAAACTTTCAAACTGCCGAAGGCCGTTATGAAGGACGGCAGCAATGACTTCTCGTTTTCCGGCCTAAAGACCGCTGTTATGACGCATATGAAGGAGCATCCCGAGACAGGCAAGGCGGAGCTCTGTGCTTCTTTCCAAAATACGGTGGCCGCTACATTGCTCGACAAGACTCTGGATGTCGCGGTGTTAACGGGAATTCGCGAGGTTGTCCTCGGCGGAGGTGTCATAGCGAACAGGACTCTAAGGGAGGAGTTTACAAAAAAGTGCGCTCAGCAGGATGTCAAAGTATTCTTCCCTGAATTCAAACTCTGCACCGATAACGGCGCGATGATTGCCTATGTCGGCTGCCAAAAATTCTTGCGGAAACAATTTTCGGATTTCAGCTTGAACGCGGAGCCGTCGTTAGGTTTGTAGAAGGCAACGGCCAAAAGGAAGGCGCATGGCGCTCCTGCTCATCGTCCTCATAGTCCTTTCCCTCGCGTTCGATTTTCTGAACGGTTTTCACGACAGCGCAAATATCGTGGCGACCATTGTCTCTTCACGGGCGATGTCCGCGAGAGCCGCGCTTATTCTAGCCACCGTCGCGGAGTTCTGCGGCCCGTTTATCGTAGGCATAGCGGTCGCCCAGACCATCGGGGGAGGCATAGCAGATCCAAAGGCTATGACAATAACTGTTGTCCTTGCGGCAATGGCTTCCGCAATTATCTGGAACATCGCGACCTGGGTCTTCGGGATTCCGTCAAGTTCCTCGCACGCTCTGATTGGAGGCATCATCGGCGCCGTGGTTGTTTCCGCCGGGCCCGCGAAACTTCAGGCTGCAGGCATAATAAAGGTGATGGTCGTGCTTTTTACTTCGCCGCTCATAGGATTTATCGCCGGGTTCATCGTCACAAAATTCCTCTTCTTTGCCATGCATAACGCCACTCCGAAGATAAGCTATGTCTTCAAGCGCGCCCAGATATTCAGCTCGGCTTTTCTTGCCATCTCTCACGGCGGCAACGATGCGCAGAAGACGATGGGAATAATCACTATGGGGCTTATAATGTACGGAAAATGGGACGGGTTTAATTCTATTCCGTTATGGGTAATGATTGCCTGTTCCCTGGCAATGGCCCTCGGCATCTCCTTCGGGGGTTTTAGAATTATGAAGACGATGGGTTTTAAGATATTTAAAGTAAGGCCGGTTCACGGCTTTGCCATTCAGCTGTCTTCGAGCCTGGTTATACTGGCCGCGGCTTTAGTCGGCGGCCCGGTCAGTACGACCCATGTGGTAAGTTCCTCGGTTTTTGGTTCCGGTTCAGCCGACAGAGTGAGCAAAGTCCGCTGGCCGTTGGTCTGGGAAATTCTCAAGGCCTGGGTGATAACTCTTCCCGCCTGCGCGCTGCTCGGGGCCGGAATACATCTTCTTATTCGTAATCTGAAATAAAAGGGTTTGTTGTTGCCAAGATGGAGTTTCCGCTGTAAAATATCTTAGGAGGCCAGATGCTAGAATTCTTCCGGAAAGGCAGGGCTGATTTCTTTTTCCTGCTTATTGATTCCATGAAGGTCGTCCATGACGGCATTTGCGCTCTTAAGAATTATCTTGAAGACCAGAACAAGGTAAACGCAGGAAAGGTTTTCACGCTTCAAAGGGAGGCCGAAGAAAAACGCAGGCTCCTTTTGGATGAACTGAACAAAACCTTCGCTACCCCGATAGACAGGGAAGATCTTTACGCAATGTCAAAGACAATGGATGATATTATGGATTACGGGAAATCCACGGTTGAGGAACTTGAGGTCTTTGGTTTAAAACCGGACGCTTACCTTCTAAAGCTCGCAGGGTGTTTGGCCGCCGGTTCCGGCGAGATACTTTCGGCCATAGAACGGCTTGAAAGAAATCCCGGGGTAGCGATGGAACACGCGGTGCAGGCGAAAAAGATAGAGAACGAAATGGAAACTATTTACCGCGACGCGCTTGTTGAACTTTTCAAAGGGCCGGACATAATTCACATGTTGAAAATGAGAGAGATTTACCGCCATCTTTCCAACGCCGCTGACAGGATAGACGAGGCGGGGGATGTGATTAATAGTATAGTAGTAAAAACGTCATAAATAGAAGTTTATAAGGTTTGTAAGGTTTATAAAGTTTATAAAGTAAGAGCGAAACAGAACAAACAAAGGAGGAGATATGGAGAAGGCGAAGAAACTGGTTTTGGATGTCCCTGATTTTCCGAAAAAAGGAATTATATTTAAAGATATTACTCCGTTGCTTGCGAGTCCGAAGGTTTTGCGCGAGCTGATTGAAAAGTGGGTCAAGCAGAACAAAAAGAAAGGCATCACAAAGGTCGTGGCGATGGAATCCAGGGGATTTCTTTTCGGAGTTCCGGTGGCCATCGGCTTGAAAGCCGGTTTCGTTCCGGTAAGAAAGCCGGGCAAGCTTCCCAGAAAGACCCTTAAGGAAACCTACCAGCTTGAATACGGCACTGATTCGCTGGAGATGCAC
>CAIWWK010000003.1 GCA_903916325.1 Candidatus Firestoneibacteriota bacterium
ACTTTTTCGTGTTTTGAATTGACCGCAACCACGGTAACGTTTTCCAGGAAATCCGCGCCTTTCTTGACCTTGCCGGATATTGAGACAACCCCGTCGGCGGAAACAGGACCGGCAACAAGAATAACAGTAAAAAGGGACAGAATGAATTTTTTCATTATTCCTCCCGGAACTTTTGAATATTGGAAATCATTCTCCCGCCCTGCCCGCTGATTAAGGGCGCTTATACTCGATAGAAGCTTTAAGGCTGCAGATACTTTACAAAAAACTTCTCCATGGCTCCGTAAAACTCAAACCGGTTTTCCTCATTGTGAAAACCATGCCCCTCGTTATCCTTTACTATATATTCCACCGCCACGCCTCGTTTCCGGAGCGCTTCCACTATTTGGTCCGATTCTGCTTTGTTGACGCGCGGGTCATTTGCGCCCTGCGCGATAAGGAGCGGCGTTTTGATAAGATCGGTGTGCAGCGCCGGAGAGGCAGAAGCCAGGAGTTCCTTGTCGGTCTCAGGGTTGCCGACCATTTCGTGGAACATATCAATGACCGGCATCCAGTAGGGAGGTATTGTGTTCATGAAAGTAAAAAGATTTGACACGCCGACAAAATCTACCGCGGCCGCGTACAAGTCAGGCGTAAAAGTCACGCCCGCGAGCGTGGCATAGCCTCCGTACGAACCGCCATAAATGCCTATACGTTTAGGATCAGCAACTCCTTCTTTAACAAGCCAGAGAGCGCCGTCCGTGACATCATCCTGCATTTTTTTGCCCCACTGCTTGAAACTCGCTTCCCAGAACTTGCGTCCGTACCCGGTTGAGCCTCTATAATTAACCTGCAATACGGCAAAACCGCGGTTAGCCAGAAACTGCACTTCGGGATTGAAGCGCCAGGTATCCCTTGCCCAGGGCCCGCCGTGCGGGTTAACTATTACCGGAAGGTTCTTTGAACCGCCTTTCGGCAAGGTTAAATAGCCATTTATCAACAGCCCGTCGCGGGACCTGTAGCTTACAGGCTTCATTTCACACAGCTCGTTTTCGTTAAGCCAGGGGCTAACTTCCGCCAGTTTTGTCAGCTTGTCGCCCGGTTCATCGTAGAGATAATAGGTTCCGCGAGAGCGGTCGCCGTACGCGCGGACGATAAAGAGCGTTTCATCCTTGCTGACAGATGTGAAAGAAATCTCCCTGCCCGGCAGTTTTTCGGTTACGCTTTTGTAGCGCTTCTCCGCCAAAGCATCCAGAAACCTGCGCTCGGTCTTCCAGGTCGCGTATTCTATAAGCGTCAGGACTTTTCTCTTGCGGGAATAACTCAGGGAAGAAACATCCACATCAGGATGTTCAAATATAAGCTCCTTTTCTTTTCCGGCCGCAAGATCAAAAACCACAATCGCGTTCTTATCGCGGTTCAAATTTGAAGCCGCGTAAAGATTCTTGTTGTCAAAAGTGAAGAAGAGCGGGCTCACGCCTTCCCTGAAACTCGTGGTTATAACAGGCTTAAAGGGCAGAGTTTCGTTCTCGCGGTGAAGCAGAGTAGTGTTAACGCCGTCCGAAGTTATGGCGGCCCGGATTTTCCCTTCATGGTCCGTAATACAGCTGGTGATATTGCCCGGGTTTTCCGCGGCCAGTTTCAGTTCTCCGGTGATGGTGTTGAGCCGGTAGACATCAAAGACCTTGGGATCGCGCTTGTTTAACCCTACCAGCACATCGGTGTCATGGTCCCTCAAATCGTCAATCACTTCCGCCCTGACTTTTTCAAAAGGCGTAAGGTCTTTCAGGTCTTCCCCTTTCAAATTGACGCTTACGATATGGAAATTCTCATCACCGCCGAAATCCTTAGTGTAGATTATTCTGTTGCTGCCTTTCCAGGCATAACCTGCGATGTCGCGCGCGGTCTCGCCGGTGACACGCGTTTCTTCTCCGCCGGCAACCGGCCTGACAAATACATTCATGCGGCCTTTATACGGCTTCTGGCACGCAATCCGGCTGCCGTCCGGTGATATCAAATAATCGGCCTGTTCCGGATTCCTGAAGAAATCTCTCAATGGAATTTGCCTGTTCATTTTTTGTTCTCCCGCCTCATTGGCTGAAACTAAGGTTGCAAGCATAACAGCCGCTATTGCCGTAAACGCGAAGCCAGTTGTTCTGCTCATCAAGCTCCTCCTCGTCAAAACAAACTTCAAACCCGGTTCTTATTATACATTACATCCTGCCCGGCAACAAGCGCCGGCTAAAGCCCATCCGCTTCCCCGAGTCACCCTCAAGTATTTCTAATTCTATTCTAATGCCTCTCTAATAAAAGTAAAAGGCTCCCTGCGCTTCTCAGCCAGGGAGCCTTTTTTTATACTGTTTAGTATTCAATCATTTTTGCTATTTCTTCAGCGCTCTTACCGTATTCAAAAGCCAGATCCTGCATAATTCTTTTCACGATTTCCAGAAGGTCTTCTGTCTCCGTTTCTTCAACTGTTTTTTTTGTTATCACAAAGAACTCCGGACAAGCCGCTTATTTTCAAGACATAACCAGTATGAGGCAAGTTTTGAGAATTGTCAAGATTGGACGCCATTAATTACAGACCAAACACTTTAATCGCTATTCCGCACAGCAATATCGCGAGTCCTGCAAGGGCGTGCGAGTACCTTTCCATTTTCTGCAGGGGGAGTTTTGAAAGGCCGGCAACGGCCATAAGGACTATAGCGAGCATCGTTCCGATGGTGGCAAGCCCAAAAACTCCCGCGACCACAAAGACCGAAAAGAATCCCTGCTTCGTGGCGGCCGGATACATTACAAGCGGGATAAGCGGCTCGCACGGCCCGAAAACGAATACAATAAACAGGACCCAGGGAGTCATCT
>CAIWWK010000004.1 GCA_903916325.1 Candidatus Firestoneibacteriota bacterium
AGCGCGTCCGTTGACACTGTTATTCCCGAGAATGCCGGCGCCTTTCACATTCTTTGGCAGGCTTGTCGTTTCTACGGGTATGTTATAAAGAACCCAGTACCACTTGGTCATGCCTTCAGGATCAATGTGATGCATTACAAGCGCGTAGCTTCTTGTGCCGGCCGGAGCGCCTTTCCATTCAAGCGGCAGCGTCGCGCTTTCGCCAAAACCGGTGAATTCTTTCGGCAAATTGCCGCCGTCCGTCACTTCCGTGCTGGAAAGAGTGAAATTGCCGCTCTTCGCACATGTAAACACAGGCAGTTTCTCGCCTCCGCCGGAATTTTTCTGTTTCGCCGCGCTGCCTGCAGCCACCTGTTCTGATGGCGGCTTAGGAATTTCACCTGCAATAGCAAGCGTCTTGAGTTTCTCCGCGTCAAAACCTGCTGCGCTTACGGCGCTATCCTCGCCGGCGCCGCCGGTTACCCCGACTTCTCTCATCAGCCGGTGTATCTCTCTTGCTTCGTCAGCGGTCAAAGTCTCACTCTTGTATTTTGAGAGTATGGTTTTTACTGAATCCCTCTGCGCCTGTGAAAGTTCAACCTCCGCTTTTTCTGAACAGCCGGCGGAGGGAAACAACAAGCAGGCGAATACTGTTGCCGCTATGAAGTATTTAAGCCGTTCCATTCTTTCCCCTTTAATCCTGTGCGAACGTCTACTTTTGAGCTTCTCCGAGCATCTTGTCAAATATCGCGGGATTTGAGCCGTAATCCGGCAGCATTTCTTCCATCGCTGAATTAAATGTCAGCCGCAGCGAATCTGCCGGGCGGAATATATAGACGCCTCCAAGGACAACCAGAAAACCGCAAAGCGCCGCTCCCGAAACCGCGAGCCGCCTGCCGTTCTTGCGTCTTGCAGAAAGCACCTTTCCGGCAACAGCGCTGCTCCATTCTTTGCTTGACTGGTTTCTGTCAAGGATTTCATCAAGCTTATTCATTTCTCCCCTCCCCAAGTTCTTTTGAAAAAGCCGCCCGCAGCAGTTCTTTGCCTTTGTGTATCCTGGATTTTACCGTCCCCTGCGGCAGTGAGAGTTTCTCCGCTATCTCGCCGCCTTGCATTCCTTCCGAGTACAACAGCATGATGGTCCTGTACCTCAGCGGCAACTGCCCTATCTTTTCCGGAATCCCGCCAAGCAGTTCAACCGGAAGTTCCTCATCCGCAGTCTCGCCGGCGGGCGGTCCGCCAAAGAACAGGAAATCCCTTTTCCGTTCCGCCCTCTTCAGGCGGTAATTCATTCTAATTGATTCGTTTCGCGCGATTGTGTACAGCCAGGTGCTCAGCTTCGCCCTCTTCTCAAAACCGCCCTTCACAAGACTCCTGAAGGCCCTGAGATAGACTTCCTGCACCACATCATCAACGGCGTGCCTGTAGTGCTCGAAGAGGTGAGTCCTTATTGCCGAGATGACAACGGCTTTTGTTTCTTCCACTATCGCCGTAAACTCTTCGTTCGTCACCGTTATTTTCCGGCCGGGCCCGGTTCTGGCGCGAGCTCCTTAAGCAATTTAGAGAGCTTTTGCTTCTGCTCAGCGTTAAGCAGGGCATGAAACTTGGCGAGTTCCAGGACCATAAACCTGCGAAGTTCTTCGCGTTTTTCCGAAGCCGAATCCAGCACCTTGTTTATCTTTGCCGGATCTATTTTATCCTTAAGGAGCTCGTTTTTGAAAACCTCGTCTATCTGTCTGCCCTCGTCTTTTCGCTCGCTCCGGGACTTTTCGTTTTTCTCTCTTATCTCCTTCCTGAGAGTTTCAACTGCCGCTTTTTGTTCGCCTGAGAGGCTCAAGGAGTCCGAGAGTTTGTCTATCAAACGTCCTATTTTATCTTCCGACCGCGGAGGCGCTTTCCGCCCGCAGCCCTGCGGAACCTGAATTGCCGCGAAAAGAGCCAGAATAACGCCTGTAATTACGAGTTTTTTGAGCATTTTGTTCCTCCGTTTGCCTGTAAGACCCCGACCGGGGGAGAAGGTTCATTTTATCCCCTTACCAGCCTCACAAAGTTTTTTATGCGTATGACATCGCCCTGGGGGCCTCGCCCGCGAGGGAAATCCGACGCATCTCCCGCTTTAGGGTCGGACCTTTGGGCCCCGGCCCCGTGAACATCCACAAATTCGTAACTGCCATCCGCCCTCTGTCCTCCGTCTTCGATCATCGGCCCTCTCCCTTCCGGCGGCCCTTTTGCCCCGCCATTTGAGGACATCCAGCCTGCCGCCCTGCCGAACGCCACATACATCGCCGCCCCCCCGCCCCTCTGCCCCGCGTGCGTGGTGGAACTCCAATAAAACGGATAATCCCCCGTACCGGCTTCGTCGGTTATTCTTGTGCATTCAAAGACCGGGTCAATAGCGGCAGAGTCCGTCGCGTCGGGCGACCTTGAGTAGTCAACGAGGCTCTGCAGTTCCTTGATATTCGGGACCCGCCAGTCGTTACGGCCGAGAAAACTCTTTTTATTCTGAGCTTGCGCGAAGGCCAGCGCCTCCTTCCAGTTCAGGCCTTTGCCGCTGTCCGCTTTAGCCCAGGTGAGCCCCGAAGCCCTGTCGGTCACCGTCCCGTCGCCGTTATCCTTGAAATCATTTTTTCCGTAGGCAGGGTTGCCGCGGACGCAGATAACAAAAAATGTCTTTTCACCCCTGCCCGGCATAACCAGGTCATACCCCTTTATGCGCCCGTCGGCAAAATTCACGCCGAAGAGTTTCCCGTCTCCCCTGACTGATTTTCCGGAATACTTTGTGCAGGAGGCGTACTGGGAATCTATAACGCGTTCTCCCGCTCCCGTATCGCCGTAGGCGAATTTGAAATACTTTGTATCCAGGAAAGGCAGAAGGCCGGCAGTCCCGGATTCGCGCGGGCCGCTCGGGTCTGTTCCGGACGCGAGAAAAAGCGAATAAAGTTCTTTAATGGACGGAAGCCGCCAGTCGGCAAAACCTCCGAATTTCCCTGAATTCAGTTTACCGGGAAGTTTAAGGGCTTGAGCGAAGGTAAGCTTGTCTTTGACTGAGAGTTTTCCGTCCCCGTCGGTATCAGGGGCGCTCTGCCAGGTAAGGCCCGTGTTTTCGTCAAAAACAGTGAATCCGTCGCGGCTCAAAGAGTACTTTGGGGGATTCCCTGCCGTTTGGGCGTCCTGGCCGAAGAAAGGGTCCTGCGGGGCCGGAGGAGTTGTTTCTCCGCTGTCGTTGTAGCACTTGGACTGGCCCGTGCCGGGGATTTTGTAAGGCAACCCGGCGGCTCCGGCGGCGAAAGAGAAAGAAACCAGGACCAGCAGCGCTGAGATTCGCAAAGGCATAAGGCCTCCCGTCAAACTGCTTTCTATTGGTTAGACCCGCTGCGGACCGGCAGGTTC
>CAIWWK010000005.1 GCA_903916325.1 Candidatus Firestoneibacteriota bacterium
AGACCTGGAAGACGAAGGCATAAATCTTGATTTCATAACTTTCGCCCCTTACGACTACGGCGGTTGCGCCTGCAAGCGATGCGCTCCCTGGATAACCACTTTCGCAAAACTGTCCGTCAATATCTACAAACTCGCGAAAAAATATCACTCCGGAGTAAAGCTTGACTATATCGGCTGGTGGTGGGAACAAGAAGAGCATCAACTATTCAAGAAGTTTATGGACAAAAGGAATCCCCGTCTTGCCGGTAGCATGTCTTTGCATATCCTTTACGGAAAAGACGAGCCGATAGACGCGGTCCTGCCTGACGGCTGCAGCAGAAGAGCCTTCATTCACGCCGGATATTCCGAAAAGCCGAAGATAGAGGGTATAAGCGACCGCTACAGCATGATGGGGCCGGTCGCAGCGCCAAAGCGCCTGAAAAGCACCATTGAGGGGCTTGTCCGCAGCGGGAGCTCCGGGTATATGGTCTACTCGGAAGGGGTCTACGAAGACGCGAACCACGCGCTTATTGGCGCGTTATCCAGCGGGAAGGCAAGAAACAGCGAAGAAGCTCTTGTTGAGTACGCCAAAAGATATTTCAAGGCGTCGGGAAGAGACGCGGCGCTTTGGGCCGGTTTTATTTCCTGTTTTGGCGACTGGACTGGCCTGAATATGAAAGAAGCAAAAAAACAATTCGGCTATCTGTCGACTGTTTCTGAACCTGGCTGGCGGGTGGAGCAGTGGCGCGCGAAATTACGGATTATAGAGCTTCATCTCCGGATTAAGGACATGAAAGGCTGGGGAAGAGAGAGGCTTAAATTGGCGGCTGAGTGGCATAGGACGCTTGAAGGAATAAGAAGGGGCATTTACGGGCTTGGAGTTCAGCGCCATATATTTGCTCCGGAGTTTTGCGGCGCAGGCTGGCATACGGAATGGATGGACTTAGGCGGGAGAAAGGCAAAAAAAATATCGGCAGAAGCCTGAAGTCTGTCTTCGAAGGCGAACGGTATCGTCTGTCGAGATTAATATAGGATTTGTCCCGGTCTTCTTCGGCATAACGAAATAAACGCTATTTAAAGAACGGTAAGTATTCAGTTGCGGAAGAATAGACCAGGCAGAAATATGAACTCATTTTAAGGTTGAAAGAGGCCCAAAATATCAGTATTATTAATAAATGGATAGAATGATCCTTTCCCAACAGCGAGAAAGAGCCGTTCCTGCATGAAAATCTTCCTCCGTGTCTTAAAATACGCAAAACCTTATAAATTCCGCATAGCCATCGGCGTCTGCATGATGATTATTGTCTCTGCCTGTTCCGCGGGCGCCATGCTCATGCTGAAGCCGCTTTTTGATTCCGGCCTTCTGAAAGGCAACCCCCATGCCGGCGAGCAGACGCTTAAAATAGCCTTGATTCTGCTTGGGCTTTACGCCGTCAAAGGCCTCGCCTTCTACGTCCAGGATTACATAATGAATAACGCGGGGCAGAAGATGATTATGGACATCAGGTCTGAAGTCTACAATCACGTCCAGAAACTTTCGCTCCGCTATTTTGCTTCGCACCGCACAGGCCAGATAATATCCAGGATAACCTCGGATGTTGTGATGATGCAGCAGGCGGTCGGTTTAACCTCCGGTATTATCGGCAACGGCATGAACTTTATAGGCCTTCTGATAGTGGTCTTGACTATGAACTGGAAGCTCTCGCTTATTTCAATGGCCGCTTCGGTGCTCATTATCTTCCCGCTCTACAATTTCGGGAAGAGACTGCGCAGCATCAGTCTGGTAGCCCAGGATAAGATTGGAGAGATAACTTCTGTAACGTACGAGGGTATTTCCAACATCAGGATAGTCAAGGGCTTCGCCATGGAGGATCACGAACTCTCGAAGTTCAACAAGGCAAGCCGCGCCTATTTTGACACCTTTATGAAATCCATAAGGGTCACCGCGCTCTCTCACCCTGTCATTGAGTTTATAGGAATACTGGCCATTTCCATAATAATAGTTATCAGCGGTTTTCAGATAAGCAGTCCGCACAGCCCGATCACCGTCGGCTCATTCGCTGCCTTCACGGGCGCGCTATTCCTGCTCTTTAACCCCATCAGGAACCTAAACGGCGTGAACATTTCCATCCAGCAGGCGCTCTCTTCTTCCGAGCGCGTTTTTGAACTGCTTGACGAGAAATTGGAAGTTGCCGACGACCCGAAAGCCGTCAGTCTGCCGGGGTTTGAAAAGTCCATCGAGTTCAAGGA
>CAIWWK010000006.1 GCA_903916325.1 Candidatus Firestoneibacteriota bacterium
CCTGCTCCCCGCAGCGGGATTGCGCACCCGCCCGCATTATTACGCCTCAAGCCTTTCTGGAATTATACTATTTCATATTATCTATCGCGATAATCAGCGAGGCCAGCTTCTCCCTCATTTTGTCGAGTTTTTCCCCGCCGTATTTCTTAAGAGTTTCCTCTCCGACGGTATCTGCTTCCCTGACGTCTCCGTTATCGTTTCCAAAAGCGAAAGACTTTATGCTTTCGAGGTAGCGCGACGCGGCTACTACTTCCGGCGCGGTCTTGTTCGAGGCGCTTTCCGTTCTTTTTAACAGCGTCCAGATATATCTGAAATCATTCACGCCCTCGGAACTTCTCAGCCATCTCAAGGTCGGAATATAGGGGCCTTCTTTGGAAAGTATCACGGCGTAATTCACGGGAAACTGCGCCATTGTGTTAAACCTGTCGCCGCTGAAATACCAGAACTGGACGTGTCCTTTCGCGCTGAACTGGAATACCTGAAGCCCGAATTGATACCGGCCATAGCCGTCATTATACAAATAGACCATATTGCCGTTTTTCAGAGTTTCTCTCGTGAGCTTCTCCGAGAGGGATATTCCGTGGGTCATAATCATAGGAGTCTTTGAACCCTGCTGCCAGTAAAGCGCGCGTTTGGTGTTGTCCTCAAACCTCGGGCCGCCGTCGTCCCTTTCGTAGGAAGGAAGAGCCGGCAATCCCGCCGCCGCGTGAAGAGGAAAGAGGTTCTCAAGATCCCAATAGGTCCTGGCGCGGGGCCTGGCGTTATCGGTGTCAATTTCCCTCGGCTCATCTATCATTATTTGTATTTCCGGCCAGCCTCCTTTCTGCATCCTCTCTTTTATTTGAACCAGCATATCTTTGTAAGCCTTGTTAAAGCGCTGATCATAGTATTTGCAGCCCATCGCGTCCACGATATCGTTCGGCAGCCCGGTCATTTCAATTATCCATCTCTTGTGCCCGTATTTTTTAAGCAGCTGCGCGTTCTTCTCTATATTGGTGAAATCAATTTCCACTCCGGCCGGCGTAAACTTTAGCGCGGAGTTTATTTTGCCGTGCATTATATTCATTCCGCGCTCTTTCAGCTCCATAAGAATCTTCTCTAAAGTATTTACATCCTTTGAGCCGAAATCATAATAATTGAATGAGCCAAAATAGTACTCATCCGGGAAGGTTTCGAACTTCACGGGCAGGACGTTGAGTTCAAGCCCCATTTCCGAAGCCTTCTTGCCGCCTGACAGGGAAATTGCGCCCTTGTACTTGCCGGGTACAGCGCCCTCCGGGACGGAGATTATCAAATAGAACAGGCGGGGCGTCTCTTTAAGGCAAACTGCCTCGTCTGAAGGCACCGCGTATTTTCCCTTGCATATCCAGCTTATTCCCTCGCGGTCATAATCGTATTTCACGGCGTTAACCGAAATACTCTGCCCGGAAATAACTTTTCCTTCAGGCCCGGTCAAATCACCGGCCATTGCCTTTATTTTAGATATATCTTCAAGCGGATAAACCCCCAGAGCCGCTATCCTTTTCTCGCCGGGAACAGCCGCGCAGGTTATGGCCCCCTTCAGCATATTTATTGAAGGAACAAAATTGGGGTAAATATCATCATTGATATTCATTTCAAAAAGGCCGTAACCCCTTTCCTTATCTCCCGGCGAAGGAATGAACTTCCCGGATAATTCCTTGAAAATTTCATATGCTTTTCCGGTGCGCTTCATTAGTTTCAACGTGGTCACCGAGTCTTTCGGCATATCAACCCTGTAAATATCCATGGCCTTCTTCTCAAGGTCTTCCTGCCCGAAAAGGGCCGCCGCAAAACACACTGCAAGCAAGACAAGAATATTCTTTTTCATTACGCCTCCGCAAATTGCCTGATTATATGCTACGGAACCTCGGGAGATACTGCTTCTGCGCCGCCAGCAGCTCCTTCCCCAGCCTCGCGGCCTGGTCCACTGAGTTCACGGCCCCGTCAAGCACCAGTGCCTGTATGAACTTATCCCTGCTGCCCTCTATTGCCGCCTCAACAATGACCTCGGCCCATTGAAACCTTGTCGAAAGCGTTCCGGCAACTCCCGCGGGCAGGGCCTTTTGCATTATGGGTTTTATTCCGGAGGAATCCACCGAAACCGGAGCCTCTATGACCGCCTCTTTAGGCAAATTGGAGACCTGTCCGGCGTTGGGCAGGTTCGCGGAAAACACAGACATCTTATTCTGCCTGATATTCCTGATGATATCAACAACAACCTCTCCGCCTCCCGAATTCTCCATGAACTTTTCCGGAAGCGGCTTTCTTGAGAAAGCTATCTTTCCGTGTTCGGCGAACTCCCTGTCGCCCCATTTAATGGTGTCTTCGAAACTGTAAGCGTCGACGCCCAGGGTTTTTCCGAAATACGCCCTTTTTCCCGAGAAGAGCCTTCCGAAATATTCGCAAAGATGCCTGTCCCCCGGCACCGGGTAAGCCTTAAAGAGCTTGAAGAGCTGCCAGGCAAAGGGGTTCAAATTGTCCAGATTCAAGTCGCTCTTCTTCGCGGTGCCTGCTTCTTCGAATTTTTTCCCGAGCTCGGGGCTTAACTTCGCCATTTCAAGGCGTTTAGCGCCGATTAATTCAAGTTTGGGGAACATATCCTCCCCTCTCAGGGTCATCCCGGTAATCCAGCACATATGGTTGATCCCTACGGCCGAGTATTTTAACTCGGCGGCATTCACGCCGAGGAGCGGCGCAAGCCGGTTCACGGCGTTGTGTATCCCGTGGCAGAGCCCCACAATAGGAACCCCTGTCGCTTTCCTGACCGCCCTGCAGATAACCGACATCGGATTCGCGTAATTGAAAAACAAAGCGCGGGGGCAGATATCCGCCGCGTCCCGCGCTATATCTATCATCGCTCCGGCCATGCGCAGGGCCCTTGAAGTCCCGCCGGGCATTACGGTGTCCCCTACCGGCTGGTATATGCCGTATTTTCTCGGAATGAAAACGTCCTTCTCCCAGGCGCGCCTGCCGCCTACGCCTATGGTGGTGATAACAACCGTTGCGCCTCTTAAGGCCTTCTTCCTCTCTGTTGTCGCGGAAAGCCTGACGGCGGATTTATTCCCGGCTATCATCTTCTTCCCGAGTTCATACGTCAGCTTCAGGGCTTTGGGATCAATATCGACAAGGCAGAGTTCCAGCGGCTCTCCGTTCCTTATGAAATCAGCTAAAAGCCCGCGCGTAAAGACAACGCTCCCCGCCCCTATCAGAACTATTTTCTCGCTCATAAGGCCCCTTTCATTACGCGCATTTTATGCGGCTGCGTTGAATTTCCTATTTATTATCCTTTTTCTCATTTTCTTTTGCGGGTTTGGCATCCGCTTTGCTGTTGATTTTATCGAGCTCATCGGAAGTGAGCAGCTGGAAACTTCCGAAATATATGGGGGCTTCTATGTTTCCCCCAAGATTCCACTGAATTAATTTCTTCTTAAAATCAAAGGCTTTCCCGTCGTTTGAACAGGCGCCGTTCAGTTCAACTTCGATGGCGCCTTTTCCGGGGCGCAGCACTACATTCTGGTCAAGCCTGGTCTGATAGGTGTCGCCGGTATGCTTCAACAAAAGAGTCAGCGAGACCGGCTTCTTGGCGGTATTGAAGTATTCCACCCAAAAATAGTCGTATCCGTCCCAAACGCCTTTTCTTGGATTATATTCTCCGACAATACCCAGGGTGGGATATTTTTCGGCTTCTACCTTAAGAGAAACTCCGCCTTTTGAGAAG
>CAIWWK010000007.1 GCA_903916325.1 Candidatus Firestoneibacteriota bacterium
AAGATACTGCCGGATTCCGGCATCAGCATCAAACCTATTTCAATCCAGGGCACCGAAAAAATAGTTACTTACGCTTTTGAATACGCGCGCAAGCATAAAAGGAAGAAGGTCAGCGCCGTTCACAAGGCAAATATTATGAAATTCACCGACGGACTCTTCCTGGAAGTCGCGCGCAATGTTGCAAAGAAATACCCTGAAATTGAATTCGGCGATGTAATCGTTGACAATATGTGCATGCAGCTGGTGCAGAAACCGGAACTCTATGATGTTCTTGTCCTTCCCAACCTCTACGGCGATATTATCTCGGACCTTTGCGCGGGGCTTGTGGGCGGACTGGGCGTGGCGCCGGGCGCGAATATCGGACCAGATTCGGCTGTATTCGAGGCCACCCACGGCAGCGCTCCCAAATACAAGGGCTTAAACAAGGTAAATCCTACCGCGCTAATCCTCTCTTCCGTGCTAATGCTTGAACATATGGGAGAACTTGAAGCGGCGCGCAGGCTGGAATCGGCGGTCGCGGCCGTAATAAAAGAAGGCAAGCACGTGACCTATGATATGAAGCCGGACAGGAATGATCCTTCGGCGGTGGGGACCAGGGAGATGGCTGAGGAAATAGCATCAAAAACAAATTCTAAATTCTAAATTCGAAATTCGAAACAAGAACAATATCAAAAACAAGTGTAAAAGGCAAATTCGAAACACTAAGCACTAAATTCGGAACAAGAACAAACAGGCAAATTCGAAGTCCGACTGAAGGAACTTCAGGCGAGATCTCGCCTATTTGCTTGAAAATAGGCGGACACTAAGCACCACATGAACAATCACCAAATATCAGATCACAAGCACCAAATAAACACCAAAAGTAAAAAAAAAGAACAAGCAATTATAAAGTCTGCTTGTAGTTTGTGTTTTTTATTATTATTTGTGATTTGGTGCTTGGAATTTGTGATTTAGTCTTAAGTGATTTGAGATTTGAACTTAGGTGTTTTTGTCCATTTATTTTTTCCCTAATTCGGCGATGAACTCTCTCAATTTTTCAAAATGGCCTTCATGTTTTGACCATCTCTCCACTTCTTTGAGGTCAAAAATGCCGCTCTTTGCGGCCTGCACAGACTGCTCCAGAGAGACCCGGTCTTTCCGGAGAAAGAATTCCGCCAGGTCGACCTTGATGCAATCCGTACGGCTAAGTATTTGTATGTTCCCCGTAGCAACCCTGGGAACACCGGACTTCCTGGAGTGAGAAACTTTGCCCAAAGCAGCGGCAAGCGGCTGAAATTCCAGGACCAACCCGCATTCATATTTTTCAAAATACGCGCCCGGAGCCTTCTTAAAACCGATTGGTTCAAGAGCTTCCTCAATATCTTCTATTTTAGCATTGACGGCAAAAACCGGTTCACCGGAGGCATATTTGCCTTTGGAGTAAATAGAAACACAAGAGCCGCCTGCAAGCACAGCGTCTATCCCGGCATTTTGCAGAGTTCCTAAAACCAGGCTTGCAAGGTTTTTGATTTCGTTCCTTTCCTCTATATTCTTCATTAAAGTTTGCCTGTCCTTTTCTGCCGGTTACGCTTCCTAAAATACCTTTCCAAATCTTTCTCCGGAAGCGCTTCATAAGCCTTCTTCAATAGCGCCTTCAGTTCATCAAGGAAAGGGTATTTTGGGTTGAATTGATACAATCTGATTTTTCCCCTGAGAGTTCCCGAGATTACGCTGCCGGCTTCTAGCCGAATCAGCTGCTGCCTGATGCCGTTTGGCGGCTCTCCATAATTGGCGGCTATTTCCCGTATATAACCGCTCTCATAAACATAAAGATAAAACAGCACTTTTTCGACTGTTTTGTTGCCGAATATAACTTCAAGCATTCCGCCTCCGCTCATAATTATTTTTTATGTCCATATGGACATATTTTATGTACATTACAATATTATCACTGCTTAACCCTGATGTCAAGAACAGATATACCTGGAATTCGAGGAGGGAGTTTAAATGAAAAGAAAAATAAGAGACGCCTAATGTTTTCTGCAGCCTATAGTAATTGTGATTGTTTCTTCAGTCGCGCTGGTAATGGAACTGGGCGTCTTCAGGTACATATACAATTTCTCTCCGGCATTAGCCCGGATATTGCTGCCGTTTCTTGCGCCTTCAAAAGTTCCTGAACCCGAGCTTGAGGTTGACCACTGCGGCGCAATCGTGACAAGGTCCGCCGCCGAAAAGTCAGCGGGCCCCGGCGCGCTGTTCCCGTTAAACAAAGCCATCACCGTGCAGACATCAATACCTACGGGAGTCCCGAAAGACCATTTCGTGCCCGTGGTAACTACACTGAAATCTTCCGAAACGTTCCCCTCATTTTTTACCAGCACGCAATTGGTCGCGTCCATTATGCATTCGGTGTCTCCCCTCACGGTCCCGAGCGCCCACCCCTCATACAGGGCTGTATCGTCCCCGGATCTTAGTGTTACTCCAAGAATTTCCGGCAAGATTGTATAGACGCAGGATGACACTGCGCTGTCCGCCCAACCTCCTTTAAAGGCAGCGGCTTTGACCGTGACCGAGGCACTCCATGTAAAAGCGGAAACATATTCTGTTGATGTGATTACAGGGGCCGTTCCGTCCATTGTGAACCTTATGGTCGCTTCGGAAGTACCCGTAGAAATAGTGATTGTTACCGAACCTGTATAATTCCCTGCCGCGGGCGTTATAACCGGTATTTCCGCCTGTGGAGAGGGCGCGGAAATTTTTGTCACAAATCCGTCCTGCGCTCCGCCGTTCGTCCCCTGGAAAGCATTTGAAACCGGAAAATCGGTTGAGTTGCTCCAACCGGCCGTATATATATTTCTTACGCTGTCAAGCCCGATGCCGTTTGCCTGTTGATCGGTTGTTCCTCCCAAATATGTTGAGAACAACCTCGCGTCCCCGGCAGGCCCGAGCTCCGTTACAAAAACCATTCCCGTTCCGACGTTCACCCCTACTATGGGATTGACCATGGGAAAATCCGTGGAAGTTGTATGCCCGGCCACATATGCGTTGCCCGCGGCGTCAACTTTTATGGCATAGGCCCGATCATCCGTGGAGCCTCCCAAATAAGTGGAATATACTCCGCCGGGATATCCTGCGATATTCATATTCAGTTTAAAGACAAAAGCGTCTGGGGCTGTGCTTATTGTCAATTGTCCGACCCGGTTTGTAAACAGAACTTCTATGGTCGGAAAATCGGCGGAACCCGTATAACCCGTAATATAAACATTGTCAGCGCCATCCAGCGCTATACCGAAGGCATCGTCGTCATTGCTTCCTCCGACATACGTTGAATAAAGCAGAGTTGACCCGTCCGGACTGATCTTTGAAATAAAAGCATCCCCCGGCCCGGTAATTGTCGCTTTAAAAGCGGTAGCAGTTACTATGGGAAAGGCGTCCGTAGCATGGCCTGTTACATAGGCATTACCCGCGCTGTCAATTGTAATTGCTCTCCCGATATCCGCGGTCGTCCCCCCGAGGTAAGTGGAATACACTAGACCGCCTGACGCGGAGAATTTTGAAACAAAAGCATCCTGAGCACCGCCTGCGGTTGATTGGAACGCCGACTTTGCCGGAAAAGGGGCGGAATCCGCGGTGGTATACCCTGTCACATAGGCGTTTCCGGCAGAGTCCGATGATATTCCGTTACCCGCATCCTCGCCGGGACAGCCGAGGTAAGTTGAATAAATCAGAGCCGTGCCTGTTGCGTTGAGGGCCGCCACAAAAGCATCGGTACCGCCCGCATTAGCCGTTTGATAGGGGTTTAAGACCGGAAAATTCGTCGAAGTCGTAGATCCCGTGATGTGCGCTATCCCGAAACCGTCAATGGCTAGGCTGTTTGCGATATCAATGCCGTTGCCGCCAAGATAAGTTGACCAAAGAATATTTCCGGCGGAATCAAACTTGCTTACAAAAGCGTCTGTTCCACCCGCGTTGCTGGGCTGAAAGCTGCTTCCCGACACGCCGGGAAAATTGGATGACGCCGCAAATCCGGCCAGATAAACATTTCCGGAGCCGTCCACCGCTACAGCTTTCACCCCATCTATGGAAGAACCTCCCAGGTAAGTTGAATATATTATGGAAGGATTCGCCGCAATCACGCCGGTTGAAAGGGCGAAAATTAAAAGGACCAAAATGCAGTGTCTTTTCCAATTATTCCCCTTCGTCTTATACTCTCCTGCATGCGCAAATACCTGCACAGCCTGCCGCACCGCCATGATTTATGTATTTATGAATTTGCAGTGCCGCTGAAATGAAATTCTTTCTCCTTGAATAATTTACTGCAGGCGTCAACAACAATTGAGTCGTAGAGTTTGCCTCTTTGGTTATTTATCTCCTCCAACGCTTTCTCGACTCCCAGCGCGGCCCTGTAAGGCCTGAAACTTGACATCGCTTCAACCGTATCCGCGACTGCGATAATCTTAGCCTCTTTAAGCATTTGGCTGCCATTTAACCCCCGCGGATATCCCGTTCCGTCAATCCTTTCATGATGCTGATAAACAATCTCTGCGATAGGCCAGGGGAAATCAATATTCTTCAGGATATCAAAAGAGGATTGTACATGCGTTTTTATCAGATCAAATTCGGTTTTTGATATTTTACCGGGTTTGGTAAGAATTTCCGAAGGGACATGAATTTTCCCCAAATCGTGCACGATTGCGGCTGTTTTTATTATTCTTATTATGTCTGAAGAATATCCCATCTCCAAAGCAATCGCCGCTGACAACTCGGCGACCCTCTGCTGGTGCCCCGCGGTATAAGGGTCCTTTGCTTCCACTGTCGAAGCCAGCGCGTCCACCGCGGAAAACAGCGCTTTTTCGACATCATCAAGGTTAAGCTTTAGCGCCGCTTCCGCGTTCTTCAGCCCGGTAATATCCTGGAACACACCCTGAATAACTTTTTTCCCGGAAATTTCCATAACAGTTGCGGTTATGGTCACTGAAACCTGAGAACCGTTTTTCCTTACAATTATTCCCTCCTCCAGAGGGATGCCGGTGTTTTCTATATGGCGCTGAAAACTCTTTGTGTAATACTCTGCTTTATCCTTGGGGCGAAGCTCTGACCGGTTTAGGCCGATAAGTTCTTTTTTGGACCTTCCAAAGAGTATTTCCGCTTGTTTATTTGCCTCAATCAATATACCGGTCTCGGTGTCAGCTATAATGATCGCGCTGTTTGTATTTTCAAAGAGCGCTTTATATTTCTTCTCATTTTCTTTTGTTTTTTCTTCCATTTGCCGGCGTTCAATTATCCGCCCTATAATATTGCAGATATTCTCAAGATACCTGACCAGTTCAAGAGTCAATCTGCCTTTTTTCTTGTCACTGATTTGAAGCAGGCCGATTATCTTTTCCCCGCCGCGGATCGGCGTGATAGCAACGGAAAGAAAACCTTCGTGCAGGCAGCGATCCCTGCCGGTTTCCATTGGGCCTTCTCCCGCCTTGCGGCCGGGAAGCGAAAGAGTTTTGTTAACCCAATAGCTGCCTCCTGCCGTAAAAAACGGGTTTTCCGCTTGCGCCTTTCCTGCGACTACAAGCCCGCAGACACATTCCGGGCAGATACTTCCATCCTCATTTCTGCATAACCCGCCCGGCTTACCCTTGTTAAGCGGAGAAAAACCAATTTGTGAATACAACGGAAAATCACCCCCTGCTTCCAGCCGTATTTTCACGGAATCAAATCCGGTCTCATTTTTTATCGCAGAAACAACGCTATCCAAGACCTTGCGCGGTTCAATATCGGCATTAAGCAGCGTCAGGATATCATTTCTGAATTTCTCCCACCGCTGCACCGCTTTTCTCGCTGTGATATTTATGAGTGTGAGCAGATACGAAGGCTGTCCTTTCCATTGGGTTTTTACGCAATTCATTTCCAGCGTTTCAGACTTTCCTTCACCCGTTATTTCTATCTCGCTGAAATTGCCGCCCTCAATAGGATAGCCAAAAATAGATTTATCGTTTCCTTCTTTTAAGCTAAACAATATTTTTGCGGCATTGTTTGCAAACCTGATAAGTTTATCGCCGCCAACGACCAAAATAGCGGTGTTGTTGACTTCAACGATGTTTTGAAAATTGGCAATGCTCTCTTTCAGCAGAATCTCCATTTTTTTCCGCGCTAAAGCATATCGCGTGGTTTTTTCAATAAGGACCGCGTTCAGGTCTTTTTTTAGCACGTAATCCTGCACCCCGCGGTGCATGCTTATTGCTTCAAAAGACTCGTTGGCGCTTTCTGTAAGGACAATAACCGGTATTTCCGCTGCCCTGGCCAGCACTTCCCTTATTGTGTCATTCCCGGAAGAATCAGGCAGGTTAAGGTCCAGCAATATTACGTCCACTTTATTCCCGCCAAGAAGTTCAAACCCTTCAGACAACCGTGAAGCTGCAAGCAAATCAACTGCGATGTTCTTTGCTTCTTTAAACAGCTCTTTTACCAGGCGCGCCTGGGCAGCATTATCTTCAATAAGCAATACTGTAATACGCTCTCTTTCTTCAATACCCATATAGCCCGCCTTTTGCTCTATTCTATTTCTTTGGAATTTCCACTATGGTGAACCAAAAACCTTCAATAGCCTGCACCACTTCTATAAACTTACCGAGATCCAGCGGTTTGGTGATATAGCAGTTGGCGTAATTGTCGTAGCATTTAATAATATCTTCTTCCGATTTTGAGCTGGTCATTACCACAACCGGTATGCGCTTCAAATCAGGATCATTCTTTATATCCGCCAGCACTTCCCTGCCGTCTTTCCTAGGAAGATTCAGGTCAAGAATGATAATGTCAGGCCGCGCCGCATCTTTGTATTTGCCTGATTTCCGCAGAAAGTCAGTTGCGGCGACGCCGTCATTTACCACATCCAAACCAATATCTATTTTGCTTTCTTTGATAGCTTCCTTTGTCAAACGGACATCCGCCTCACTGTCTTCCACCAGCAAAATCCTTGCTCGTTTAACGCTTACTTTGTCGCTCATAAACTTTCCTCCTTTATTTCGTTATGCTTAGAAATTCCCGCCAGGCAGCGGTCTTTATTCTGCTTTCTTAAAAACCGGCAGCGTGAAATTAAAAGCAGTGCCTTTACCCGGTTCCGATTCAATCCAGATCCTGCCTTTATGCCTCTCAACTATTTTCTTGCATACTGCCAGGCCTATACCGTTCCCCGCGTATTCCTTTCTCAAATGCAGCCGGCTAAATATCTGGAATACTTTTTCAAAATATTGTTTTTCAATGCCTATCCCTTCATCCTTAACCGTAAAAACCCAATCGTCGCCCTGCCTCAGGCAGGAGACGTGTACTCTGGGTATTTTCCCGGGTTCGTTGAATTTTAGAGCATTACCTATAAGATTCAATAAAAGTTGTTCAAACTGTATCGAGTCCACAAGTACATCAGGCAATATACCGTTTGTTATCTGCGCCTTGCTGCTCTGTATCACTATCTCGAGGTCCTTCAGCGCTTTCTTTAAAATAACCTCGCCGGGAACAAGTTCAAAAGGCATTGCTTTTGTGCTTAACCTTGAATAAGTCAGTAGATCATTAATAAGCAGCTGCATCCTCTTTGCCCCGTCCACGGCATAAAAAATAAAATCGTTCGCATCCTTATCCAGCTTATCTTTATATCTTTTTTCAAGCAGTTGAACATAACTTGCAACCATACGCAGAGGTTCCTGCAGGTCGTGCGAGGCAATGTAGGCAAATTGCTCAAGTTCCTTGTTTGAACGTTCGAGTTCAACCATTGCCTGATTCATCAACCCCTTGGTTTCAAAAAGTTGTTTATTTAGTGCCTGCAGTTCTTTATTGGCTGCCTTTATCCTGTCGCTCGCCAGCAGTTTCTTGTTGACCTCTGCCAATTGCCGGTTGGAAGTTTCCAAAGCCAGCAACGCTTTTATTCTTTTGGTAATATCCTGGCCCTGGGCAATGGTTGCCACAGGAGTGCTTCCGTCTTTTTCGAACAGGGTTGATGAATTCCAGAGCACAACGCTGGACTTCCCGTCAATATGCGCGATTTCAATTTCCACCGCCTCCATACGGTTGCCGGTCGATGATTCCCTTATAATTTCCATTGATCTTTTCGCCAAAGCTCCCGGAAAAAGCATGTTCATCGTTTTGCCAATCATTGTTTTTGAAGTTCTTCCGGTCAGTTTCTCGAAAGCACGGTTAAACCTGGTGATAATATATTGCGGATTCCAGACTATAATCGGCGCGCTGGCATACTCCATGAGATTGTCAAGATAGGCAGCTGTTTCGCGTAGGGTTTGGTTGGCCACGCTCAATTTTTCATTGGCTTTCCTGATTTTTCCGGCGGCATCCAGCTCCAGCTCCAGCTTCTTCCTTTCCGTGATATCTTCTATTGCAAGAAGAATAAGACTGTCCTGCCCTCCTTCTCGTCTTAATCCCCGCGCGTTCAGGATCATATATTTTTTTCCGATAGTCTTAAACTCGTGTTCCACCTCATAATCCGCAAAATTCTTCTTCTTGGGCAAAATGTCCGTCAAAAGCTTCTTCAGAGCGGGTATATTCCATTGCCCGTTGCCCAATTTGTAAATCAGTTCTCCCACAGTTTCTTTTTCCTTCACCTTGAAGGTATTGTAGAAAGACCGGCTGGCTGATGTAACCCTCAGGTGTTTGTCCAACACCAGGAGAGGCTCGCGAATGGCGCCGATAATTGAAGCAAAACCGTCCCTATCTTTCACGGCCTTAGCGGCTGATTTCATCCCGCCTCCTCTGATTCCCTTGTAAAACAAACATCCCTGTTCATATTGATTATGCGTTTTTGCCTCGAGTGATTCAATTGAACCCGGGTATAACTTAAACAATGCAATTGAATTGAGAAAATTAGCCGTTTTTGCTATATTATATTAAGCAAATCAAATCCCACCCAAGAGCGGAGTAAACATGAAAAGAGCCAAAGTATCGGTAATCGGTGCCGGGCAGGTAGGCGGCATAGTAGCGTTTCAGCTGGCGCAGAAAGAGCTGGCCGATGTGGTATTGGTTGACATAGTGGAGGGAATGCCCCAGGGAAAGGCGCTGGATATGAGCCAAACCTCGGGAGTGGAGCATTTTGACGCGAAGGTGACAGGAACAAACAATTACGCCGACATAAAAGACAGCGATATCGTGGTCATAACAGCCGGTGTTGCAAGAAAACCGGGAATGACCCGCGAGGACCTGCTGAAGATAAACGCGGATATAGTGAAGAAGGCCGCAGAGTCAGTAAAACTTTACGCTCCCGAAGCCATTATTATTTCCGTGACCAATCCGCTGGACATAATGACACAGTTGGTCTACAAGACCACCGGCTTCAAGAAGAACAAGGTGCTCGGAATGGCCGGCGTGCTGGATTCGGCCAGGTTTGCCTTGTTCATAGCCGAAGAACTCAAAGTATCTATAAAGGACATTTTTCCGATGCTGCTCGGCAGCCACGGAGACACGATGGTCCCCCTTCCCCGCTACACCACGGTCTCCGGCATTCCTCTTACCGAACTTCTTCCGGCCGAAAAGATAGCGAAGCTCTCGGAAAGGGCCAGGAACGGCGGCGCGGAAATAGTTGCTCTGCTTAAGACCGGAAGCGCCTATTTTGCTCCCGGAAGTTCGGCCGTCGCGATGGTTGAGAGCATTCTGAAGGACCAGAAACGCATCCTCCCTTCCTGCGTTTATCTTGAAGGCGAGTACGGAATTAAGGGCGTCTTCATCGGAGTGCCGGTAAAAATAGGAAAAGACGGGGTTGAGCAGATCGTGGAACTTAAACTGAACGCCGAAGAACTCGCCCTGCTGAAAAAATCGGCGGAAGCAGTGGCCAAAGGCGTTACGGAGCTGGGGCTATAATAATTTTTGATGTCACCGATTAGAAGATGTTGATGACACCGATAAACCTTCTCACATCGGTGCTTTCATCGGTGTAATCAAACTGATTTTAATTTTCTCTGAAGGTGGTTATGATAAACTCTAAAACCATATCGCGTACGGTAAAAGACCTCTGCATTGAAGCCAATCTGAAACTGCGCCCTGATGTGGTAAAAGCGCTTAAGAGTTCTCTTCGAAAAGAAACTTCGTCCAAGGGCAGAAACCTCCTTTCAATTCTCCTTGAGAACTGCTCCATTGCGAAGAATGAGAGAATCCCCCTCTGCCAGGATACCGGAATGACAGTGGTCTTCGCTGATGTCGGGCAGGACGCAAGGATACAGGGAGACCTGACATCGGCGATTAATAAAGGCGTCGCGGCGGGCTACAAGCAAGGATTTCTGCGCAAATCAATAGTCGCGGACCCCCTCATCAGGAAAAACACCGAAACAAACACTCCCGCAATGATCTATTACGATATCGTACCCGGCAAGAAACTCAAGCTTACCGTGCTTCCCAAGGGTTTCGGCTCTGAGAATAAATCAAAACTCTATATGCTTAACCCGACCGCCGGTTATGACGCGGTCGTGAACTCCATACTAAAAGCCGTTAAAGAAGCCGGGCCGGACGCCTGCCCCCCCTATGTAGTCGGGGTGGGAATCGGCGGGGACGCGGCAAAGGCCTGCTACCTGGCGAAAAAAGCGCTTACCAAGCCGGTAAACTTCCTTTCCGATAAACCTCATTTCAGGAAGATGGCGAAAGAACTGCTCGCGAAAGGCAACAAACTTAATATCGGTCCGCTCGGGGCAGGGGGAAATACAACTCTGCTCGGAGTAAACATACTTTCTATGCCGACACACATCGCGGGACTGCCGGTGGCGGTGAATATTAGTTGTCATTCTTTGCGCTCCGCGCATAAAAGTTTATAAAGTTTATAAGGTTTGTAAGGTTTATAAAGTTTTTCAAGTAAACATATTATACTTGAGGCGCATGAAAACCATACAATTGCCCATAGATGAGAAGACCATCAAAACCCTTAAAGCCGGGGAAATGGCGCTATTGTCGGGAAAACTTATAACGGGAAGAGACCAGGCGCACCTCAGATTTACCGAGGCGCTGAATAAACACAAGAAACTTCCGGTAGCCATCAAGGGACAAACCATCTATTATGTCGGGCCGACGCCTGCAAAATCCGGCGAAGTTATAGGTTCCTGCGGGCCGACGACCAGCAGAAGAATGGACGCCTTCTCCCCTCTCCTTATCAAGAACGGCTTGAAAACCATGATAGGCAAGGGCGGCAGGAGCAAAGAAGTCATCAAAGCTATAAAAAAACATAAGGGCGTCTATTTTATAACCATCGGCGGCGCCGGCGCGTATCTCGCCAAGCGCGTAAAGTCGGCAAGAATAATTGCCTATCCGGAACTCGGGCCCGAAGCGGTATCTGAACTTGAAATCCGTGACTTCCCCGTCATAACAGCGATAGACAGCAGAGGAAAAAGCATTTTTTAACAGGCACGCCTGGAGAGGAACACATGAAGATTCCCTGGAACCGCGTCAAGATAGTCGCAACAGCGGGCCCCGCGAGCAACAACTATGAGACCCTGAAAGCAATGATCTGCTCCGGCCTTGATATTGTCCGGATTAACTTCTCTCACGGAAAAATATCCGAATACAAAAAAACCATCTCACTGGTCCGGAGAATAGAAAAGGAGCTCGCGCGCCCGATAGGAATTCTCGCGGATATGCCGGGGCCTAAACTTAGGGTAAGAGGCCTTCCCGGCGGAAATCCGATAAACGCGAAGAACAACGCCTTATTAACAATTACCTCGAAAAAAATCACCGCTCAAAACGAGTTCAACATCTCCCACCCGGTAATAATAAAGGCGCTGGTTCCTGGCGCGCTGATATTTATCTCGGACGGGAAAATACGGATAAAAGTTTTGAAAGCGGGCAAGCGTTCCGCGCTCTGCAAAGTTGTTGCAGGCGGAGAAATAAAACAAGGCGCCGGGCTCAACTTCCCCGACATTGACCTGCCGATACCGTCGGTTACATCTGACGACTATGGAAATATCAGGTTTTGCGCCGAGCACAGCGTTGATTTTATCGGTCTCTCCTTCGTAAAAGACGCCCGGGATGTAAAAAGGGTTAAGGCCTTCATCGGCGGATTCAAACATAAGCCCTTTATAATCTCCAAAATTGAGCGGCGGTTCGCCATTGATAACTTAAAAGGCATCATAGAGGCTACCGACGGGGTGATGGTTGCGCGCGGGGACCTTGGCGTGGAGATGCCGATAGAGCGCATTTCCAACCTGCAGAAGGAAATAATACGCAGGTGCAACGCCGCCGGGAAACCGGTAATAACCGCGACACAGATGCTGGAGTCCATGATTGATAACCCGTCGCCGACGAGGGCCGAGGTTTCCGATGTCGCAAACGCCATTTTTGACGGCACGGACGCTATAATGCTCTCAGGCGAGACCGCGATAGGGAAATATCCCGTTGATTCGGTGGTTATGATGGAAAAGATAGCCGTCCAGGTGGAAAAGAAATATGATTTTGATGTTCAAAGCAGAGCGTCCGGCAAGCGTGACATCACGGACATAATCAGCCAGAGCGTCGCGGATATCGCGCTTGATTATTCGGTAAAAGCAATTGTCATTCCCACTCTCACCGGCAAGACCGCGAGGGTCGTATCCCGGCACCGCCCATCAGCGATGATCATCGCGCTGGCATCCGGGCGTGATGTGCAGAGGCAGCTTACTCTCTCCTGGGGAGTTTACCCGGTGCTTTCCGCAAAACAGCATCCGTCTGTAGTAATGAATACGGTTTCAAGGTTCATTAAAACCTCGAAACTCTTTAATAAAGGAGACAAGGTGATAATAGCGGCGGGGACGATAGATAAGGGAGGGGAACTCAGCAATATTATAAAAATAGCACAGGTCTAAAAGTTTTTAAGGTTCATAAGGTTTATAAGGTAAGCGCAAAAGCAAAACACCGGTAAAGACCGGGGTTTTGCGTTACTATTGACTGCTAAAAGTTATTCGCCGGCGCGAAACGGGGAGACAGGCATTTCAGCCTGGTTGAAGAGGTTTACATCGGGGCAGTTAGCCCATCCGTACTTGACATAGGCCGGCGAAGAAACCTTGTCGCAGGTAAGTATGACCGAATCCCCGGAGACCTTAGCTTCCGCCGCATAATAAATCTTGTTCTTTCCGGCTAAGGCAAAACCGCTCGGTTTCTCACCCTTGACTACCAGCCCGTTCTCCGCGTACTTGAATTTTACTGTCAGCGAGCCGCCTGAAATCTTCATTGAATCATAAATGGGGCTGCAGTAATCAGGGATTACCTTCTTGTATTTGACCACAAGCGCTGCTTTGGCAAGCCGTTCGCCTATCGGCAGCTTGTCCACAGGATGAGCCGTATTCGTATCCTCATTGTCTATCGCCGATACCATCGCCGTATTCGGCAATGAAAGCACCGCCATCTGGGCTTCGCGCGCCTCTGCGTACTGGCTTGCCCTGTTTAAGTCCGGGGTCTTCTGACCGACGCTTGCAAGCTGGACAAACAGGAACGGAAGATCGGCTATGCCGAACTCCTTCCTTAAAGTTTTTATCAAGGCGATATTTTCTTTTGCAAAATCCGGCCCCTGGCTGTTGAAATAAACATCCTTTGCCACATTTGATTCACCCTGGTACCAAAGCACCCCCGCCACGGCCATGTTGATAAGCGGAGAAACCCTGCAGTGATAAATACCGCCGAACGCAAGTTCCGGAGAAATAATGGAGTTTGGGGGATACTTGTTCCTTTTCCCCCCGGGAGCACTTTGCCAGACGGCATACTTTTTATCAAAATCCGCTTTTGACGCGGCATACGTTTTTCCTGCTGCCGCAATCTTTTCTTCCCAGCCCGGCAGGTCAGGATTGCCCGAAAAAGCCTTGCGCGGTATCCACTGCTCTACCGTCGTACCGCCGCAGCCTTCATCTATCAGGCCCACGGGAACTTTCAACTCTTTGTTCAAATACCTGCCAAAAAAATATCCGATTGCCGTGCAATCGCCCGCGTACTTGGGCTCGAAAGCCACCCATTGGCTGATATTCTGGAAATCTTCCTGCGGCTTGTCGGCGCTCGGGCCGCGCGTGAGAAAAAACCTTATAGAAGGGTTATTCGCATTCTTTACTTCTTCCGGGCCGCCCTTTGCAAGCCTTAACACCCAGGCCATATTGCTCTGGCCGGCGCAAACCCAGAGCTCTCCTACCAGAATATTCTTGACCTTTATGGTGTTGGAAGCAGAAACGGTAAGTTCCAGGAGCCTGTCACCTCCCTTCATCGCGGGAAGCTCGCACTGCCAGGAACCCGAATCTCCCGTGGTTGCGCTCGCCGTATTTCCGTCAAGGGAAACGCTGACGTTCTCTCCCTTATCGGCCCAGCCCCACACTTTGAACTTTACGCCCTGCTGTATCAGCATGTTGTCGCTGAGCAGTCTGGGGAGCCTGACTTTAGCTTCGAGAGGAAACAGAACAGAAAAAAGAAGAAAAGGAAGAAGAACTAAAAGAAGTTTGCGCATGCTACCTCCCAAAAGGTCAGAACAGCTTTATTCTTTTTACGGGTATCTTTTTTACCGTGATTTCATCTGCTTCAACTATCAGCGCAAGCAGTTTAAAGATATTGCTCGGGCCTGGCCGGTTCAGTTTTACTCCTATGTAGAGTTTTCCGTCCTTCGCTTCCATTTTATCAACCGTTTCCGGCAGTTTTGTTCCCTCCCTTACCTTGAAACCGGCGATATCAGCTTCATAAACGGCGTAGGAGAACTCGCTCTTGATAACAGCCGGTATCTTTTCTGCCGAGAGGATGCGGATTCCTTCCGGAGAAGCTTTCTTGAGCGCCGTTTCAACGGAGGCCCTGTCAAAACTCCCGTAAAGTTCAAAATCAAAACTTTCAGCTTCGCTTGAAACTCCGACTGAAAGAGCCGGAGAAAACGCGGTCTTTACATGCGGGTTGAACCCGTCAGAAAAGGCCACGGGTAAACCTGTCCGCATAAGTATATGGTGGACAGTATTCAAAGCGTCAAGATGCGAGATGAACTTCGCCCTCTCCGTCTTTGCATATTTCACCCGTATCTTTAGAGCTGAGCCGGACGGAGCCCTCGTAATTCTAGGCTCCTCAATTCCACCGGGAACCGAAACTGACGCGCACTCCTTCTCCAGCCCGCAGGAATTACAGGCTTCTTTGGCGCAATAGGGTGTTGTCTCGGCCCGCTTGGCCTTTTCGTTCTCTTCTTTCAGGAATTCCTTCCTGACGCCTGTGTCAATTATATCCCACGGCAGTACTTCCTCATAAGACCTTTCCCGGTTCGCGTAGAAGGCCGGATCAAGACCGTTCTCCTTGAAGGCTTCCGCGTAACGGGAAGCCGAGAAGAGTTCGTGCCAGGCGTCAAACCTCGCCCCTTTATTGTATGCCGAGATCAGCACCGCAGACAACCGCCTGTCGCCGCGGGCGAAAACCCCTTCAAGCGCCGAAAGGTCCACGCTGTGCCACTTTATCCACTTTGGATTTACGACTTTGCGGAGAACATCTATCTTCTGTTTAAAAACCTGTTCGGTGTCCTGGGCCATCCACTGGAAAGGTGTGTGGGCTTTCGGAACAAAGAAAGCGACATTTACCGTGAGGCCTCTGAATCTTTTGTTCTGCGAGCGTCCCAGCAGGTTTATCTTTTTCGCAAGATCCCCTATCGCCAGGATATCAGCTTCGGTTTCACCGGGAAGGCCAAGCATAAAGTACATCTTAATGTTTTCCCATCCGCCCGCGAACGCCTTCTCCGCCGCGGAAAGCACTTCAGCCTCGGAGATGGGTTTGTTAATGGCAGCGCGGAGTTTCTCGGTAGCCGCCTCAAGCGCGAAAGTCAGGGTGGATCTTCTCACTTTAGAAAGCTTTGCCGCTATGCTAGCCGAGAACGCGTCAATCCTGGAAGATGGCAGCGATATGGAAACATGCTTGCCGGAGAACTCGCTTTCGACTGCCGAGGCAAGCGGTTCAATGCCGGAGTGGTCGGTGGAAGAAAGCGAGGAGAGCGATATCTCGTTGTAGCCGGTATCCGCCTGGGACTCACGGGTAAGTTCCATAAGTTTGTTGACGCTTCTCTCTCTCACCGGCCTGGTTGACATGCCGCTCACGCAGAACCTGCAGCCGCGGACGCAGCCCCTCATAATCTCAAGCGTTACGCGGTCCTGCACGACATTCATATAGGGAACAACAGGCGCAACAGGAAAGTAAGCCTTATCAAGATCCCTCACCCATGCTTTCCTTACGGAAGCAGGCGCGGCTTTCTCGTTTTTGACATAGCTTTCTACCGCGCCGGAAGCAGCGTACTCCGGAGTGTAAAAAGACGGAACATACACGCCTTCAATGGAGCAGGCAAGTTTCAGGAACTCTTTTCTTGAGAGTTTCTCCTTTTTCTTCCTCGCAAGCAGCGCGGCAAGAGAAACTATGCTGTCCTCTCCTTCCCCTATCACGAAAATATCAAAGAAATCGGCAAGCGGCTCTGGATTAAACGCAGAAGGGCCGCCGCCCAGAATTACCGGATCCTCTTCCTTTCTTTTTGAGGCAAGCAGCTCAAGGCCTGAAAGGTCCAGGAGCTGGAGCACATTGGTAAAGGTCATCTCGTATTGGAGAGTTATGCCGAGGCAGTCGAATTCTTTTGCGGGAGTGAAGGATTCTAGTGAATATAGCGGCGCTCCCTGCTCGCGCATGAGCTTTTCCATATCCGGCCAGGGCGAAAACGCCCGTTCCGCGAGACAGTTTGGAAGACCGTTTAAAATTCCATAAAGTATCTTTAACCCGAGGTAGGACATCCCTATCTCGTAGACCTCAGGAAAAGCCAGCAGGAACTTCACCTCAGCGGAAGCGTGGTCTTTCACTGAGGAGTTGTACTCCCCGCCGGAATATCTCACCGGTTTCTGAACAAAGGGCAGTATGTCTCTGTATAATTTTTCTTTTAGCGTCATATCAGCTCGAGGACCTCTTTATTGAAGAATGCACATTCAATAGTATTCCAATCAGCGCCATTGTGAAAAGCAGAGAAGAACCTCCGTAACTCAGCAGCGGAAGAGGAACTCCGACGACCGGAAGAATCCCTATGGTCATTCCAATGTTCATAAACAGCTGGGCTGTCAGAAGGCTCACGACGCCGGAAGCAAGGAGCATTCCCGCCTTATCCTTGGCGTGCATTGCGATCTTTAACCCTTCAAGTATCAGCATAAGATAAGCCAGAAGGAGAATAAACACCAGAAGAAATCCCATCTCCTCTCCGACCACGGCAAAGATGAAATCCGTGTGGTGCTCCGGAACAAAGTTTAGCTGGCTCTGCGTGCCTTTCATAAACCCTTTCCCGAAAATGCTGCCAGATCCTACCGCAATCTTTGATTGTATTATGGAATAGCCGTTCCCGAGCGGATCACTCTCAGGATTTAAAAACGAGAGCAGGCGGTTCTTTTGGTAGCTCTTCATCAGAGTAAAATAATACACGGGCGCGAATATGGCCATCAGGGTTATCAGATAACCGAGATACCGGATGCTCACACCTCCGATGTATAGCAGGCAGAAAAAGAGAGGTATAAACACCAAACCGGTCCCGAGGTCCGGCTGAATGATGATCAATACAAGCGGAATGGCGGTCATTATGCCGATTTTTATCAGGCCTTCAAGAACTTCTGCTTTTCCCTTGTTATCAATAATGAACCTGGAAAGCGCCAGAGGCATAGTAAACTTCGCAAGTTCGGACGGCTGGAAAGTGAACGGGCCGATGTGGAACCATCTCATACTCCCGCGAAAGAAAAGCAGGAGTATCAGGAGAACCACCGTGAACCAATAGAGTTTGTCGGCTATCTCTATCCAGGTGGAATAGTTAATGTAACTGACGACAAACATCACGCCAAGACCCAGCACGGCCCACAGGATCTGCCTTAAATAGAAAGCCTTGTAAAGAGCGCGATACTCCACGCTGTTCGTGGCCGAATAAATCATCAGCACGCTGAAAGCGAGCAGTATCACCACGCAGGAGAGTATGACAATATTAAAAGTCTTTGCTGGCGCTCTTGGCATACTTCTCCTTTTTAATTTTAAAATAGGCTTCTATAACTGATTTCACGACAGGCGCGGCGTCTGTTCCGCCGCCTCCTCCGGAACCTTCAAAAAAAGCAATAGCCGATATCTCAGGGTTATTGAAAGGGGCAAACCCAATGAAGGATGCGTGCGAAGGCCCGTGAGGGTTCTCAATGGTAGCCGTTTTCCCCGCGATCGCGAAATTTGACTTAGCGTTCCGTCCTGTTCCGCCGAGGTTAACCGACTGCCAGAGCCCCTTCTTAACAGTCACGAGATCCTCGTTCCTGATGGTTATGCTTTTTACCGCGGAGGGCAGGACCACTTTCTCTCCGACAGATCTCACTATGTGCGGGCGGTAAAGCGTTCCGTTATTTATCAGAATATTATAGGAATCAAGCATCTGGAGCGGGGTCGCAAGCAGGTAACTTTGCCCGATTGCGAGCTGGATTGTGTTGCCCGGGAACCAGTGCGAATGATGAAACCTCTCTTTCCAGGCGGCATCAGGAACTATGCCTTTGCGCTCACCGTCAAGGTCCAGGCCTGATTCAGTGCCGAAACCAAATAGCCGGCTGTAGGCGGCGAGTTTTTCGACCTTTACCAAAAGGCCGGTCTGGTAGAAAAAGATGTCGCAGGACTGCCCGATCGCGTCCACAATGTTCAGGCTTCCGTGTCCTTCCAGTTTCCAGCAGTTATAGTTCCAGTCGGAATACCAGAAGATGCCGTGGCAGACGAAAAGGTCCTTCTCCGTAAGCAGGCGCTCTTCTAGGGCCGCCGTAGCCGTTACAATTTTGAAAGTCGAACCGGGCGAATAGAGCCCCGAGACGGCCCGGTTAAGAAATGGCATCTCCTGGCTGTTTATAAGGCCTGACCATTCCTGTTTGTCCAGCTTGCCGCTGAAAATGTTGGGATTGAAACCCGGGTGGCTTACCATTGCGTAGATCTCGCCGTTTCTCGGATTCATTGCGATGACACAGCCCTTGCGCCCGCGGATAAGTTCTTCGCACATATTCTGCAATTTGGCGTCAATGGTAAGCGTCAGGTCCGTGCCTTTTACGAAAGGTTTGCTGCCGGCCGGCTTAATCTGGCGCCCCGCAGAGTCCACGACTATCTCCCTGGAACCGTTCACGCCGCGCAGAATCTCGTCATAGTGCTTCTCCACGCCGGCCCTGCCGATAGAATCGCCGATGGAATACTTATTGTTGGACACTTCCTCCATGTTTGATTCGCCGACATAGCCGAGCACATGGCAGCTGTAGTCCTTCCCTGTATAATTGCGTTTGGGTTCTGTATCAACCCTGACACCCGGCAGATTGCTCTCTTCCAGCTGTGAGACCACTTGAGAGGAAACATCTCCTTTTATCTTTACCGCCTCAAATACCCTGTATTGCTGCTTTTCAAGTTTAGCGAGGAGGTCCTCCTCGCTCAGATCAAGCAGTTTGGCCAGGTCTGAAACAACCTTGTCCTTGTTTTTTAAGTCGGCGGGAACAACAGAAACCGTAAAGGAAGGAACATTGTTGACCAGTATTTCGCCGTTCCTGTCAGAGATTAGCCCGCGGCAGGCGCGGTCCGGAATAACACGGGTGCTGTTGCTCTGGGCAAGCCCCCTGTAATAACCGCCCCGTATTACCTGAAGCCAGAAGAGCCGCAGAAAGATTATGCCGAAGAGGCCTATAATTACGGCGAGGATAACACCGAACTTTTTGCTGTCTTCTCTGTCCTGCTGGCGCTTAAATACCATAGGCCTTCCTGGTTTTTACGAAATAGCCTTTCAATACGGACCCGGTCCCAAGCAGCACGAACATCAAAAGGCCTGTGTAGAGCGCTGAGGGAACAGTGTAGAAAAAGAAATGTGTAAAGATGTTGGCGCCGCCGTAATAGAAATTAAGCAGGATAAGAGAGGCAAGCCCGTCTATGAGCGTGACCAGCGCGGCAATGCCTGCTTTTGAAAGATAGTTGTCGCCGTAGGTCTGCTTTAAAAGAAGCCCCGCAAAAAAAGCGTTAACCGCCTGGACCGTCAGGCCCAGCCCGAAATAGCCGCTGCTGACGAAGTCCTGCATAAGACCGAGCGGCAGGCCGTACCGTATCATGGAATCAACCGCGCCTTTCTTGGAAGATGTGAACACGAGCGCGATAACGAGAAAGTTTGGAGCAGCTCCGAACACGGCAAGCTCCCGGCCGAGGCTGGTCTGCAAAAGGAAACACAGAAAAAGAAGCAGGAAGTCTTTTAGCATCAATATTTCACCACTACAAGAACTTCTTCAAGTTTCAACACATTCACGGAGGGCCTGATGTCGACATCATAACTCATGCCGTCTGCTGTCTGCGAAACCGCCGTCACTTCGCCAACTTTTACGCCCTTGGGGTAAATCTTCCCGTCCCCTGAAGTGACAATGGCGTCACCGGGTTTTATGTCGTCGTTTATTGACAGAAATTTCATTTCGCAGAGGTCCCTGCCTTTGCCCTTCACAGAACCCGCGCATCTCGTCCGCTGGGCAATGCAGCTGACACTGCTCCTGATATCGGTAAGCAGAAGGACCTTCGAGTAATTGTTTGAAACGCTGAGGACTTTGCCGACGAGTCCGGAAGGCGCGACAACAGACATCTCTTTCACGATGCCGTCGTCGGAGCCGAGGTCAATGGTGAACGAAGAAAAATAACTGTCAGGATCATAGCCGATAACCGAGGCAGGTTTGAGTTTAAAACCCGAATTGCGGACGTAATTGAGAAGTTTTCTAAGCCGTTCGTTCTCGTTCACGGCCTCAAGCAGTTCCGTGTTCTGCGCGTTCAAAAGAGCAAGTTCTTTGTTCAGCCTTTCGTTGTCACTTTTCAGGCTGAAGAAAAAGAGGAGGTTTTCGGAGAAGTTAACGGCTGATCTGCCCGCGCCTGAAACAAGCCTCTGCCAGGGGGCCACGGCCTCGGTGACAAAACCGCCGGACTGCCCGCCGCCGCTTTTGAGAATCAGAGTTATTGTAACAAAAACGATGACGGCAAGCGCCAGCGCCACATAGACTCTGTTCTTCCAGAGGAATTTACGCAACATTGGGTCAGCAGCCTTCCGTTAGAAATACTCTTTCTCGAAAACGGCGACCGCTTCCAGAAGCCCGGTGTCGTCATCGAGAAGTTTGCCCACTCCCTGCACAACGCAGGTCACGGGATCTTCCGACAGGTTAATTGGAACTCCGGTCTCATACCTGAGGCGTTCCGCAAACCCTTTAAGGAGAGAAGTGCCTCCGGCAAGAATTATTCCTTTATCCACTATATCAGCCGAGAGTTCGGGAGGAGTGCGCTCCAAGGTGCCTTTTATTGCTTCTATTATCTGGGAGACAGGGTCCTTGATGGCTTCCCTGACCTCTTCCGAAGTTATCTCCAGAGTTCTCGGAAGGCCGGTAACTATATCCCTGCCCCTGACGCTTATCTTGAGCTCTTCTTTAAGCGGAAAAGCCGAACCTATCTCCATCTTAATATCTTCCGCGGTCCTCTCCCCGATAAGCACGTTGTAGGAACTCTTTAAATACTGGGAGATGGCTTCTGACAATTTGTCGCCGCCGACACGGACGGAGGTGTTGCAGACTATGCCTTTGAGAGATATGACGGCAACTTCTGTGGTGCCGCCGCCGATATCGGCTATCATGTTTGCTGACGGAGTGTCTATGGGAAGTCCCGCTCCGATTGCCGCTGCCATGGGTTCCTCAACCAGGTACACCCTTCTAGCCCCGGCCTGCTCGGCGGAATCCCGAACCGCTCTCTTCTCAACCTCAGTGACGCCGGAAGGAATGCCGATGACTATCCGCGGCCGCACGGGAGTTCTTTTATTGTGAACCTTATTAATGAAATGCTTGAGCATCTTTTCGGTTACTTCAAAATCGGCTATAACACCGTCCTTCATAGGCCTAATTGCCACTATGTTAGTAGGAGTGCGCCCAAGCATGGTCTTGGCTTCCCTGCCGACGGCGAGAATCTCGTTCGTTTCTTTTCTGAGCGCGACCAGCGAGGGCTCGTTAAGAACAATACCTCTCCCTTTCACATAGACAAGGGTGGTGGCGGTGCCGAGGTCTATTGCCATATCGTTGGAAAAGAAACCAAAGATCCAGTCTAAGAGCATTTGTTCCTCCGTTCTCAGATATTAATGTTGAAATCTAAAGCTTAATATTTTGAGCAGCAGTATGCCGTTACTTCTTTTTCTATAAACTGCGCCTCGAGGAGGAGCGCTTCTGATTCCGCCCTCACAGACTTTTTATAAACTTCATCCTTGGAGTAAACAAGGTTAATGCGCACATTTACAAAGGCGGCCTTCAGCGCGGCCAGCGCGAAAATAGCCGCCACTTCTACGTCGCTCAAAAGCATGGCGTTTCCCTTCAAGTAAAGCGGCCTGCAGACCTCAAGCACTTTTGCAGAAGCCTTCATGACCTTAAGCGGAGTTGCCGCAGCCTGTTTCGTGAGTTCTTCCCTTCGCGCTTCCTTTTCAAAATCCGTAAGCGCCGATATTTTCAGTTTTTTTACCCCGGCGGAATACGCGGAGTAACCGTCAACGTCCGACTGGAGCAGTCCAAGAAGTTCAATCCTGAGCTCCTCGGAAACCTTAAGCAAATTTTTAATCTCTTCTTCCACGCCTTTAAAACGTTCGTTGCCGGCCGTAAAATTGCAGACCATTGAGTTCAGAGCGGCGGCAAGCGAACCGACAAGCGCGGCTGCTGCTCCTCCGCCCGGCGCCGGAAGCCTCGCGGCGAGGTCATCGCTGAATTTATTCAGCGTCTCAGACGAATAGTTCATGTGTCAACCGTTCCGCGGAATATTTCCAGGCAAAAGAAGGCATCCTTTCGGAATCCGCCGCTTCTACCAGTATAACACCCGCGCCGGCAAGCAGCCTGAGAGATTTAATCGCGAGCAGGCCGTCCCTGTCCGTTCTGTGATAATAAGGGCTTCTGGCTATGCAGACCGGAAGGCCCGCATGGCCGTTCAGCTCAAGCTGTTCCAGTTCTTTCTCCGCCTTGGACGAATAGGAGACCCTTGCCATGCCGTAAATCTCTTTGACGATCAGCTTTACCTTTTCTTTTATTGTGTGGTCAAGTTCGTAGGCCGGTTTATAATAACTCTTCTGGGTGCGTATAACTTCAAGCACGCTCTTTACCAGCTCCAGGTTCTGTTTCACGCCGCTGCCGTTCGTGGAGGAGAACACAACCTTAACGCCCAAGTCAGAACAGTGCCTGTCAATTATCTTTATTTCGTCCTGGGTAGCGTCTCTTTTGTCGTTCACATTAACGAGGACGGGAATACCGAACTTCTTCGCGGATTCAATGTTCCTGAGGAGTTCCGGCACGCCTTTTTCGAGCGATTCCAGATTCTTGCCGAAAGCGGAATTAAGATCCGCGCCGCCGTAGTAATTAAGTTCGGGTATGAAAGTGTTCAGGACTATCATATCCGGCTTTATGCCGGAATCTCTTGCCGTTACATCGAGGAACTTCTCAAGGCTTGAATCAACCGAGCCGTCAAGCCTGGCAACCACAAATTCCGAAAGACTTTGGGCGGTCTTAATGGCCGTGATGTTGCCCGGAGGCAGCATTCTGCTGGACGGAGAAACATAGACAAAAGCAGGGTCTCCCCTCCTG
>CAIWWK010000008.1 GCA_903916325.1 Candidatus Firestoneibacteriota bacterium
AATAGATAATTACGATTCATTCACATATAACCTGGTCCAATATTTCGGCGAGCTGGGGACAAACCCGGAGGTCGTTCGGAACGACAAAACAACCACGGCAAAAATAAAAGCAATGAAACCGCGCGCTATCGTTATATCCCCCGGCCCGAAATCCCCAAAAGAAGCCGGAATGTCTAATGAAATAATACTCGAGTTCAAGGACAAACTGCCAATTTTAGGCGTTTGTCTCGGCCACCAGTGCATCGGACATGTTTTCGGAGGTAAAGTTGTCAGAGCAAAGAGACTGATGCACGGAAAGACCAGTTTAATTCACCATAACGCTAAAGGTATTTTTAAATGGCTGGAAAACCCTTTTGAAGCGACCAGGTATCACTCCCTTATTGTCAGCGAGAAAAACATACCCAAACAACTTGAAGTAACGGCTTGGACAAAAGAAGGGGAGATAATGGGCCTTAAACACAGGGACTATCCTGTTTTTGGCGTCCAGTTTCATCCCGAGTCTATACTGACAAAATCGGGGATGAAAATTATTAAGAATTTCGTTGAAATTGCTTCCGAAAAAAGAAACCCTGAGGTTTTATGATAAAAGAAGCTCTTTTAAAAGTTATAGATAAAAAGGAAGACCTTACCAAGGAAGAAATGTCCCTGGTTATGGATGAGATCATGAGCGGCATCTGCCCGCCGGCGCTCATCGGGGCCTTTTTGGTCAGCCTGCGGATGAAGGGAGAAACCATTGAAGAGATCTCCGGGGCAGCCGAATCTATGAGAAAGAATGCCATCCATATAAAAACAAAACACAGGAATGTCATAGATACCTGCGGGACCGGAGGAGATAAAAGCGATACATTCAATGTTTCTACAACGGCAGCTTTTATCGTCGCAGGCGCCGGGGTGCCGGTCGCCAAGCACGGGAACCGCGCCGTATCCTCAAAATGCGGGAGCGCCGACCTTGTCGAAGCGCTCGGCGTAAAGCTTGAACTTCCTCCGGAAAAAATAGGCCGCTGCCTTGATGAATCAGGAATTGCATATTTGTTCGCGCCGCTTCTGCATACCTCAATGAAGTTTGTAGCGCCTGTCCGCAAGGAAGTTGGCATAAGGACCATTTTCAATATAATAGGCCCTCTGGCAAATCCTGCGAGAGTAAAACACCAGGTAATTGGGGTTTTCTCGGAAAAGCTCATGAACGATTATATCCATGTCCTAAAAAATATCGGACACACGCGCGCGCTGGTGGTTCACGGTCACGACGGTCTTGATGAAATATCCTTAGCCGGCCCGACAAAAATAATGGAACTAAACAGCGGAAAAATAACCTCCTATACCGTAAAACCAGAAGATTTCGGAGTAAAAGCAGCGTCAATAACCTCCATCAAAGGCGGTGATATATCTCTCAACAAATCCATAACTCTCGAAATCCTTAGAGGGACAGGCGGGATTTTCGCCGATATGGCGGTAATCAATGCTGCAGCCGGCATTGTCGCAGGAGGCAAGGCCGGCAGCCTTAAAGAAGGCGCGGAACTGGCAAGACAGTCAATTGCCTCAGGGGCAGCCCTTAAAGCTCTTGAAGCGCTAAAAGAGCTCTCAAATTCCTGATGAAAGATATTCTCGCAAAAATAATTAACCGGAAACAAAAAAGCCTTTCGGCGCTAAAAGAACGCCTGCATTTGCGCGTGCTTCTTAAAGCCATAGAAACCTCTCCTGAGCCGCTCAGCCTGTCAGGCGCGATGAAAACAAAATGCGTCTCAATAATTGCCGAAGTTAAAAAGGCTTCACCTTCAAAGGGCCTGATTTCAAAACTTTTTACTCCTGTCGAAACAGCCCTCGAATTTGAAAAGAACGGCGCGGCAGCCATTTCTGTTCTGACAGAAGAGAACTTTTTCTTCGGACATCTGGGCTATCTTTCAGCCATAAAAGGTAGTGTCAAGATACCGGTTCTGCGCAAAGATTTTATTGTAGACGAATATCAACTCTATGAATCCCGGGCGGCCGGCGCTGACGCGGTCCTTCTGATAACCGCCTGCCTTAGCACAAGAGAATTAAGAAAATTCATAAAGCTTTCGCAGCGGCTTTGCATGGACGCGCTTGTTGAAACACGCGACACGGAAGAAGTTTTAACTGCCCTGGATTGCGGCGCAAATATCATAGGCATTAATAACAGGAATCTCAGAAATTTCAAAGTTGATATCCGTACTACCGGAATAGTAAGGAAGCGCATACCGCCCGGGATTATCACTGTCTCCGAGAGCGGAATAGCCTCGAGAGCTGATATGCGTTACTTATCCGGCCTTGGAATTAACGGAGCCCTTATAGGAGAAACATTAATGCGGTCAGCTGCCCCGGGAAAGAAGCTCAGGAGGTTACTATGAAGCTAGGCATTTGCAGCGAGGTTTTTAACGGCTGGGACTGGGAAGAAACCTGCGAGTTTGTAAAAAAAACCGGCTATGACGGAATAGAAGTTGCCCCTTTTACGCTCGCCAAATCGGTAGATTTGATCAGCGCGGCGAGAAGAACTGAGCTAAAGTCGGCCGCCAAGCAAATTGGCCTTGAAATAATCGGGCTCCACTGGCTGCTTGTCAGCCCCGAAGGGCTTGCTATAACCACCGGAGATGAAACGCTCCGGGAGAAGACAAAAAACTATTTCTTCGAGCTTATCAGATTCTGCTCTGATCTCAACGGGAAAGTAATGATAGTCGGCTCTCCAAAACAGAGAAACGTGCCTGCCGGCATGCCTTACGACAAGGCGATTGCTTCGGCAAGAGCTTTTTTCATGGACTGCGCGAAGGAAGCGAAAATGGCCGGAGTTACACTCTGCCTTGAACCTCTTTCAACGGCAGAAACAAATATCTTCAGCACGGCAAAAGAGACGCTGGATTTTGTAAAAGAACTTGCCCACCCAAACTTTAAAATGATGCTGGATGTCAAGGCGATGTCTTCGGAAAGCAAGCCGATACCGTCAATAATTGAAGACTGCAAAGGATACTTCGAACACTTTCACGCCAACGATGAGAATAAGAACGGGCCCGGTTTCGGAAAGACAGATTTTGTCCCTATAGAAGCAGCCCTGAGTTCAGCAGGATATAACAAATATGTGTCTGTGGAGGTCTTTGATTTCACTCCCGGCGCAGAACTAATTGCGGAAAAGAGTTACAAGTATCTTGACAGCATTTTCAAGAAACAGCCGCATTGACATTTTAATTCCAAAAAGGTAATATCTCAGAAGTGAGCGTGCGCAAAAAACGCATAGAAACGAAAACGGCCTCTAAGGCCTCCGGGAAAATCCCGGAGGCCTTTTTCATATGTGACACAAGAGGGCGCATCGTTTTTTCCTATCTCGGAACAATCCTCGTGACAACGGTAATTCTCATCCTGTCAATGCTGGTCTTTAGCAGTTTTAGAAATCAAACAAAAACACTCAAAGAAACGTCGGCACCGGAAAAATACGTACAGACCGCCTGCTCAAAACAATTCGGCCCATATATAATAGCCTGTGTTATTGACGGAGACACCATTGTGTTGAATACCGGCGATAGAGTGCGGATGAAAGGTATTGACGCGCCGGAACTGCACCATCCGGTGATACCTGCACAAAGATTCGGAGAAGAAGCACGCGATTTTCTCAAGAATCTTGCGGAAGGGAAAAAGTGTTTTCTGGAATATGACGATTACGACACAAAAGATATGTACGGCAGGGCGCTGGCTTATGTATATGTTGACAACACTGACCTTAACGCCGAGATGCTTCTTCGGGGATTTGCATACCTTTACACCTTTAAACCTTTCGGTAAAAAGATTGCTTATGCCGCCTGCGAGAGAGAAGCGCGGGAGAAGCACCGCGGGGTGTGGAATTTTGACCTTAAAGACGGAAGAATATCGCATCTGGTAAACAGCTATCAGTCATTAAGCGATGCCGGAAAAGCAAAACTGGATGACAATTTCAAAGAGTTGTTGAATATCTATCCCGCAAAAGGAGACTAAAATGAACAGGGAAAAGCTTCTGGATTTCGCAATTAAAGCGGGGGTTACCGCGGTCGCGGCAATTGCGGTGCTTTTGTGTTTTAAACTCCTGATTCTGGATTCCCGCAAGCCAAAAACAACTTTGCAAACGGGCAACTCTGCGGGAGGCTTTGTGCCGCCGGTAAGCGTTCCGCTTTCAGATGCGGCTAACAATATAGGGAAGAATATAATTATTGAAGGCACTATTACCAAGAGCCATAATTCAGGGAAAGTAGTATTCTTGAATTTCAAAGACGGATTGAACCTCTACTTAACCTGTGTTATTTTCGCCTCCGACTTCGGCAATTTCCCTGAAAAACCGGAAGAATTCTATCTCAGCAAAAAAGTGAGGGTTTCCGGCAGGGTCAAAGAGTATAAAGGAGCTCCTGAGATTGTAATAAGTTCACAGAGTCAAATAACGCTTATTAAATAGCCGTAATTCTCCTTTAAGATCCTGGATTTTATCGCTTTAGGAAATGACGCTCATTTGCTATAATGTTTCATGGTATTAGTTAAAGTGTGCGGCATAACAAACTTGGACGATGCCCGTGCCGCTGTAGAATACGGCGCTGACATTCTCGGGTTTATTTTTGCAAAGAGCCCTCGCCATATTACCCAGGCGCAGGCAGGTAAAATAATTGCAAAACTGCCTCCTTTTACCCTAAAGGTCGGAGTTTTTGTGAACGAAAATCCCCGCGCAGCGCTTAAACTGGCTTCCACTGTCGGACTTTCTGCCGCGCAGCTTCACGGTGAAGAACGCCCGGAAAGCCTCTCATATTTTCATCCTTTACCGGTAATCAAGGCTTTCCGTCTCAAGGACAAATCAGATCTTTCTTTTTTACCGGACTACATAAATGCGTCTGCATTTCTTCTTGACACTTTTGTCGCAGGCAAGAGAGGCGGTACAGGCAAAACCTTTGACTGGAGGCTGGCCGTTTCAGCCAAACAAATAGGGAACCCGATAATCCTGTCAGGCGGACTTACTCCTGCGAATGTCGCTGAAGCAATCAGAAAGGTTAACCCTTATTGTGTCGATGTGAATAGCGGAGTTGAGTTAAAGCCCGGCAGGAAAGATCTTAAAAAACTCAAGCGATTCATTCTAAATTGTAAAAAAGCTTCGTGCTAAGGAGCAGTATGCTTTTACCGGACAAAAGAGGATATTTTGGGGCTTTCGGCGGCCGATTCCTGCCAGAAACTCTCGTCCCCGCTTTACGGGAACTTGAAGCAGAGTATTCAAAGGCGAAAAAAGACTCTAAATTCACGCGGGAACTGGAGTTTTACCGTAAAAACTACATCGGAAGGGAAACTCCTCTCTATTTCGCGAAACGGCTGACCCAATACATAGGCGGCCCGAAGATTTACTTGAAGAGGGAAGACCTTGCCCATACCGGCTCCCACAAGATTAACAATGCCGTCGGCCAGGCCCTGCTGGCGCTGCGCATGGGGAAGAAACGCGTCATTGCCGAAACAGGAGCCGGCCAGCACGGAGTAGCAACGGCTACCGTCGCAGCGAAATTCGGCCTTGAATGCGACGTCTTTATGGGCGAAGAAGACTGCGAGCGGCAGGCGCTTAACGTGCGCCGCATGAAACTGCTTGGCACCAGGGTAATTCCTGTAGGGTCAGGAACCAGGACCCTGAAAGATGCGCTGAACGAGGCTTTCCGCGACTGGGTTGCCACAGTCCGCCATACTTATTACATTTTCGGCACTGTCGCCGGACCTCATCCTTACCCGATGATGGTCAGAGACTTCCAAAGCGTGATAGGAAATGAGGCAAGGAAGCAGATACTCTCTATGGAAGGCAGGCTGCCCGATTACTTAATAGCCTGTGTCGGAGGCGGGAGTAACTCAATAGGCCTATTCCACAGGTTTTATAACGACAAAAAAGTCAAGATGATAGGCGTTGAGGCAGGGGGTAAAGGCATAAACTCAAAATTCCACTCTGCCACACTAAGCTGCGGCAGGCCAGGAGTTTTGCATGGGGCATATTCATATATGCTCCAGGACAAAAATGGGCAAGTTCTTCCTACACATTCTATAGCGGCCGGGCTTGACTATCCCGGGGTTGGCCCTGAGCACAGTTTCTACAAGGCAACCGGCAGAGCCGAGTACCATGCTGTTACAGATAGCGAAGCATTAAATGCTTATCACCTGCTTACACATATAGAAGGCATCATTCCGGCGCTTGAGTCCTCGCATGCAATCGGGTATGTGATAAAGAACAGGAAGCGCTTCAGGAAAGGCGAGATTTTGGTGCTGAACCTATCCGGAAGGGGGGACAAAGATGCCGGCAGGAACATCTAGAAAAGACAACAGGATAGACACTAAATTCTATGTAATCAATGGAGAACGGAGAAAAACCCTTATCGTTTACATAACTGCAGGGTATCCCAGCCTTGCTGCAACCGAGAAACTTGTTCTCGAGATTGCCGGGGCGGGTGCGGATATTATAGAACTTGGCGTGCCATTTTCAGACCCTGTGGCCGATGGGCCGACTATCCAGGAATCCAGTCAGAAAGCTCTTGCGAAACACATCGATCTTTCCGGTATTTTTAGACTTGCCTCAAGAGTCAGACCAAAGATTTCTTCGGCTCTTGTGCTTATGGGGTACTATAACTCTATTTTGCAGTACGGCTTGAATAAATTCGCTGATGATTGCGCGAAAAACGGCATAGACGGTGTCATTGTTCCCGACTTGATACCTGAAGAGGGAGATAAACTACTGAAAGCAGCCCGAGCTCAGGGAGTAAAAGTAATATTTTTTCTTGCCCCGACAAGCGACAGCGCCAGAATTAAACTGGTCTCTCAACTGAGCGAAGGCTTTATTTACTGCGTGACAGTCGCCGGAATAACAGGCGCAAGGTCTGCCCTGCCAAATTTCAAAAAATATGTGAACCGGATACGCAGGTTTACGGATAAGCCGCTTGCGCTCGGTTTCGGTATTTCTACTCCGGGAATGCTCGCAAAAGTCCTAAAACATGCTGACGGAGCAATAGTGGGAAGCGCTGTTATCAGAGTAATCTCGGCAAACATAGACAAAAAGAACCTGCCCGTGATTGTGGGAAATTTCGTTTCAAAACTTAGAAAGGGAATACCCCGTGAGAAGCAAACAGGCAAAAATGGATACCATGCTCAAAAAAATTGAAAACAGCTTCTTCGGAGAACCGGGGAAAGTATTTGCAGCCGTTTTCTTGACGGTTCTTTTTCTTTTGGGGCTTTCTCAATGGATCTCGTCTTTCCGCATGGGAAACATCCCGATGTCGATAGCCGACTGGCCAAAAGAAAAGCAGTACTGTATGGTTCTTAAACAAGCTTTGACCGAGAAGAAAATACCGTATTTTATTTCAGAACCTGTCCAGCAGACAGATATGTTCCTCGGCTCGCCGGAAACAATGGTTTCGCCGCAGATCTGTCTTCTAAAGTGGCTCTCCCCGGGAGAGTTCGAGTGTTTCAACATGGCGCTATTCTACACGCTTGGCTTTGCCGGATGCCTTTTTATTCGCCGGAGATTTAGCCTTAATCTGCTGGCATTTACCGCGCTATTCTTGCTCCTCAACTTCAACGGCTATACAGTATCCCGCATGGGGGTTGGACACACGCAGTGGTTCTCAGTATTTCTCCTGCCGTATTTTGTCTTGCTGGTTTTTGACCTTGACGCGGGAAAGAAAGGACTAAAGACAGCGCTGCAACTTTCGCTGCTCTTTTTCTTTATGCTTCTTCAGGGAGGATTCCATGTTTATGTCTGGTGCGTGTTCTTCCTGCTGTTTTACATGTTCGCTGATTTTAGAAAATGGAAGTATATTTCCATAGCTCTCGGGGTTTCCGCGGCCCTCTCGGCCTTTAGGCTGCTGCCGGCGCTCGTTGCTTTTGCCGGAAAGAGCAACGCGGGTTCCAAGGGCTATCCGTCAATAATAACCCTCCTGTCAGCCATGATAATCCCCCGGGATGTCAACTTTCATCTTTATCAGGGAGCGTTTGGCTGGTTTGAATACAACCTCTTTACGGATATCACGGGATTTGCGTTTATCGCCTGGTTTTGCATACTGCCCGGAATACTTTCGGCAATCGGGAAGAAGACTGCGGAACCAAATCCTGCGCTGTCAAAGCTTGAGTTAAGAGGAGTCTATATCGCGATGCTTGTTCTTCTTTTCTTCACCTTTGACAGGTTTTACGGTGTTTTCTCCTTTGTGCCCTTTTTTAATTCCCAGTCTGCGGCGCTCCGTATGGTGATAATTCCGTACTACTTTGCGGTTATTCTTGCTGCTTCACGATTTAGCGTCTTCACAAAAAGTTTAAAAAGCGGAGCGGCAAAAGCGCTGCTTTCTGCCGGAGTCCTGCTCATGGCCGGCTCGCTCATAGAACACGCGGACCTCTGGAAGATAAAGCGCCTGGAAGCGCTTATGCCTCCGAGCGCCCTGCTTAACCTTTCGCTCTCCATAGTCGAAAAAGATGCTCCTTTCTACAAGGCCGCGGTTCATAGCGGCTATTTAATATCCTTAGTTGCTTTACTTATCGTTCTTATTCTGCTAATAATTCAAGGTACGAAAAAACCAAAATATCCATCAGGGGAATAATGCCTCACAGCCAGTTTGTCCACTTACATAACCATACCCAGTACAGCCTGCTTGACGGCGCTTCGATACTGAAACCGATGCTCAAGTACACGGCCTCGCTCCGCCAGCCCGCAATGGCTATAACTGATCATGGCAACATGTTTGGAGCCGTGGAATTCTTCGGGGCGGCGATGAAGGCCGGTATTAAACCCATCATAGGCTGTGAAGTCTATGTGGCCCCGGGCTCCAGGTTCGACAAGGTTGCCAACCCAAACACGGAGACCTCCTATCATCTTATTTTGCTCTGTAAAGATGAAACCGGCTACAAAAACCTCATCAAGCTGGTAAGCGCCGGCTACATAGACGGGTTCTATTACAAGCCCCGCATTGACAAGGAATTGCTATTTAAACATTCACAGGGTCTGATATGCCTTTCCGCCTGCCTGAAAGGCGAGATTCCCATGGCGATTCAGAAGGGAAAAATAGATGAAGCCAGACAGCTAATCGGGCAGTACAGCGAAGTATTCGGCCCTGGGAATTTCTACCTTGAACTCCAGGACCACGACATAGAAGAACAATTTCGGGTAAACGAAGAAATGGTTAAAGCATCAAAAGATTTTAAACTGCCGGTCGTAGCCACAAACGACTGCCATTATATAAAACGCGAACACGCTCAGCTTCAGGATATCCTGCTTTGCATCCAGACCGGCAAGACCGTGCAGGATGAGAACAGAATGAAATTCGCGAACGACCAGTTCTACATAAAATCCGAAGAGGAGATGCTCGCGAAATTCTCCTATATACCGGAAGCGCTCAAGAACACGCTTGAGGTCGCAGAGAAGTGTAATTTCGCTTTCCAGAAAGTAAAAGAACTCATCCTTCCAGATTTCACTATACCGAAAGAGTACAAGAACCGCGAGGAATACTTCGCGCATCTCAGCCTCGAAGGCTTGAAAACTCGGTTCGGTCAGAATCCTCCCAAAGAGCTGAAAGACAGGGTTGATTTTGAGATTTCTGTTATAAACAAGGAACGATTCGCCGGCTACTTTCTTATAGTCTGGGATTACATAAAATGGGCGAAAGGGAACGGCATCCGTGTCGGGCCGGGAAGAGGCTCTGTCTGCGGGTCGCTCGCCGCCTACTGTCTCGGTATTACCGAAATTAATCCGATGAAATACAACCTTTTCTTTGAACGTTTTTTGAACAACGAACGCATAAGCCCGCCTGATATCGATGTTGACTTTCAGGACCGGGACCGGATGGTTCAGTATGTAAAGGACAAATACGGAAGCGAGAATGTGGGACAGATTATTACATTCGGCACTCTTGTGTGCAAAAGCGCTATCCAGAACGTCGGCATGGCTCTCGGAATGCCTTTTAGCGAAAGAAATGTCATTGCAAAACTTGTTCCTGCAAAACTCCCGAACATTGAGGGGAGCGAGGAGCAGGTCAGCCTTATTGACACGGCCAAGGGTATCCGAGAGCTTAATGAAATGATGAAGGGAAACGAGCTTGTCAGGCGGGTTGTTACCGTTGCCTCCGACATGGTCAATATGACCAAGAACACCTCAACGCACGCCGCTGGTGTCGTCATCGCGAAGGAACCTCTGACCAATTACGTGCCGCTTTATAAAGACCAGAAGAAGGGAACGATCTCAATCCAATACGAAATGCATTCCATAGAACAGGTCGGCCTCGTAAAGATGGACTTCCTCGGGCTTGAGACCCTTAATGTCATAGACGACGCCGTAAAGAACATAAAACAGAATTACGGAATAGATATTGATGTCGACGCGATACCGCTCGAGGACGGAAAGACTTTCGACCTGCTCGGCGAGGGGAAAACGGCCGGCGTCTTCCAGTTTGAAAGTAAAGGCATGCGTGACCTCATGCGCAAAGTAAAACCCAGGGACATCAGGGACATGATCGCATTGAACGCTCTTTACCGCCCCGGCCCAATGGATTTTATCGATGATTTCGTTAAGAGAAAACATGGGATGGTTCCGATAAAATACGACCACCCTGATTTTGAACCGGTCCTTAAGGAAACCTACGGCATTATCGTCTACCAGGAACAGGTCATGCAGCTGGCGCAGGTTTTTGCCGGATTCTCGCTTGGCCAGGCCGATTATCTTAGAAAAGCGATGGGTAAAAAAAATCTGGACGTAATGGAAGAACAACGCGCTAAATTTCTTGAGGGCGCTAAGAAAAAGGGCTTCAAGACAGACCTTGCGAACAAAGTCTTCGACCTGATTGCTAAATTCGCGGGTTACGGGTTCAATAAAGCGCATGCCGCGGCCTACTCGGTGCTCGCATTCCACACCGCGTATCTCAAAGCGCACTACCCGCTTGAGTTTTACGCGGCCCTGCTCTCTTCTGAGATAGGGCACACGGACAAGAACGACAATAAGATTCCCTGGTATATAGACGAATGCCGCAAGGCGGGCATAGCTCTTGTCGCGCCGGATGTCAACCGCTGCAACGAAAAATTCACCACTTACGGCAAAAACGAGATCTGCTTCGCGCTCTCGGCAATTAAAAATGTTGGCTCCCTGGCCGCTGACAACATTGTCAAAGAGAGGGAAAAGAGAGGAGCTTATAAATCACTCGCGGATTTCTGCGCCAGAGTTGACCTCCGCCTTATCAACAAGAGAGTGATTGAGAGCCTCGTAAAATGCGGGGGCTTTGACACTTTCAAGGAGAAAAGGCTCCAACTCATGACCTTGCTTGAGTCAACTCTGAGCCAGGCCGCGAAGCTCCAGGAAGATAAGTCCAGCGGGCAGGACATGCTCTTTGGCTCCGAAGTTATGGCCGATGCCGCGAGACCTGTTTCCAAAGAAGAGTACCCAGAGGACAAACTGCTTTCGTTTGAAAAAGACCTACTGGGAATGTACCTTTCAGGGCATCCTTTGATAAAGTTTGAAGATTCGTTGAAACATTTTACCAACGCTTCCACGACAACCCTGAAGAATTTTGAGGACGCCGCGATCGTCACCATAGGCGGCATTATCCAGAAAGTCGACAAAAAGATAACCAAGACAAAAAACCAGGAGATGGCGATACTGACGCTGGAAGATCTTTTCGGAACCGTCGAGATAGTTGTCTGGCCCAGGCTTTATGAGAAGATCAGAGAAAAACTTATAGAAGAAAACATGGTCTTGATTAAGGGCAAAGTTGATTTTGAGGAAAGGATGGGAACAAAACATGAAGAAACAGAACCGGTAGCCGAGGACGATAAGAGTTCGCTCAATGCCAAGGTCCTCGCGGACGACATCATGCTACTTGAGGAAGCCGAGCAGCGCTTGAGCAAAAAAATGCATATAAAGCTGATGAAGATAGGGCTTGAAGAGCAGCTGTTAGAACAACTAAAAAACCTTCTTTCTAAACACAATGGCAGCGGCGGCATGTGCCTGGTTTTTCTGCATTTCGTGGACCAGTATGAAAAAGAACTTTCCATAGTGGAGACCCCGATGAGAGTCAGACCGACAAGGCAGCTTATGGCTGAGATTGAAAAATTGGTGGGGGAAGATACGGTATGGCTATCAGCTTAAATGCGATTACTGATTACTGATTGCTAATTGCTGATTACTAATTCAAGGAGAAGGAAATGATAACAAAAGCAAAACTTGGGGATGCGAAGGATATACAGAAGCTCATAAATACTTATGCGAAAAAGGACCTGATGCTTCCGAAATCTATCGTGGATATCTACGAGAAACTCCGCGACTTTTATGTTTACAGGATTAACGGCAAGCTTGCAGGAGTCTGCGCCCTAAGCATTTCCTGGGGAGATTTGGCCGAACTCCGGTCTCTGGCAGTAGGAAAAAGATATTCCGGTAAAGGCATTGGTAAAGCGCTCGTTAAAACATGCCTGGCTGAAGCCGGGGAACTTGGAGTCAAAAAGGTATTCACGCTGACCTATATACCCGACTTCTTTAAAAAATTCGGATTCAAAATCGTGAAACGCGATTCGCTTCCGCACAAAGTCTGGACTGAATGCATCAATTGCCCAAAATTCCCTGACTGCGGCGAAGTCCCGCTTGCAAAAGTCATTAGCTAATTTTTTTTATTTTTTCGAATTTCAAATTTCAAATTTCGAATTTGATTTTTTAATACCGGAGGCCCAATGAATGTTCTTGTAGTAGGCGGCGGCGGACGCGAACATGCCATCTGCTGGAAACTGGCCCAGAGCGAGAAACTCGGCAAATTGTACTGCGCTCCTGGGAATCCCGGAATAAGCGCTTTTGCCAGATGTGTCAATATCCGCGTCGAGAATATTCCGGCGTTGATTGATTTTGCCCTGAATAATGATATCGGCCTTACAGTTATTGGTCCCGAGGTGCCGCTTTCCATGGGAATTGTTGACGAGTTCGAGAAAGCAGGGCTGAAAGTGTTCGGCCCGTCCCGTGAAGCCGCGCTCCTTGAGTCCAGCAAATCTTTTGCTAAAGAGTTTATGAGAAGGTATGCCATACCGACCGCCGCTTACGAGATTTTTTACGACAAAAATGAAGCTCTTTCCTACCTTAAAGACAAGAAATTTCCGGTGGTTATCAAAGCTGACGGCCTGGCTGCGGGGAAGGGCGTGATAATAGCAAAGAACTTTGAAGAAGCGAAGGTTTCGCTGGAAGATATAATGGTAAACAGGGTTTTTGGTAACGCCGGCAGTAAAGTTGTCATAGAAGACTTTTTAGAAGGAGAAGAAGCCTCCTTCCTGGTATTTGTTGACGGTTCAAACATTATACCCATGGTCTCGGCACAGGACCATAAACGCATATTTGACAACGATCAGGGGCCAAATACCGGCGGGATGGGAGCCTACTCTCCGGCCCCCGTGTTGAATAAAGCGCTCGAAAATGATACAATTAACAATATAATTCTCCCTGTAGTTGCGGGAATGGCTCAACTCGGCAAGAAATTTAAGGGTGTTCTTTATGCCGGTCTGATGATCTCGTCAGACGGCCCGAAAGTAGTTGAATTCAACTGCAGGTTCGGAGATCCTGAGACTCAGGTTATACTGCCAAGACTGAAGTCAGACCTGCTAGAGATACTCATTGCCTGCTCTGACGGAAAAGCAGCTACCATTACCGCGGAATGGGATAACAGGCCTGCCGCTTGTGTTGTGATGGCTTCCGGGGGATATCCCGGGAAATACGAGAACGGAAAAATAATAAAAGGACTCGAAGACGCGGGGAAACTCCAAAACACGATGATTTTTCACGCGGGCACGGCAGAATCAAACGGAGAAGTGGTTACAAACGGCGGAAGAGTGCTTGGAGTCACTTCGCTCGGCAGTGATATGCGCGCCGCTGTAGACAGGGCCTATCATGCGGTTTCAATGATCTCGTTTGAAGGAGCGCATTACAGGAAGGATATAGCTAAAAGGGCGTTTAATAGATAAATATCCGTTTATAACGCGCGAACGTTCATAACGTTTTGTAACGTAAGGAATCAGCTCCTAAAATATTTTCGTTATAAACCTTATAAACGTTAAGAACATTAAGAACGAAAAAAGTAATTTTCTTAGGAGGTTTTATAATGGTTGCAGTCCCCGAAATGAAACTTACAAGGGAAGCATTGGCTGATTCTCTCGTCAGGCTCGGAAAGATAAACAAGAACATCGTTGTTATGGATGCCGACCTCTCGAAGTCAACTCTCACAAATAAATTCGCGAAAGAATATCCCGACAGATTCTTTGATATGGGCATAGCCGAACAGGATTTGATTGCCACGGCAGCCGGGCTTGCGTTGACGGGAAAGATTCCTTTTTGCGCCACCTACGGTGTTTTTCTTCCGGGACGCTGCTGGGACCAGATAAGGGTCTCCATCTGCTATCCGAACCTCAATGTTAAGCTTATTGCCGCGCACGGAGGAGTCTCTGTCGGCGCTGACGGCGCTACGCACCAGGCGCTTGAAGATATAGCAATGCTTCGCGCAATCCCTAATATCGTTCTGCTTATGCCGGCCGATGCAATAGAAATGTCCAAGGCCGCGGACGCCGTGATTAAACATGTAGGGCCGGTATGCATAAGAATGGGAAGGGAAAAAGTCCCTGTAATTACAAAACCGGAAGACAGGTTTGAAATAGGCGTTGCAAATGTCCTGCTTGAAGGCACGGATGTAACGCTGATAGGACAGGGCAGTCTGATTCTGTTTGAGTGCCTGATAGCGGCCGAAGAATTAAAGAAGAAAGGTATCAGCGCGCGTGTTGTGAACATGCACACCTCAAAACCCATTGACGGTAAATGCATTGACAAGGCAGCTCTTGAAACTGGAGCAATTGTAACGGCTGAAGAACATCAGGTGATTGGCGGAATGGGCGCGGCGGTTGCAGAGTACTGCGCAAAAAGCATTCCTACTCCGATTGAATTCATAGGAGTTCAGGACAGGTTCGGTGAGTCTGGTACTCCTAAAGAACTTTTTGAGGAATTCGGATTATCGGCAAAGTTTATAATAAAGGCGGCGGAGAAGGCGATAGGCAGGAAAAGGAAGAAATAGACATTTAGAAAAGTTTGTAAGGTTTGTAAAGTTTTAAGGTCCATAAGGTTTATAAGCCGCACTTCGTGCGTTTTGTTCTGAGCAGAATAAAGTTAATACAGTTCAAAAGCTTATAACGTTCGTAACGTTCTTAACGTTTGTAACGTAAAGCAGGGCGGAGAGACCATGAAAAAAACAATAATAGCGGGTTTGGCAGCTTTTTCTTTCGCGCTGGTTATTCATGCTGCTCCGCCGGCTCCGGG
>CAIWWK010000009.1 GCA_903916325.1 Candidatus Firestoneibacteriota bacterium
CGTCGGGCCTTTTCTGCCCCTCAAGGATTTCTTTCCTTACTTTCTCGGATTCAAAAAGATCCATTACAATCTTAATGTCCCCTTTCTTTCCCGGATACTTCGGTTCCAGCTCGGCGATTATAGCAGATTTGATCTTTGCTACCGCGTCCGCCCTGGTCGCTTTGTCGGAGATGGAATCAAGCGAGGAGAATTTCGCCGCGCAGGCAACCCTTACATCCTTTTCAAGGGTCTCATCCCATTTATAAATGATATACTCCCTGTTTACTTTTGTGACTTTTGAAGCAAGTTCCATCTGGGCCTTCATTATTTCCCTGGCAGGCGCTTCGGCAAACTTTATCGCTTCAAGCACTTCTGCTTCAGGCAGCTCCTTTACCCCGGCTTCTATCATGATGACGCCGGAAGTTGAGAATACCGCAACCAGGTCAAGGCTGCTTGATTTGAGTTCGGTTATGGTCGGGTTAACGACTAACTTTCCGTCTATTTTCCCTACCCTTACCGCACCCACGGGACCGCCAAAAGGAATACCCGTGCACATAAGCGATGCGGACACGCCGTTAATCGCCATTACATCCGGCTCGTTCTCGAGATCAAAGGAAAGCGAGAAGACCATTACCTGAACTTCGTTCATAAGATTCCACGGAAATAGCGGCCTGATGCTCCGGTCTATTATCCTCGCGGAAAGTATCTCTGAATCCCTCGGCTTGCCTTCTCTTTTGAAAAATCCGCCAGGTATTTTACCCGCAGAGTAAGTCCTCTCCCTGTATTCCACCGTAAGCGGAAAGAAAGAGAAATCACTGCTCCTTGAAGGACCTGAATTTGAAGTACAGAGAATCACGGTGTCGCCGTATCTTACGGTTACCGCGCCCTCGGACTGCTTTGCTACCTTACCGGTTGAGATAATAAAATCCCTTCCGCCTATGCTTACTTTCGTTTCTGCTGCTGTCATTTTTTTCTCCCGTTTTCCGCGACTTACTTCCTGAGCTTGAGACTGTCGATCAGGGTCTTATATCTGTCATAATCCTGTTTCTTGAGGTATTCAAGCAGGTGCCTTCTTGACCCGACCAGCTTAAGCAAACCTCTCCTGGAACTGTGGTCTTTCTTGTGGACTTTCAGGTGCTCGGTGAGATAGTTGATTCTTTCAGTCTGGATTGCCACCTGTACTTCGCAGGATCCCGAATCCTTTTCGTGAGTCTTGAACTTGGCTATCAAGCCCTGTTTCTGTTCCTTCTGAAGCATATTTCCTCCTTTTTCGCGAAGCAGCCAGCGCCCGGGAATATTCTTCCCTGCTGCCGGCCGGGCTTCGTACATCCTGCCGCTGGCCCGGGTAAACCCAAGGTTGCAGCAGGATCGAAGAAACCAATTCGCTTGCTAAATTAAATCCAGTAGTTCGGCGGTTCGCTTGTTATCGTTATATTGTGCGGATGGCTCTCAGTCAGCCCGGCAGGAGTGATCCTGACGAACTCTGCGTTATCCCGGAGCTCCTTTATATTCTTCGCTCCGACATAGCCCATTCCCTGAGTCAGGCCGCCTATCAGGTAAAGAACATTCGCGGCAAGTGAGCCGCGGTAAGGCACTCTTCCCTCGACTCCTTCCGGAACAAGTTTGGAAGCGTCAACGCCTTCCTGAAAATACCTGTCCTTACTGCCCATTTTCATCGCGGCGATGGAACCCATCCCGCGGTAGAGTTTAAACCTTCTTCCTTCCAGGAAGACCATCTCTCCCGGCGCTTCATCTGTGCCGGCGAAAAGGTTGCCAATCATAACAGCGCTGGCTCCGACCGCAAGCGCCTTCACCACGTCTCCGGAATATTTAATTCCTCCGTCGGCAATGACCGGCACTTTGTATTTCTGCGCCACTTTAACGCAGTCATAGATAGCGGTAACCTGAGGGACACCGATTCCGGCTATAACCCTGGTCGTGCAGATTGACCCGGGACCTATCCCGACCTTTATCGCATCAGCCCCGGCGGCTATCAGGTCTTTTGCCGCGGCTGCGGTGGCAATATTCCCGGCGATAAGGTCCACGCCGGGATATTTTTTTCTCAAGGCCTTCAGAGTATTTATAACATTTGCCGAGTGCCCGTGAGCGGTGTCTATGGTGAGCAGGTCAACACCCGCCTTAATAAGCTCGTCAGCCCTTTCTTCCGTATCCTTTGCGACGCCAACCGCCGCGCCCACGCAGAGCCGTCCGCCTTTGTCCTTGCAGGCCCTGGGATAATCGAGACGCTTCTCAATATCCTTAATAGTTATCATTCCTCTAAGCCGGTAGTTCTTGTCAACTATCGGCAGCTTTTCAATCCTGTTTTTATAAAGTATATCCGAAGCTTTCTGCAGAGAAATGCCCTCGTTTGCCGTTATCAGGCCTTCCTTGGTCATATAATCGCTTACGGTGCCTACCTGTTTCTTGACAAAATTAAGGTCGCGGTTGGTTATTATTCCCAGCAGTTTTCCGTTCTCGCCGCCGTCATCGGTTATAGGCACTCCGGAAATGCCGCTCTTTCTCATAAGCTCAATTGCGTCCCTGATAGATGTCGCCGGGCCGAGCGTTACCGGGTGAAGAATAACCCCGTTCATGAATCTTTTAACTTTATCTACTTCTCCGGCCTGCTCTTTGATCGGGAGATTCTTGTGAATTATACCCATGCCGCCTTCAAGCGCGATTGCTATGGCAAGGCGCGCCTCGGTAACAGTATCCATGGCAGCCGACATAAGAGGAATGTTTAGTTTTAGGTTCTTTGTTATATGCGTTGACGTGTCTATCTCCCGCGGAATCACATTTGATTTCTGCGGAACCAGCAATATGTCATCGAATGTCAGGCCGAACTTGTCAAGCGGGCCGTTCACGAATTTCATTTTGCCTCCTCTTTGTGATTCCCGTTTTTATTTCCAGAGCCTTCGCATATAATCAATATCTTCTTTGAGGCATGCTTTCTTATCATCCTTAACCGTAAAATCTTCCACGCTTAGCCAGCCGTTGTAGCCTGCCAGTTTCAGTTCATCAAAAACCTGTTTTATATCCAGGAAGCCTTCGTTCAGCTTAGCCATTTCCGGCTTAAAAACCCTGGTCCCGTCTTTCCTTTTTTCCTGCTCGGTCCACTTAGTGTTCTTAACATGAACATGCGCCAGGTATTCGCCCAGCATTTGTACCGACAACCTCAAGTTCTCCGAGCCTTCCTGCATGGTGTTGCCAGGGTCATAGATTGCCCCGACATATTTCGGGTCGAACTTTTCTATGACCTTCATTACAAGCGCCGCAGACGGAGCGATAGAATTCATGTGAGTCTCAACGCAAGCCCTTAACTTATGCTTCTCGCAGACTTTAACTATAAACGCCATGTCCTTGTCTGTTTCTTTGCTAAGTTTCCTGAAATCCGGATCCGGGTTTTCTGCCCTCATAAACCAGGGCGGCCTTACGCGGAAATCCTTAACTCCAAGAAGCCTCATGCTCTTCGCGATCTCTTCTATCAGCTCGCGTTCAAAGGTCATGCAGTAGGTCGCGAGCAGAGGTATCTCTAGTTTGTATTTTTCGCAGACCCTCTTAATTCCGGGAACTTTCTCCCTGAAGTTCTTGACCCCTATATCGTTTTTGTGTTCGCCCCAGAAAGAAACACCGCTCGACTTCATTTTTTCAGTCATGTCGCTGACACGCAGTTCCAAACCGTTAAAGCCAAGCGAAGAGGCTGTTTGTGCAATCTCTTCCATGGTTAATTCAGGTAAAAGCGCTGTAAATAATGATATTTTCATTCTCTGCCTTTTTTGAGTTTCAATGAAGTATTTTATCAGAAAATGCTCTTGTATTCAAATGATATGATGAAAGAAGAAGTGTTACTAATGAAAAGAGGGAGCCCAAAAAGACTCCCTACCGTTGGCTGAATATTACAGTCTACATTCCAAAACTCTTGCAAATACAGCTCAAAGCGCCTTTTTTACTTTTTTTGTGTTTTTCGCATCTTTAGGAAGCTTTCCAACACATTCTTTGGCACCAGAGCACCATTCAACGCAGGCTTTAAGTTTTGATTTAACTATTATACTCCCGCACTTTGTACATTTGGCTTGCTTTTCGTCAGAGAATATCTCTATACATGCCCCGCACTTCTTGCACTTGTATATACCGACCCTTAGGCTTTTGCAGGGCATTACTTCTCCTCTGCCTGTTCTACGCTTTTAACTTCAGGCACTTCTTTTTTGAGATATTTTTCAATGCCCATCTTAAGCGTCATGGTCGCCATGGGACAACTTCCGCAGGCACCCGTAAGTCTTACTTTTACTACTTTATCAGGGGTAAGCTCCACAAATTCCACATCCCCTCCGTCCGCCTGGAGGCTCGGCCTTACTTTTTCCAGTGCTGCTTTAACTTTATCAAGCATCTTTATCTCCTTTGTACCATAACCAATAATACCTTTTCTCGGATTCAACGTGTATGATTTTCGTCATGATATTTTAATAATTTAATACTAGCAGCTTAGAACTTCACCGGAGGCCCTTCGGCAATAATACCGAGCTTCTCAAGGTTAAGCACGAATATCTTACCCCTGCTGCTCTTTAATATACCTGCTTCCTTAAACCGGCTCGTTACCCTGATAGCCGTCTCTATAGAGGTCCCCACCATGGCCGCTATTTCCTGCCGGGTAAAGGGTATTTCCTTGCCCATTCTTTTCGTCAGCGCGACAAGGAGCTTTGCTATTCTCTGCTCAACTTTGTCGCTGATGAAATCCTGCACTTTTTCCTGCAGGTTCCTGATTCTCTGTCCAAGGTACCTCATAACTTTCATAGAGGTTTGTATATTCGAACCTATCAGTTCAATGAAATCGTCCTTCCGTATGACAAGCGTGGAGACTTCGGTCATGGCAACAGCGGTGTGAGCATGCGGCTCGTTCGCGAATACCGCAATGACTCCCATGATGTCGCATTTTCCAAAGATCTCGACTATAAGTTCCATGCCCTCCGAGGTATACCGCATGGCTTTTACCTGCCCGGTTGCAACAATAACGATATTGCCCGCGCGGTCGCCCTCCTGAAATATGATTTCACCTCTTTTGAATGACATTTCCCGGCAGACTGAGGCAAATTTGGAATGTTCGGCGAGACTTAAGTCCCCGAAAAGCTCGCACGCTTTCAATGTTTGGGTTTTATTAATCATTTGATTTATTATATCCTATGGGGGGAATAAAAACAATCGGGAATGGAAGAAAACCGTTCATAACGTTTATAACGTTCTTAACGTTTATAACGTAAGGCAAAAGCAATACAACGGTCTCCAGGTTTTTGTTAAGTACGTTATTCTGCTATGCCAGACGGAGTCTGGCATGAAAAATATTCTTCCTTACAGAACAAGACGCACGAAGTGCGGCTTTTGAACCGCATTTAAACAAACTCCGCCCGGTAGCCATGTTTGCCTTTAACCACTTTCAGCGGAGAAGAATAAAGTTTTGAAAGGTTTTCGTCCGTGAGGACCTGCTCAATTGGCCCGTCTTTGAATACCGATCCTTTGTCAAGCAGGACTACCCTTGAAACCTCAGGAATGATGTCTTCAAGGTCGTGTGTGACAATAATGACATTTGTGCCGTGTTTTGAGAGCTTGCGCAGGTATTCCCTGAATTTGAAAGCCGCTTTTATATCGAGCCCGCTCGTCGGTTCATCAAGCACCAGGGCTTTTGGGTCATGCGCGAGGGCCCTGGCTATCAGGGCCAACCTGGCTTCGCCGGTAGAAACTTCCGTCACAAATCGTTCCTTTAGACGCAGTATTCCCAGGAAGTCCATGTTACTCTCGGCTTTCTTGCGCATGTCCTTCGTTATATAATCGCGGTGAGGGATGCCGATACTCGAGAAGAACCCGGAGAGCACAGTGTCTTCGACTGTTATATTCTGGTTTACCTTGAAGGCCATATAAGGAGTTACAATTCCAAGCAGGCTTCTGAGCTGAAATACATTCCACCTTTCCTCTCCCCAGATGCGGCATACCGTGCCGTCTTCCGGTTCAGGATAGAGTTCTCTTGTGATCAGCCTCATAAAAGTGGATTTTCCGGACCCGTTCGGGCCAAGTATAGCGGCGTTTCCCCCTGACTTTATAATAAGTTCTTTCAGGTCAAGAGCTTTAGCATTAGAAGCGGTATCGAGAATGACACTGACATTTAAGAATTCGATTATTGGTTTCATAGAGTTATTATAACACTTATCAGGCAATTCTTAAAAACAAAAAGCCCGACGGCTTTCGCCGGCGGGCCGTTTCTCTTTTATAAATCATTCTGGCTTCGCTTTCAATTTATTTTGATAGATCCTTAGGGCTGCGCCCTCAAGTTGCTTTGATAGATCCTTCGGGCTTCGCCCTCAGGATTTCCTGCTACTTATTCTTAATGGCGGAAATCATCGCGGGAATAACTTCAAAAAGATCACCGACGATGCCGTAGGTTGCTATCTCAAATATCGGCGCGTTCGGGTCTTTATTTATCGCGATAATGGTCTCTGAAGACTGCATTCCGGCCATGTGCTGAATGGAACCGGAGATGCCGCAGGCAATATATAATTTCGGGCAGACGGTCTTGCCTGTCTGTCCTACCTGGTGCGAGTAAGGAATCCAGCCCGCGTCAACCGCGGCCCTGGAGGCGCCTACCGCTCCGTTAATAAGCTCCGCAAGTTCCCTTATAACGGCAAAGTTCTTTGCCTCGCCGAGTCCCCTTCCTCCGGAAACTATTATATCCGCTTCGGAAAGGTTAACCGTGGATTCAACTTCCTTCACGAACTCAATAAGTTTGGTCCTGGACTTCAAAAGGTCGTCAGCGAGCACCTTTGTAAATATTTTGCCTTTTCTTGAAATATCCTTTGCTGCTTTCTTGAAGACTTTGTGCCTTACGGTAGACATCTGCGGCCTGAAGTTGGTGCAGGTTATGGTCGCCATCAGGTTTCCGCCAAAAGCCGGGCGGGTCTGAAGCAGCAGTTTGGTGTAGTCGTCTATCTCAAGCTGGGTGCAGTCCGCCGTGAGTCCGGTCTCAAGTATAACGGCAACTTTGGGAATGAAGGACCTGCCCAAAGCGGTCGCGCCCGTAAGCACCATGTTTGGCTTGTACTCTTCGCAGAGTTCCGCCATTGCCATAGCGTAGGTGTCATCCTGGAAATCCTTAAGTTTCGGGTTGTCCACTACGTATACATTATCCGCGCCGTGCTGGATAAGGTCTTCTGCCTGGCAGGTAACCCCGTCGCCGAGAAGCACCGCCGAAAGCTCTTCGCCAAGCTGGTCGGCAAGTTTTCTGCCTTCGCCCAGGAGTTCATAAACAACGCTGGCAATCTCGCCGTTGCGCTGTTCCGCGTAAACCCAGACGCCCTTATAAAGTGAAAGGTCCTGGTCGGAAACTTTCCTGTCTATCTCTATAAGAATGGCTTTGAATTTTTTGCAGGCATCGATGCAGGCTCCGCAATAATTGCATTTTATAACATCTATTACCGCTTTTTTATCCACAAAGGATATAGCGCCCTGCGCGCAGGTCGGGATGCAAAGCTTACAGCCAACGCATTTTTCTGTTATTACTCTGATAGCCACAACTACCTCCGGTCTAATTTACCAGTTTGGATTCTTTTAACCTAGCGACTACCTTTGATACTTTTTCTTCAACAGTCGCGCCTGCAACAAGCTCTTTCTTGCCGGACCTGACAGGAACAAAAACCCGGTTCACGATAGTCGGAGAACCTCGAAGGCCGATAAAATCCGGGTCCGCCTCTATTTCTTTCGCGGTAAACACGGTAGCCTTGAAATTCTTTGCTCTCATCTTGCCTTTCAAGGACTCAGTCCTGGGTTCGTTTATTTCTTTAACAACGGAAAGCAGTATCGGAAGAGGGCCTTCGAGAACTTCATACCCGTCATCCATCATGCGTTCAACCCTTATTATCTTTTCGTCCTTCATAACATCCTCAATCTTCTTTACCCACGCGATAAAAGGTATATCGAGCCAGTGAGCAATGCCCGGGCCGACCTGGGCGGTATCACCGTCCATTGCCTGCTTTCCGGTAAGGATAATGTCAACTTTTCCAAGTTTTTTGATGCCCATCGCGAGAGCATAGCTGGTGGCAAGGGTGTCGGAACCCGCAAAAGCCCTGTCAGAAACCAAAACGCCGTCATCGGCGCCCATCGCTATCGCGCTCTTCAAAGCTTCCTCTGCCTGCGGCGGCCCCATGGTAATGCAGGTGACCTTTCCGCCGAATTTCTCGCGAAGCCTTATGGCCTCTTCTATCGCGTACATATCGAACGGGTTGATTATCGCCTCAACTCCGGCCCTTATCAGGGTGTTCGTCGCCGGGTTTATCGCGACCTTTGTCGTCCCCGGGACCTGTTTTATACTGACCACTATGTTCATTTATTGACTCCTTGTTGAACTTACTTTTTCGAGGCCGCGGACTTGATGAGGCCTGCCGCTATTTCATTCCTCTGTATCTGGTTTGTCCCTTCGTAGATCTGGGTGATTTTCGCGTCCCTCATCATTTTTTCGACAGGGTATTCTTTCATGTAGCCGTAACCGCCGAAAATCTGAACCGCGTCGGTAGTTACTTTCATCGCGACATCCGAGCAGTAAAGTTTCGCCATCGCTGATTCTTTCGCGAAACCTTTCGCGTCGCCTGCCTTATCAATGGACCTTGCGGTCGCGTAAAGGAGAGCCCTTGCAGCCTCAACTTCTGTTGCCATATTGGCAAGCATGTGCTGAACAGCCTGGAAAGACGATATGGTCTGTCCGAACTGTTTCCTCTGCCTGGCGTAGTTAATGGATTCGTCAAGCGCGCCCGCGGCTATTCCGAGCGCCTGGGCCGCGACTCCCGGCCTTGAGGTGTAAAGAGTGTTTACCGCGATAATGGCGCCCATTCCTTCGCTGCCGATCATCGCCGACTTGTGTATTTTGCAGTCCTGAAACACGAGTTCCCTGGTAGCGGAAGCCCTTATTCCGAGTTTGTTCTCTTTCTTGCCGAAAGAGAAGCCCGGCGTTCCTTTCTCAATGATGAAAGCGGAAAGACCGCGGCTGCCCCTATTCCTGTCGGTTACCGCGAAAACGCTGTAAATTTCAGCTTCGCCCGCGTTCGTAATCCACTGCTTCGTACCGTTCAATATATAATAGTCTCCGTCTTTGACAGCCGTTGTCTGCATGCCAAGCGCGTCTGAACCGGCGTTCGCCTCGGTAAGGCCGAATGCCGCAAGTCTTTTCCCGCTCGCGATATCTGGCAGGTACTTCGCCTTCTGCTCTTCGCTCGCGAAAAGAAGGATTGGGAAAGTGCCGAGGCCGGTAGCCGCCATTGAAAGCGCTATCGCCGAGCAGACCTTAGACATTTCTTCAACCGCAAGGCAAAGCCCGAGAATTCCTAGCCCCGTGCCTCCGTATTTTTCCGGGATATAAAGACCGCAAAGTCCGGCCTCGCCCATCTTCTTCACAACTTCCCACGGGAAAGTCTGGTTCTCGTCGTGCTCTTCCCTTACAGGCTTAATCACCTTGTGGGCGAAATCCTTCGCAGTATCAACGATCATCTGCTGTTCTTCGGTCAGAAAATAGTCCATGAATCCCTCCTGAAATAATATGATTTCTTTCAACTTTACTTGGGTTCTGCAGTTTGCTTCTTCAGCTCTTTTTCGTTAAGTTTCTCAAGCGCGTTCTTTGCCGCCTGCTGTTCCGCTTCCTTCTTTGAACTTCCCTTTCCCTTACCGAGCATCCTGCCCTTAAACATCGCCTTCACAATGAATGTCTTCTGGTGCTCCGGCCCGAAATTCCCCGCGATAGCGTATGACGGGCGTTTCTTGTACTTCGCCTGCATAACTTCCTGAAGCCTTGATTTAAAATCATCCGCTTCGGCCTGCTTTGAATCAATGTTGTGCAGAAACGAGCGAATCAGAAATTCTCTTACCGGTTCAATCCCGGAATCGATAAAATACGCGCCAAGCACAGCTTCAAAAACATTAGCGAGCGTTGAATCTCGGTTCCTTCCGCCTGTGCCTTCCTCGCCCTTTCCCATCAACACATACTTGCCGAACCCGAGCTTCATTGAGACACCCGCAAGTATCGGCTTGCTCACAAGCACGGATTTTATTTTAGTCAGGCTTCCTTCGTCATAATCCGGGTACTTCCTGAAAAGATGCTCGCTTGTAACTATGCCAAGTACGGCATCCCCGAGATATTCAAGCCTCTCATTTGAGCCATTCTTGCCAAGGTTGTTCTCGTTGACGAACGAGGAATGCGTGAATGCCTGGTCAAGGATGGCCGGATCCCGGAAGCTAATATTCAGGTTTTCCTGGAATTCCTGCAGTTCAGAGCGCCTCTGTGCGGTCAGTTTGTGCATTATTGCTTGAACTTCTTGACCGCCAGCGTGGCATTGTGACCGCCAAACCCGAACGAATTAGAAACCGCCATATTAACAACGCGTTTTACCGCTTTGTTCGGCACATAATTCAGGTCGCACGCCGGATCCTTCTCTTCGAAGTTTATGGTGGGCGGCACCAAGTCGTTTAAAACCGTGAGCACGGTCGCGATAGATTCCGCGCCTCCGGCAGCGCCGAGCAGGTGCCCTATCATGGACTTGTTGGAGCTTACGCAAAGTTTGTAAGCATGGTCCCCGAAAGTGGTCTTAATCGCCTGCGTCTCGCTGGGGTCTCCAACGGGAGTGGACGTGCCGTGCGCGTTGATGTAGTCAACGTCTTCAGGCCTGGCTCCCGCGTCTTTTACCGCGTTGGCCATAGCCCTTGATCCGCCTTCGCCGTTCGGCGAAGTGGCGGTCATATGATACGCGTCGCTGGAGAGTCCGTATCCCGCCAGCTCGCCGTAAATTCTTGCTCCCCTCTTCAAAGCGTGCTCCATCTCTTCCAGGACAAGAACTCCCGAACCTTCGCCCATTACAAAACCGTCCCGGTTTTTGTCAAACGGCCTTGAAGCGTGTTTGGGATCATCGTTTCTGGTAGACATTGCCTGCGCCGCGATAAAACCCGCGATGCTCAAAGGGGTAATTGCGGCTTCCGTGCCGCCGGCTATCATCATATCAGCGTCGCCGTACTGAATAAGCCTGAGAGATTCCCCTATACAGTTATTGCCGGTCGCGCAGGCGGTTGTAACGCAAGCGCTCGGGCCTTTAACGCCGAACAGAATGGAAATCATGCCGGACGCCATATTGGAGATCATCATGGGAATGAAGAAAGGGCTTACCCTTTTCCAGCCTTTTTCAAGAAGGGTCTTGTGCTGGTCCTCAAGCACAGTGATACCGCCTATACCCGAGCCGACCATGACGCCGATGCGCGTCGGATCTATCTTGTTCGGGTCAAGTTTGCCGGCAGTATCAAGCAGGCCGCCTGCTTTAAGGGCCTGGTTGGAAGCCGCGACGGCATATTGGACAAAAGTATCCATCCTGCGGGCGGCTTTCCTGTCGACATAAGCCTCGGGATTGAATCCCTTTACTTCGCAGGCTATGCAACATTCAAACCCTGTCGCGTCAAATTTGGTTATTTTGTCCGCGCAGGATACGCCCTCAGTAAGGTTTTTCCAGAAACTCTCTATATCATTACCGGCAGGGGATACGATTCCCATGCCGGTAATTACTACTCTGCGTTTTGTCATGTGTCCTTCTTCTTAAGAAATGCCCTTGCTCTTGAGATAGTTGTTCACATCCGCAACTGTCTTGATCTTTTCCGCGTCTGTGTCAGGTATCTCAATGCCGAATTCCTCTTCGAACGCCATGACGAGCTCTACGGTATCAAGTGAATCAGCGCCGAGGTCATCAACGAACGATGCAGTAGATGTCACCTGTGCTTCTTCAACACCCAACTGCTCGACTATGATTTTTTTCACCCTTTCTTCGTTAGTTGCCATCTTTCCTCCTTTAAGCCAATCCGCCGGTATCCGGCGGATCCAAATTCAATTTAAAAATGGTTTGAGTATTTTATTTTAAGCACGCTTAATTGTCAAGGTATTTTTTCTGACTGATTAACAACGAAAAAGCTTTAAAAGCAATGCTTTTCGCAATAATCAGGGCAAAAGAAAACAAAACACCTATGCCCCTTTATTTGACGGATTATTTTACCTTACACCAATACCTTTGTCAACCGTAAAATAACTACCGGTAGCAGGCGCAAGAGATACGACCCCAATGGGTGGTAGGTCTAATTGCCGCGCTTTTTCCCCGCTCTTTTCATGCTTATCTTCTTTATATACCAGGACAAGAACGCTGCGAGAAGCGCGAAGGCTATAATTGAGGCAACCAGAGCACTGTGTTCATGAAGCTCTTCGGTAAAGCCCCTGACATCCCCTATTATTCCGCCGATCAGGAGAAAAGTGTTAACCCAGATAAAAGCGCCAAGGTAAGCAAAAAAAGCGAAATGGCGGTATTTCATTTTGGTGGTTCCTGCAAAAACAGCGGTTAAATGCCTTATACCCGGAAGGTAAAATCCCAAAACCAGGGACCACTTGCCGTATTTATCAAACCATTCCGAGGTTTTTTTCAGCCTTGCCTCGTTAAGCATGAGCGTTTTTCCGAATTTCTTAAGCACAAAGGCCCCGCCCGTTAAACCTATCAGATAGCTTATAGTAATGCCTACACAGATTCCGAAAAACGCCGAAAACATCGCAAGCAGGTAGTTCATGGTTCCTTTTTTGACAAGGAAGCCTATGAAGACCAGCAGGGTTTCGTCAGGGATAGGAAAGCCAAAGATACCGGCCGTGTAAAGAACAAATATAGCCAGGTATCCGTATCTGGTAATCAGCTCAAGCAGGTGCTGTGGATGCATTTTTCTCCTTACTCCTTAGACAATTATGCATCAAGCAAGCAGTATTTTCAACGCATTTGATTCTTTAATGAAAAGAGGCGGGATTCCTCCCGCCCCTCAGTATTAGCTATCCAGTTATTAGTTATCAGCTATTGCCCTTCTCTCTACATCACCATTCCGCCGTCAACTGTAATAACCTGTCCGGTGATATAGTCTGCCAGCGGAGAGACAAGGAAGAGAATGGCGTTCGCCACATCCTGGGGCTGCCCCATCCTTCCGAGCGGAACGAATTTCAGCATGGCCAGTTTCTGGTCTTCGGTAAGCTTATCTGTCATTGCAGTCTGAATGTAGCCCGGGGCAACCGCGTTTACAGTGATATTTCTGTTCGCGTATTCCTTGGCAACCGATTTTGCTATGCCGATTACGCCTGCTTTGGACGCGGAGTAATTGGCCTGTCCCGCATTTCCCATCAGTCCGATAACGGAAGAGACATTGACTATCCTTCCGTATCTCTGCTTCATCATGGTTTTTACCGCTGATTTCGTGCAGTTAAAAGTGCCTTTAAGGTTTATCGCTATCACAAGGTCCCAGTCGGCTTCGCTCATCCTGATAAGCAGTCCATCCCTGGTCACTCCGGCATTGTTTACCAGAATATCAAGTTTTCCGAACTCTTTCACGGTGCTTTCAATGAGCGCGTCGCACTCGGCGGCAACAGTGACATTTGTCTTGAAAGCCGCGGCCTTTACGCCGAGAGCCTGCAGCTCTTTCGCTGTCTCCTGCGCTTTTTCAAGGTTCACATCGCAGATTGAGAGATTTGCCCCTTCCTTTGCGAGAGTAAGCGCAATAGCTTTTCCTATTCCCTGAGCCGCGCCGGTAACTAAGGCTACTTTATTTTCCAACAGCATATAACCCCCTTTGGAACTCTGATAAAATTGTATAAATATTCACGCTTTTCATGCTTTGCCGCAAACCGGGAATAAGCACCAAATCCCAAGCACCAAATCACAAATAAAATACAAAAATAATACTTAAGAGGACAAATGAATTCAAAACAACTTGCCATTTTGTATCTTTCTTACCTTTATTTGGTGCTTTTAATCTATTTTATTGAATATCGTCTTTAGTCCAAGACTTCCTGTCAGGCCCTGAGCTTGAGAGCATGTAAGTAGAAACCGTCTTCTTCTTTCCGGTCCCGTTATCCTTGTAACACGGGACATAAATGAACTCCGCTCCCCAGGGATCTAGCAGTTCCCGGTCGGTTACAAGCTTTTTGTCCGCAAGAGCATGCAAAGATTCCGGAAACTGGCCTTCAAGACTGTAATAACTTTCTATGGACAATTTCAGGCTTTCCATCTGCTTTTTTGCCAGTTCCGCCTTCCGGCCGGATTGCAACCAGATGCCTCCGATTACCGCAAGCAGAATGAGAGCCGCAACAACACCGAACTTGATCGCTGTTTTCATGCGATGCCTGCCTTGAGCGCTTCCAGCGCGCTCAGTGAATCCACATTAAAAACCCTGGCGTCACGTTTTATTTTACGGACCATGCCTAAAAGCGCTTTCCCGGGTCCGACTTCAACAAAGGTGTCTACCCCGTCTGCCAGCATCTTGTTAACCGTATCTTCCCAGAGCACCGAACCCGTCACCTGGTCTATCAGCAGACCCTTAATAATGCTTGGATCAGAAACTTCGGCTGCGGTTACATTGGCAATAAACTTTACGGACGGAACTTTAATGTTCACATTGGCCAACACGGCCGCCAGCTTTTCCCTTGCAGGCTGCATGAGCGGGGAATGAAACGGGCCGCTCACGGAAAGAGGTATCGCCTTGCCTCCTGCCGCTTTAATGAGTTCGCAGGCTTTCTCTACTGCTTTGCTTTCTCCGGATATAACTATCTGCCCCGGGCAGTTAAAATTAGCGGCAACTACAACTGCTCCGGTTTCTGATGAGGCCTGTTTGCAAAGTTCAATCACCTTTTCCCTTGGAAGGAGCAATGATGCGGCCATGGTTCCGCCGGAAGCGGATTTCATAAACTCGCCCCTTTTACGGACAGTCAGGACAGCGTCAGAAAAAGAAATAGCTTCTGCGGCTACCAGAGCTGAATATTCGCCCAGGGAATGACCTGCGACTACATCAGGTTTCAGAACTTTTTTTAATTCGGTATAAACAGCTATACTGGCGGCAAGTATTGCAGGCTGGGCATTTTCCGTGGATTTTAAAGCGTCTTCCAGGCCGTTCAAAATGACTTCTGAGAGTTTAAACCCCAGGGCGGCATCAGCTTCTGCGAAGACGCCGTTACCGCTGAAATCTTTGCACATACCGACAGTCTGGGAACCCTGTCCGGGGAAGATAAATGCGGTTTTCATAAAGACCTCCGAATAAATTCGAAATTCGAAAAAACAAATTCGAAACAGATTCAATGTTTTTGTATTGTTTCGAATTTCGAATTTGGTTCTTCGAGCTTGCTCTATTTTACCATTTTATTACTGCTGCGCCCATGGTCATGCCGGCGCCAAAAGCTACCAGCAGGATTACGTCACCCTTCTTTATCCTTCCTGCTTTACTCGCTTCATCAAGCGCTATCGGGATTGAAGCGGCGGAGGTATTGCCGTATTTATGAAGGTTTACAAATACCCTCTCAGAATTTAATCCCATTCTCTTTGCTATAGACTCTATTATCCTGAGGTTCGCCTGGTGAGGCAAAAACAGAGAGACATCGCCATAAGCAAGCCCGGCTTTTTCAAGGGCCGCGTCAATGCATTTCTCCATTCCCTTGACCGCCTTCTTGAAAATATCGTTTCCCTCCATCACTATTGTTTTCTTGCCGTTCGGGTCCCTCGTACCGCCGCCGGGTATCTCAAGCAAACCCGGTTTGGTTCCGGTACCGTCGGACCATATATATGAAGACAGAACTCCGCTTCCTGAATCCGATGCCTTGACAACCACCGCGCCGGAACCGTCACCGAAGAGAATACAGGTTCCCCTGTCCTTCCAGTCGGTGTACTTGGAGAGGGTTTCCGCGCCGATAACAAGCGCTGTCTTTATCTGCCCGCTTATTATCATGCTGTTAGCTATTGTAAGCCCGTAAATAAAACCGGAACAGGCGGCGCTGATATCGAACGCCGCCGCGTTCACCGCGCCGATATTGTTCTGGACAAAGCAGGCAGTTGAGGGAAATATCTTATCCGGAGTAACAGTTCCTACCAGCACAAGGTCAAGCTCTTCCGGAGTGACACCGGCTGATTCCAGCGCTTTTAGCGCGGCCGCAGTGGCCAGGTCGGAGGTTGCTGTCTTTTCGTCGGAGATGTGGCGTTCCGACATGCCTGTACGGGACCGAATCCATTCGTCTGTGGTTTCCACCATCTTTTCGAGGTCTTTGTTGGTCAGGATCTTTTCCGGCGCGAAGGACCCCGTGCCGGCTATTGCCGCCCTAATGACTCCCATTGTCTACAACTCCTAATTTAGCTATTTCTTCCTTAATATGTTCATTTACCTTTCCTGTAACCGATTTCGCGGCGGTATTAATCGCGTTCTTCATAGCCTTAACGCTTGCCCCACCGTGGCCGATAAAGACCTGCCCGTCAACTCCAAGCAGAGGGGCCGCGCCGTGCTCCGCGTAATCGGTCTTCTTTATAAGCCCTCTGAATACCGGTTTCACAAGCCACGCCCCAAATTTGATGAAAATACTTGAGTTCTGAAGCTCAACTTTCAGTATCTGGAAGAACCTTGTCGCAACGCTTTCCGCAAACTTCAACACGATATTCCCGACGAAACCGTCGCAGACGATCACATCGGCTTTGTCTCCCACAATATCCCTGCCTTCAACATTTCCCACGAAGTTCAGTCCGGCGGCTTTCATCATCTTCGCCGACTTGGAGGTCAGTTCATTTCCTTTCTTCTCTTCTTCCCCGACCGAGAGCAGGCCTATCCTTGGATTGGCTGCTTCTCCAACATGTTTCAGGTAAACGCTGCCCATAACCGCGAATTGCAGGAGGTGCTCGGGTTTATTGTCAGAATTGGCGCCTACATCCAGGAGCAGGCATTTACCGTTTAAGGAAGGAAAAAAAGCCGCAATTGCCGGCCTAGAGACATTTGGGATTCTTCCGAGTTCAAAGAGGGCGTGAGTCATAACTGCTCCGGTATTGCCGGCTGAAAGGACCGCGTCCGCCTTTCCATCCTTGACGAGACGCATTGCGACTACAAGGGACGAATCCTTCTTCTGCTTGTAGGCTTCCGTAGGCGAGTCGTTCATGGTGACAACTTCGGAGGCATGAACAATGCTGATAGGAAGATTCTTGATTTTGTATTTCAGCATGTAGCTGCTCAGCTCGGCGCGTATCTTTTGTTCGTCGCCGACCAGCACAACTTCTATGCCGAATTCTCTGGCGGCGGCTACAGCTCCCCTGACTTCAACTTCCGGAGCGTTGTCGCCACCCATCGCGTCGAGTGCGATTTTCATCGCTATACCTCGACAACTTCCTTTTTCCCGTAATAACCGCAGTTTTCGCAAACGCGGTGAGGGAGTTTATGCTGCTTGCACTGCGGGCATACAGAAAGCCCCGGCGCCTTTAGTTTCCATTGAGATCTCCTCGTGTCCCTGCGGGCCGCGGAAAATCTTCTTTTCGGATTTGCCATTTTAATTTCCTCCCTTCGAATGCATTACTTTTTCTTTTTGAGTATATTTTTAATGCCTGCAAACGGCTTGTTGAGCGCCGGTTCATCGCAACCGCATTTCTTTTTATTCAGGTCCGCGCCGCAAGTCTGGCAGAGGCCCTTGCACTTCTTTCCGCAGACCGGATTAATCGGCAGTTCAAGGAGGATGGTCTGCCTGACATCCTCTCCGATATCTATTATATCGCCTTCCATCGCCAGCTCGTCGGTTTCGCCCGGAGGTATCTCCCCTTCTTCTTCGGAAGATTCTTTAACGTGCACAATATCAAATTTCGGTTCCATTTTGAGCTTGAATTTCTTCAAGCAGCGCCCGCAATCAAGAGTGACCCTGGCTGAAACTCTGCCGATCACCCTGAAGCTTTCACTCATGTCATGTACTTCGACGGAAACCTTAATAAGCCCGTCAAATACAGCTTCTCCGTTGAAACCTATTTCTTCCGGTTTTGCGGAAAAGTCCAGGTTTGTGACCTGTTCTTTTAGGTCCTTTATGTCTATCTTCATGCAAAAACCCCTTTTAGATAAGGGGTCTAGTATTATATAGGGGCATGGTTGTTAAAGTCAAGGCAAAAGCAGGGACAAAAGCCCGCGCCGCTCCCATAGCCTCAGCTTTCTCAAATATTATAAGGCGTTTCCCCATTAAATAATTGCCTTTACAATCTTCCTTTCAAAGAATAGAATGGCTTTCTGCCGGAGACAGGCAACCTAAAAGGAGACAAAATGGCCGTAAAAAGCGATAAATGGATAAAGAAAATGTCTTTAGAGAAAGAGATGATAAAACCTTTCGCGGAGAACAAAAGCCGGGAAGGAGTCATCTCTTACGGCGTTTCTTCTTATGGATATGATTTCAGGGTCGCGGACGAGTTTCGGGTGCCGCGCATTCAGGCCCTTATAGACCCCAAGAACCAGAAAGAGAGCCTGTTTGACGATTTCAAGGGGGAAAACATAGTCATACCGCCCTCTTCTTTTGTTCTTGCAAGGACCGTGGAATACTTCAAAATACCCCGGAATGTAATAACTCTCTGCACCGGCAAATCCACCTATGCCAGGAGCGGCGTATTGTTGAATGTCACTCCTTTTGAGCCTGAATGGGAAGGTTTTGCCACTATCTGCATAATGAATGTTTCAAGCTCGCCCGTAAAGGTTTACGCCAATGAAGGCATCGGACAACTGGTCTTCTTTGAGAGCGACGAGCAGTGCGAAATATCCTACGCGGACAAGAAAGGGAAGTATCAGGCGCAGAAGACGATTACTCACTCAAAACTTTAAAGTTACTGCATTTCCATCCATGATATGACCCCTACCCCGACAGGAACCAGTTTTGAAATATTATTAGCCAGCGTGGGGTCATAACCGACATTAAAAGTGCCCGGAACTGTCGCTCCGTGATTGAAGGTCTGTCCTCCGAAAGTAGTAAACTGCGTAATGCTGCTGCTCCCCCCGCTGTTATAAGTCCTTCCTGCGCCTTCAAGCGCTCCTGAGTAGCCATAAAGGTATCCGTCTATTTTCATGTCATCCGACTGGTGAAAGAATGCAGTATTAGTCAGCCTCCAGGGATTCACATAAATGCTTCCGGAGCAGATGAGCGCGATTGCGTCGTTGGTAGGATTCGAAGTTGAAGGAATAGGCGTGGGAACAGCCGGATTATAGGAGGGGAGTGTGTTATAGTTGTCCCCGGAATAAAGTATATCCCCTATCAATTCTATGCTTTTCTGACTTATAATCATTACTTTCTTATTGGTGTTGGCCGTGCCGGCAACAACCGGCAGTTGTCCGTAAACGGCCACATCGTCAATGCAGTATATTATTATTCCGTAAGTGCTTTGCAAGGCCGCGACATAATTTGTCATACCGTCAAAAAGATCGTCAGAACTATTAGTGCCGAAGGCGCTAAGATTTATCTTAATCCTGGGCGTGTATCCACTGACTCCGACATCTATTGTCAGAGTCGTGCTGGACGTATCCGCCCCGTTCAGCCTGTAGGATGGGAGGTTTGAAAGTTGCAGGATGACTTGAGCGTAATTATTATAGGTCTGATAGGGAATTGGCCTTATATTAACCACGGCCCCGCCGTGCGCTTTGTCAAACCAGGTCCCGCTGGGCCTGCTTGAAGAAGTGCAAATATCATAGGAGCCTGAAGACGAATTTCTTCCGTGTTTACTTGTCATGGTCCTGAAATCAGGTGTCCCGTACCCGCCGGCCTGGACAATAGTTCCGGCGGACATTGTGACATAAGTATCTGAAAAAAATGGATTAGCACCGCCGGAGGAAAGCACCGACGAATTCCAGTACATCGTGCCGCCTATCGAAAGCGTAGTTCCGTTGCAATGATACGGCCCGTCAAAGGAATTGCCTCCCGCCCAGATGTCGTTCGCTATTGTAAACGCGTTATACTTTGCCATATTGACTATCGTGACATGAGACCTGACATGCCGCGTAATGGGCACCTTCCTCCCGGCTCCGTAGGCAATTATGGGTGTCGCGATGGCGTCAACGATGTAGCGCTGATTCCCTTCAAGATCGAGCACGGGATTATTGATGCTGTCCAAGAGTGTGTTTATCGTAACCGGAACGGTAAGCGAGGTGCCGGATATCTGCACCGGGTAGCTTAATGTCATGGGCAAAGTCGCGCCTATTATGTTGACCTGCCTGTTCGTAATGTCGCTTATCATCTGATTTATGCCGGCGTCAGCCGCTTCAATGGCTATCTGCCTGGCCTTGTGGCTGCCTGAAGAGTTTATATTAGTATCAGTCAGCGCTTTGTAAACCCCTATCATCATAACAATAATAACCGCAATGGTCCCGACCAGCAGGAGCATAGACTGACCTTTATTATTATTTAAAGTGAGCTTTATGGCCTTGCTCCTCATTACTGTTTCCGCTGTCAGCTTTTTTCGGCTGAACTAATAGGTGTTCCTTATGGCAACAGCTGTTGTTAAGGTTATTCTTTCTCTGACCCCGCTCTTTCCCCTGTCCGCCACTGAGACGGTTATGCCTACATTTACCATCTCAAAAGTATCGTCATAATAAAAGGCCACATCATCAAAGAGCAGTGTCGTGTCGTCAAGAAACTTTGCGACTCCGCCGCCCTGAGGGATTACAGTGGGGGTTGTTCTGTACTTGTCAAAATCAAATATCACCGGGATAGCGCCGTATGTTGTGGCTCCGCGCACCAGCCTGTGCATGAAAACATTTTTGCCATTGTAGGTACCGAGATAGTAATCAACCTGATCATCGGAAGACCTGTTTGTTGGGTCTGTCAGGCTCGGTATCTTAAAGGATACGGGACTCGCCAATGTAGGGTGCAGGGTCGTATTAGCCGTGCAGGCAGGTTGCTGCGTTATTTCCCGGAGTTGTTTTTGTATGCAGCCAAGACTGGTAATCGCAACCTGTGTGACCTTTGTTTTAGCATCAACCTTCTGGTATTGCCTGTAGGACAGCCTGTAAAAGGTCGCGACGATAGAACCGAGAATGCCGATAAGACCTACCACTATCATCATCTCGACCAGCGTAACACCTCTATTTTTTACTTTTCTCCGCATCTGCTCCTACCTGTTAATGGTGTTGATTACAGTCACGGGTTGATATTTGTCATTTTGCTTGCTGACCGAGACCGAGACAACCCAGCCTTCTGCCATGCCGGCCGTCGCATCAGAAGGAGTTACGGTGCTGGTTATTATATAAGGGTAGTGAGAGCCGGGAGGGGGAACAGGCGCTCCGGCCGTTGAATCCGGGTCTGTAAAACCAATTAAAGATTTCATGGTTATATGATCTAGAACCGCGTTCGGGTTCGGCGGGTTAATATCCAAAACGTAAAAATCGTTCAAAAGGAATTTTGTGCTGGTAGTCCTGATAGTGATGACTGTTGAAGTCGTTATTTCTCCGGAAGTAATGGTTCTGGACAATTTCTGCCAACCGTGAGTCACAGAAGAACTGCAGGTATTGGAGCTGCCTCCTGTTGTAGCAAACCACGCAATCTTTGCGTCATCCTGAATTGCAATCCAGGCAACCAGCTGGTCTGTACCCGCTACAGGGCTGCAACTCGAGATATTGAGCGCCTTCCTCAAAGTTGCTGCCGTAGCGGTTGTTGTCGTTGGCGCCGTGACAGTCATGCACATTCCGTCAGAATCCAGAAAACCAACCGGCGTTATCGGCGTTGTTATATTTGATTTGGTAAACCCGGAACCTGTTGCTGTCCAGTTTGACGCGCTGGTTGAGAATCCGTCAAGAATGCCTATGTCAGGATTAACCGCGCCTGTCTGTTCTATTTCCACGGTGAGAATCCCGGTGCCTGTGTCGATGCTGTTTAGCTGAATTGTTGCTGTTGCTCCTCCCGTAGGAGCAAGATCGGACGCGATATAACTCGCTTTTACCAGATTATTAATAAGGATTCGCTGCTGCCGTTGCATGGAATTATAATCAATCATTTTAATAAACAGCGTTGCGGTTACTGCGTCAGGGCAGTTAATTATGAAAGTTATGTCTCCGGGGGTTGTGTCAGTTACAGCCCTTGTTGCCGGATGGAACCAGCAATTGTTGGAAGCGCCGTAACCGGGATTGCCAAAAGTGCCCTGCAACAGGGAGTAACTGTATCCTGAAGCCTGTGTGATTACGGAATTGGCCGTACAATCAATTTCAAGCTGAGTTATTGCCGGAATGCTTATAGTTGTGCAGGAAATGCTTATTACACCCGCGGAAGTTACATATGGCGTGTATATCGGGAAAGCAACTCCGGGGGAGAAGTTTTCGCCCCGGACCGACTTCCATTCCTCAACCCGCTGAGTTGCCAGCAGCGACTTAATAGCCCTGGAATTCATTAATACATTGCCTTTGAAATACATTAAAAAGGCATTATACGCGCCAAGCATAATGAACGCGATAACGCCAAGCATTATCACCATTTCCACAAGCGTGAAACCTTTTTTGGCATTCATTAAACCACCCCGTTTATGCATTGCCATTTAAATTATAGCATTTTTCGGTGCTTTGTCAATGTAAAGGGATTGACCGGGGGAGGACGGATAGATTTAGCCTAATAGCGCATTTTTTCTGTTCTTGCACTTGCTTTAATCAGCAATGAGTAATTAGCAATCAGTAATTGTTTTTATGCCGGGAGACGGAATCGA
>CAIWWK010000010.1 GCA_903916325.1 Candidatus Firestoneibacteriota bacterium
GGCTCAGTGCATAAGGGTGCCGGTTTCGGACGGCCACCTGGCGGCGGTCTTTATTACTTTTGAGAAGAAGCCGTCGAAGGAAGAAATATTAAAGGCCTGGAGAGAGTACAAAGGGAAGCCGCAACTGCTTAATCTCCCGAGTGCTCCAAAGCAGTTCATTAGGTATTTTGAAGAGGATAACAGGCCCCAGACCAAGCTTGACCGGGATATCGAGAACGGCATGGGCATAGCTGTCGGCAGGCTGCGCGAGGACCATGTTTACGATTACAAGTTCGTAGGTCTGCATCATAACACCGTGAGGGGAGCCGCAGGCGGGGCTGTCTTGATGGCGGAGCTGCTTAAAGCCGAGGGTTATATAACTAAAAAAAGCTAAAAAGTTTGTAAGGCTTGTAAAGTCCAAAAGGTTCTTAACGTTCTTAATGTTCGTAACGTTTATAAGCCGCACTTCGTGCGTCTTGTTCTGTAAGGAAGGATATTTTCATGCCAGACTACGTCTGGCATAGCAGAATAACGTTTGTAAAGTAAAGAAAAGGCAAAGCAAAATGGCGCGAAGAGCGCCCTTTTTGTTTACCTTGAGTTTGCTATCTGCTATCATTTAGTTATGAAAGAGTTCAGGCCGAAAAACATAAAGCTGGTCATTGAGTATGACGGCGCTGATTTTGACGGCTGGCAAAGAAATCCGAACATGAGGACCGTTCAGGGTGAGATTGAAAAAGCCCTGTCAAAGATCCTCAACGAAGAAACGCAGGTCAAGGGCGCCGGCAGGACTGACGCGGGAGTTCACGCGAAAGGACAGGTCGCGAATTTTACGCTGAAAAAAGAATTTGACCTGAAAAAGCTTGTCTATGCTCTTAACGGACTTTTGCCGAAAGATGCCGCGGTAGTCAGCGCTAAAAAAGTAAAACCGGATTTTCATTCCCGTCATTCGGCAAAGTTGAAATCCTATCTCTATATTGTCCGCAACAATGAGATACCATCCCCTCTTGACAGGCGCCACTCGGTCTTCTATCCGTACAAACTTGATATTCCCGCGATGAAGAAAGGGGCAAAAGAACTTTGCGGCAGGCATGACTTCCGTGTATTTTCCTACCAGGACGAAAGAGGGCATAGCCTGCGCGAGCTGGAGGCCGTCTCGATACGCCGTTTTGGAAAATACCTGCACATAGAATTCCGGGGCAGGTCTTTCCTTCGCAGGATGGTAAGGATAATGACCGGACTCCTGCTTCAGATAGGAGCCGGCAGGGTCGATCCGGGCAGCGTCAAAAAAATACTCTCCGGCAAAGAGAAATATTCTCCGCTCACGATGCCCCCCCATGGTTTGTATCTAAAACAGATTAAATACTAAAATGACGATACGGATTAGAAGGGGCGATTACGCGGATTACAGAGAGCCTGGCTTCTGACTTTTGTTTAATCTGTGTAATCTAATTATCTAATATGCGAAATCAAAGCCGTCATTGTCCAAGCAGCAGAAAGAAACGGAGGAATAAAAATGAAAAGATTGATTCTGTGCGTTATAGCAGTGTTTCTTCTTTCAGCTGCAGCGCGTTCTGAGGCTGTCACTGCGGAATCCAAAGTTGTAAAGGCAACGGTATACAACGACCGCGCGCTGATTACCCGTGAAGCGGTTTTTAATCTTGCCGAGGGATGCCATGAACTGCTGCTTCCCAATATTCCGGCGGGAATTGACGAGAATTCAGTAAGAGTTGCGCTTGCGGATGAGGGACTGGCTATCCTTTCCATTGAAACCGGGAATTCTTTTTCTGAAAGTTCGGAAAATCCGAAGATAGCCGAGCTTGACGCTAAAATCCTCGCGGTCTCGGATTCTATTAAGCAGCTGGATGATTCCCTGACGGTCCTGAATCTGAAAGAAGATTTCCTGAAGAGACAGAGAGCCTGGGGGGAGGAACAGTCAAAAGAACAGCCGGCGCTGAAACTTCCCGGCGTTAAGGAACTAAAAGAGCTGTCCCTATATCTCGAGGAAGCTTACACCGATATTTACAAGAAGAAAGCGGCGCTTGAGCCGGAAAAGAGGAAATTGAGCGCGCGGCTTGAAGTCCTGCAGGCTGAAAGAAATAATCTTTCGCCGGACGCCGGAAAAACGTACAAAACAGTAAGGGTCTGGGTTGAAGCCGGGCAGACAAAAAAATACAGGCTATATTTGAACTACATTACCGCCGGCGCGTTCTGGAAGCCCGTTTATGACATTAGAGGTTTTTTTGAAGAGAAAAAAGTAACGGTCTCGGCCTTCGGCGCGGTTTCGCAGAGCACGGGGGAAGACTGGAAAGGCGTGGATCTTGAATTATCAACTGCCAGGCCTTCGCTCGGAGGCAGGATGCCGGAGCTTTTCTCCAGATATCTTTCATTTGAACCGCCGTTCCCGGCTTTTGGGGCTGCGTTCAAAGCCGGGAACGCAGTCGCCTTCATGAAAAAACAAAACATGGAAGAGCGGAATGCAGCAGACAAACTTGCGCAGCCTGCCATGGAGGCGGCTGAAATGTCCTCAGGCGCGACCGCCGTCTTTTACAAGATTAAAAGAAAATCCGATATAGTTTCCGGCGGCAGACCGCGCAATGTTGAGATTTCGGAAGACAGCTATGGCGCTGAATTCCAATACGAGGCTGCTCCGGAACTTTCAACCACGGCCTTTCTTAAATCTTCCGTAAGAAACGGAGAGAACAGCCTGCTTGCCGGAACGGCGAATATTTATCTTGGAGGCGAGTATTCCGGACAGTCGGTTCTTAAAAGCGCGCTTCCCGGAGAGACGATTGACCTTTACTTTAGAGCCGATGAGGGGATTAAATTAGAGCGAAAGGAAGTGAAAGCGCAGGATGAGAACACAGGGTTCATAATTGCGGAAGCCCGCAGGGTCACAAAGGCCTATAAGTTAACCGTTGATAACCTGAAATCAAAGCCCGTAACAATTTCAATCAACGAACGTGTTCCCGTGTCAAAAGACGAGAAGATAAAAGTTGAAATAACAAAGTGCGAGCCTGCGAGGAGCGGGGATATCAAGGATGGGATATTCGGGTGGAAACTGGAATTAAAGCCGGGCGAAAAACGCGAATTGTATTATGAATATAAAATAGAGTCCCCAAAGGACAGGCCTGTCTACACCAACTAGATTGATTAATGTTTTCAGAGTACGATTACGCAGATTGGGCCATCCTTAATCTGCGTAATCTGTTTCGTAAATCCGAGTAATCAATATTAGCTCTTGCCCGGCAGGGGATTAGCCGTTGACATTAAATCCCATTACTTGTAAAATATGTGGGCTTTTACCTTTTACCTTCCTCCCCCTTTTATAGGGGGAGGACCGAGGAGAGGGTAAATAAAAGACTGCGGCCTTAAAGCCGGAGTCTTTTGTTTCGGTTGGTAAGAAAATACTTCATGCCGAATTCTTCCC
>CAIWWK010000011.1 GCA_903916325.1 Candidatus Firestoneibacteriota bacterium
ATCCATCTCATCCCTGCTGCACTCAAATTTCTTGGCCGTGCAGGGCATAACCGAGACCGAATACATTTTGGAAGCCGGCACTCCTGATTTATCGGAATAATAGGTTTTGATAAGCGCCCCCATCATCTGCTGCGGGGATTTGCAGGTAGAGAGGTTCGCCAGGAACTCGAGATGAAAATGCTCGCAATATTTTATCCATCCCGGAGAGCAGGAAGTAAACATAGGAAGCTTCCCTTTGTTCTTTATCCTGTCTATCAGTTCATGTCCTTCTTCTATGATAGTAAGGTCTGCCGAGAACTGCGTATCAAAAACAGCTTTAAATCCAAGCATTCTCAGGGCTGTCACTATCTCATATGTAAGGTCTGTTCCGGGGGCATAACCGAACCCTTCCCCTACTGCAACCCTTACGGCAGGAGCTATCTGCACCGCGCAGAACTTCTCAGGGTCAGCGAGATTCTTAAATACTTCTTCGGTGTTATCCCTTTCCATAAGGGCCCCGGTAGGACAAAAAAGCGTGCATTGCCCGCAGGCTATGCAGACACTGTCTTTTATGCCCATATTGTACGCCGGAACAACCGTGCTTTTAAACCCCCTGTGCGAATAGGAGAGTGCATTTACGCCCTGTATTTCCGAGCAGACGCGCACGCATTTCCCGCAGAGAATACATTTTTCCGGATCGCGCATTATCGCGGGAGACGAAAAGTCCGTCGAGTACCTCTTCCTTTCGCCGTCAAACCTCAGGTCTCTTATTCCGAAAAGGTTCGCCAGCTCCTGGAGATCGCAGTCTTCATTCTTCTCGCAGATCTGACAGTCCCTGGGATGATTATCCAGTATCAGCTCCACGATATCCCTTCTTGCTTCCCTTATGGCCGGCGTGTTGGTCTTGACATTCATTCCTTCCGCCGCCGCGGTGGCGCAGGACACGGGAAAGTTCTTCTGGCCGTCAATTTCAACCACGCAGACCCTGCAGGCTCCGGCCGTGGAAAGTTTGGGGTGGAAGCAGAGCCTGGGAATATGAATTCCTATGCCGTCCGCGGCCTGCATTACCGTGGTTCCGGACGGCACCGCCGCTTTCTGCCCGTCAATCGTGAGGTTGATCATCTTTTTATCGCTCATCGGCCGTTGCCTCCTTTCTGTCGCACCTCAAACACCTGTCGGCTTCATCGCAAGCCTGGGACTTCGCGTATCCTAATTCCACTTCTGTGAACGCCTGAAGCCGCTTGTTCATGGAAAGTTTGGCGTGGCTCACGCGGCTCTTGGGTTTTACTTCTTTTAACGGGTCAATGTAGTCAACAACCTTACGCTCGCCCTTGATGACAAACCTGTCCAGCTGCATATCAGCGCCGGTAAGGTATCTTTCGATGGATATCGCGGCTCTTTCCCCGTCGGCGACCGATTCTATCACCGTGCCTCCGCCGCTCACAAGATCGCCGCCCGCAAAAACACCGTCAAGACTCGTGGCAAGCGAATATTTATCAGCCTTAACCGTTCCATTTTCATTTGCCGCAAGACTGACACCGGAGAAAGCAAGTTTTTCCGGCTTTCCGCCTATAGCGCTGATGACAATATCAACCGGCAGGACGAATTTCTCGCCGGTCGATACTGGCTTTCGCCTTCCGCTAAGATCAAACTCGCCGGGACGCGTGTGGAGGCATTCCAGTTCGGTTATCCTGCCGTCTTCGCCCCTGATAGCATTGGGTATCAGCAGAAAGTGGGATTTAACTCCCTCGCGATCGCCTTCAACAACCTCTTCAGGTATTGCCGGCATTGCATCTTTGGTTCTCCTGTAGACAACGTGGACTTCCGCCGCCCCAAGCCTAAGGCAGGACCTGGCCACATCCATAGCTGCGCTGCCGCCGCCTATGACTGCAACCCTTTTACCTGTCACAACTATCCTGTTATCCCCTTTGATAATAGTGTAGTTGCCGCCTATCTTCTTTATTTTTTCGCAGTTGTAGTCTTTCAGGAAAGAAAGGGATCCGAGGAAACCCAAGAGGTCTATTCCCGGTATGTCCAGCCTGCTTTCTTTCCATGCCCCGATGGAAAGGTATACCGCCTTAAACCCTTTATCTTTCAGCTCGGAAAAGGTGATATCCTTGCCGAAGGTAATACCTGTTTTAATTTTAACTCCTGCCTTAACTATCCTCTTGATATCCCTCTCAACTATGTCTTTTGGAAGCCTGTACTCGGGAATGCCGAGAGAAAGCATTCCTCCCACAACCTGCTCAGACTCGAAGACCACCGACTGGTAACCGCGCCTCGCGAGGTGATACGCGCACGCAAGGCCGGAAGGGCCGCTCCCAATCACCGCAACCTTTTCCTTCCGCTGCTTCCCCGTGTACGAAGGAAGCTCTATCCTGTCTCCTCCGGTATAATCTGCTGCAAACCGCTTCAACATCATTATGGAAACCGGATCGTCTATCTTTCCCCTCCTGCAGTTGCTCTCGCAAGGGTGATGGCATACTCTTCCGCAGACAGAGGGCAGCGGGTTGCGTTTTAAAATGGTTTCAATGCTGCCTCTTGTATCATTGTTCCTAATCTGGCCGACGAACTGGGGAATATCTATGTGAACGGGGCAGGTATGCTGGCAGGGGGATGTGAAAAGTTCACCGCAGACAGCAGAGGGGCATTTTCTTTCGTTTATGTGCGCCTCGTACTCGTTCCTGAAATATCTTATGGTGGACAGCACCGGGTTCGGCGCCGTCTGCCCCAGGCCGCAAAGCGCAGTCTTCTTTATCGTGTTACCGAGCTTCTCAAGTTTTTCAATGTCGCCGGGCTTGCCTTCGCCTTTCGTTATTCTCTCAAGAATCTCAAGCATCCTCTTCGTGCCTTCCCTGCAAGGCGTGCACTTGCCGCAGGATTCATCCTGGGTGAATTCCAGGAAGAATTTCGCGACATCCACCATGCAGTCCTTTTCGTCCATTACGATAAGACCGCCGGAGCCCATAATGGATCCTGCCGCAATCAGAGAGTCGTAATCAATGGGAGTGTTCAAATACTGCACAGGCAGACAGCCGCCGGAGGGGCCTCCGGTCTGAGAGGCTTTATACTTATTCCCTTTCTTTATGCCGCCGCCGATGTCAAAAATGACTTCCCCGAGCGTGGTCCCCATCGGAACTTCCACCAGGCCTGTGTTGTTTATTTTTCCGGCAAGAGCAAAGACCTTTGTCCCTTTGCTCTTCTCGGTACCGAGTTTTGCGAATTTTTCCGCGCCGTCAAGGAGTATCTCCGGTATATTTGCCCAGGTCTCAACATTGTTTATAAGCGTTGGCTTTCCCCATAAACCCTTCACAGCAGGGAAGGGGGGCCTTACCCTCGGCATCCCTCGCTCTCCCTGAATAGAGTTAATCAGCGCGGTCTCTTCACCGCAAACAAACGCGCCGGCTCCGAGCACCAGGTCAATATCAAACGAAAAACCCGTTCCGAGGATGTTTTTGCCTAAGAAGCTGTTATCCCTCGCCGTTTTTATTGCCTTTCTTAGACGTTCAACCGCGAGGGGATATTCCGCCCTGATATATACAATTCCCTGGGAGGCTCCCACGGCGAAACCGCCTATAGCCATGGCTTCAAGCACCGAGAAGGGGTCTCCCTCTATTGTGCTTCTGTCCATAAAGGCTCCGGGATCACCTTCATCAGCGTTGCAAATTACATACTTTTGCTCTGCCTTTTCCCTTGCCACATAATTCCATTTAGTTCCTGTTGGAAACCCGCCGCCGCCGCGGCCTCGCAGGCCGGATTTCAAAACCTCGTCTATGACCTGATCCGGAGAGTATTCAGAAAGGACTTTGGCGAGAGCCTGATAGCCTCTGACAGCCAGATAATCGTCCAGAGAATCCGGGTCTATTATGCCGCAATTTCTCAAAACTATTCGTTTCTGTTTTTTAAAACCGGGCAGGTCTCCGAAAACATACTCGGATCTTTCTTCAAGACATTCGCATTTTGAATCAGGACCTAAGGCAGCGGCTTCCCGCAGAGGAGCTTTTTTTGACAGGGCGTCCGAGACTATCTTTTTGGCTTTTGCTTCGTCCACATTGTCGTATTTAACGGGAAGACACCCGAGGCGGTAGACTTCTACGGTGGGTTCCACATTGCACCTGCCGGCGCAGCCCTTTACTCCGACATAAACCCCGCGGGCTTTTCTGCTTTTGAGCTCCGCGTTAATTGTTTCAAGCACCGCTTTTGACCCGGCGGCGATTTCGCAGGTTGACATACCCACGCTGATCCTGACCGGAGCAAACCATTTTTTCAGGCTGCCCCTAAGCGCCTTCTGCTTCATTTGCAATACTGCTTGAACGGGATTGCTCATCACCTGTCTCCTCTCCAACATGGAAATCAGCGGCATCTTTGCCGCTTCAAAGAGATTTACCTATCTGTGATTCTTTTCCCTGACGCTCACATGGTAGATAACATTTTCAAGTTCGATGGCAAGATTGATATTATTGACAATAACTTTTTCCGGAACCTTAAGGGTGACGGGGGCAAAATTCAGAATACCTCTGACGCCTGCGGCTATGAGCATTTCAGCGGACTCCTGAGCTACAACTGAGGGAACTGCAAGGATTGCGACACGTATGCGGTTTATTTTCACATAATCCAGGATATCTTTCACGGGGTAAATCTGAATTGCGCCGGATTTCATTTGTTTTGCGGGATCCGCGTCAAACGCCGCGGAAATCTGGATATCTTCCTTGTTGAAACCTTTGTAGCGAAGCAAAGCGCTCCCGAGATTCCCGGTTCCGACGAGGATAACTTTTTGAACTTCATCCTTCCCGAGTATATAGTTCAGCTTGTCAATTAGCGCGTCAATAATGTATCCGCCCTTCTTGTTGCCGGTAATGCCGAAGAGCGAGAAATCTTTTCTGACTTGAGCCGCTGTGACCCCGGAAGCCTCGCCGAGATTGTCGGAAAAAACCTTAACATATCCGAGTTCCTTCAAATCCCTCAAACACCTTCTGTAACGGAACAGCCTGAAGATACAGCTCTTGGACTCCGACATTTTTATGCCTTTTCCCGAAGAATTTGCGACTAAAGAATTATACCTTTACCGAAAAGCTCAGTCAAGCGATAATGCGCAATAATTCACATTATTGACGCTTCTCACATATAGCCTCTTTCACCTGCAATGCATTTGCCTCGCTTATTGTGATACTTTCACATTATTGATTTAACCATATCCGGTATAGCGGGATTTAAGGCTTTTTATTGTGATAAACGGGCACAAAAAAAAGGGCGCCGCTATTCCGGCGCCCATCATTATTATCTTCCCGTACTATCTTTTATAAACCGGCATTGCCTTGTA
>CAIWWK010000012.1 GCA_903916325.1 Candidatus Firestoneibacteriota bacterium
GTTTATACAATACCAACGCCGCCGGAAGAATTGATACCCTTGACGTTATTAACTTAGCAGATGAATTATATATCATTAATTTTCTATATATCAATACAAATTATTATTATCAGTATTATAGCGGTTGGTACTGTTGAAAACGTTTTTGGCCCTGTATATTAAAGGCCGGCATCTGTGGAGAATTTTGTGCATGCTTTGTTAGTTAATTGTTGATGCGGTGGATAAAAACCCTCCCTCCCTCTGTGGATAAGAACAATGTGGATTGTGGATAATAACTTTTTAGCGTGAAAGGGCCGGCAAAAATAATTCAATTGAAAAATTCCGGTCAGGCTTTTAGCGCTTCCATTATTTTGTTCAGTTCCTCAAAAAATATCAAGTCGGTCTCTTTCTTGTTCTGGATTGTCTCGTAGGCGTGGATTACCGTGGAATGATCCCTTCCCCCGAAGTTCTGGCCTATTTCCGGCAGGCTCATATCGGTAAGCTCTCTTGTAATGTACATGGCCACCTGCCTGGCAAAGGCCACGGGCTGGGTGCGCTTTTTGGTGATCATGTCGGAAGGTTTGAGTTTGTAGAACTTAACGACAGCTTCTTTGATGGCCTCGATGGTAACCCTCTTCTCCCTTTCCCCGATGGAACTTTCTTTCAGGCACTCTTTAGCTGTATCAATGGAAAGTTTTGCCTTGGTTATGGAAGCATAGGCAATAACCCTGGTAAGACAGCCCTCGAGCGCCCTGACATCGTCTTTAACGAGGTTAGCGATGTATATCGCGACATCGTCGGGTACAGTCATTTTTTCTTTCTCCGCTTTGTTCTTTAAAATCGCGACCCTTGTCTCAAGATCAGGCGTGCCGATATCCGCGATAAGCCCCATCTCGAATCTTGACCGGAGGCGTTCTTCTATCTTTAATTCCTGCGGTTTCCTGTCTGACGTGGTGACTATCTGCCGGTTTGCGGAATAGAGCACGTTGAAAGTATGGAAGAATTCTTCCTGCATCGCTTCTTTTCCCGCAAGGAACTGGATGTCGTCAATAAGCAGCACGTCAATATGCCTGTATTTATTGCGGAACTCGTTTATGCTCCTGCCTGTGAGAGCGCTTATCATCTCATTGAGAAACTGCTCGGAAGAAAGATAAGCGATTTTCAATGTCGGGTTCTCGTTCCGGATCTGATTTCCTATAGCCTGGAGCAGGTGTGTCTTGCCGAGCCCCACTCCGCCGTAGATAAAGACAGGGTTGTAAGTTTTTGCTGGAGCCTCTGCTACTGCTACGCAGGCTCCGTACGCGTACCTGTTAGAAAGGCCGACGATGAAATTGTCAAAAGTATATTTTGGGTTTAGGGGGTTTCCGATGACTACATTATTATCGTACTGTTCCGGCTGTCTGGGGACCTGCAAGGGTTCCGCCTGGACGACCGGGATATCGGCTGAGGCCGATACAAGGATGTTCACCGATGCCTGTTGATTCAAAACAGCGCTTAATGCTTCATTAATTTCTGTTTTGTACTTGGATTCAAGCCATTCTTTTGTGAAATTATTGGGAACTTCTATGGAAAGCAGGTTATTTTCCATGGAAATGGCCTTTATAGGCAGAAACCACCTTTCAAAACCATGCTGATTGACGCGTTCCTTTATAAGGTTTAAAGTGTCGTTCCATATTGAAACGCTATCCACGTTGACTCCATAGAATGAATTATCCACAGGTTTATCCACAGCCACCAACCTACGAATTAGCTTTATTATACAAGTTTATTTAGAGTTATCAACAGTATCAAATACGTGGTATGTGTTGTTAAAGTTATCCACAACCTATTGTGGTGCTTTTTCCCCCAGAAACACAAAAACCAGCTTTCGCTGGTTGTAGTAACTATATGTCAGAAAGATCCAATTCTCCCTAAAAACACTCATTCGGTTTGTTCCCTTATTTCCTGCAGCAATCATATATATTCAATATTTGAATGCAAGTCAAGAAATATTTTTGTTTTTTTTGAAATCGATATGTACTATAATGACCCTGCTCAAAAATTAACAGGAGGAACAATGGTAAAGAGAACTTTTCAGCCGCACAACAGGAAGAGGAACAGAACGCACGGATTTTTAAAGAGAATGAGAACTCCGGGCGGGAAGCGCGTTGTCAACAGCAGGAGAAGCAAGGGAAGGAAATGCATTATTCCCTAAGCCGGGAAGAGTTCAGTGAAGTGTTTGAGAAGGGAAAGCGGGCGAGTTGCGGCAGGATAACTCTGATGTACACCAGGGACAACGCCGGGTCATTCAAGTTTGGAGTGGCGGTCAGGAAAAAAACGGCGCCCTGTGTAAGGAATAAAATAAAAAGAAGGCTTCGCAGTATTTTGCTTCCGATATTCAAGACGGCCGGGCTGGGACTTCGCCTGGTCGTCTCGGCTCCGCCGGATTCGGATGAAGCAGATTTTGCCGGGTTAAAAGAAACAGTGGAGAAGGCTCTAAAATCGGCCGCCCTCACATGAAGAAATTCCTGGTCTTTTTACTGAAATCCTACAAGAGATATATTTCCCCTCTCGTTCCGCCGGCCTGCAGGTTTCAGCCTACCTGCTCCGAGTACGCCGCAGAAGCAATCTCAGCGCACGGAACCCTTAAGGGAGCCTGGCTCGCGCTGGTGAGGTTATTAAAATGTCATCCGTTTCACCCGGGAGGGTTTGATCCCGTCCCGCAGAAGGAGAAAAATAATGAGCGTTAATAATAATCTGGGGCCCGGCGCGTCAGGCGGCGGGAACGAAAAGAATTTCATATTCGCCATGGTGCTTCTGTTTACGGTGCTGGTCGGCTTTTCAGTGTTTCAGATGATGCAGCCGCAGCCGAAAGCGGCAGAACAGCAGGCGGTGAAGGAAACGGCAAAAACCGAAACTGCTTCTAACGCGGCTGCAGCGCCGGCGGATGTAAAAAAGATTGCGGCCGTGAAATTGCCCGCCGGCAAGGAAGTAACGCTGGAGAACGAAGACGTCCTCGCGGTCTTTGACACTAAGGGCGCGGCGCTTAAAAGCTGGAAGTTAAAGAAGATTTTGCTTGGCGACAAACAGGTGGAACTTGTCTGGAAAGATAACGCTGAAGGCAGCCCCTTTGCTTTAAATTCCGAAAAAGCGGGCTTTAAGGACGGACTCATATATGCCGCTGAGAAGAAAGACTCTTCCCTGACATTTTCCGGAAGGGATGAGGCGGGCAACGAAGTTGCAAAAGTTTTTACTCTGCAGAAAAAGGGCTTCAATCTTGACTGCGAGATAAGTTTTAAAACCAAAACAAAAGGAGTTCTAAACGATGTGAAACTGGCGGCCGCGGCAGGAATTGGCTGTCACGACCCGTCCACAAAGATTCCGCCCCTGAACATTTCAAGGGTAAACGGAAAGACCGAGAAGAGCAGGCCGGGCAAGTTTGACATAGAGGCTCCGCTCGCGAAGGAAATCAACACGCTTTCCTGGACAGGCGTAAAAGACAAGTATTTTGCTGTGCTTTTTGTCGTTCCTGAAACAGAGGGATTTAAGGGAACAGTAAAGAAAACCAGGGCGGAAATATCCGACAGTAACGGCGTCAAGACGCCGGTTGAAATGCCTGTAGTCTCTCTCGTGCTCCCGGATTTTAAGGGGGAGGAAGGAAAGACTTTCAAATTTAAAGTTTACGCTGGCCCGCTTATCTACGAGAACCTCATAGCATACGGCAGCAACCTGCATGACGCGCTCGATTACGGGATGTTCGGCTGGCTTGGCATAATATTCCTGAAGACCCTGAAGTTTTTCCACGGCATCGTGGGGAACTGGGGGATAGCCATTATCATGCTCTCGCTGCTTATCAAGGGCATACTCTGGTGGCCGAACCAGAACTCGTACAAATCAATGAAGAAGCTGCAGGAAGTTCAGCCCCATGTGAACGCGCTCAGGGAACAGTACAAGAGCGACCCGCAGAGAATGAACACCGAGATGCTAAAAATCTACAAGGAGAGGAAGATTAATCCGCTCTCCGGGTGTTTCTGGATGCTCATACAGCTGCCGGTACTCTTCGCGCTTTACGCCATTCTCGGCAATGCTATAGAGATGAAGGATTCTCCGTTTATGTTCTGGGTCACCGACCTGTCCGGCCCGGATAAGTACTGGGTGATGCCGATACTTATGGGCGCGACGATGTGGGTCCAGCAGAAGATGACTCCGTCCACGGATCCCCAGCAGGCTAAGATGATGCTCTGGATGATGCCTATAATGTTCACAGGCATGTCCATATATTTCAGGTGGCCTTCGGGGCTGGTGCTTTTCTGGTTCGTCCAGAACCTGCTCTCGCTGCTCCAGCAGTATCTCGTTAACAAGGCGCCGGCAGCCGCTGCGGCCTGAGGCACATGAAAAAATTCTCTCTCCTGTTAATACAGGTCCTGCTTCCGGCGCTGCTTCTCGCGGCGCCGGAAGGGGATGTAACGGGAGAGCAGTCGCTGGACCCGCGCATTATGACAGCGGAGCCGCTTTCCGCACTCCCGGACCCGAAAGCCGCCTGGCTCAAGGGAAGGGATGAAGACGCCGCGAAAGAAGCGGACAGGCTCATAGAAAGTATCCGCGCTGCCGACCGCGACACGCTGGATCTTCCCGAAGCGGGCTTCTCTGTTCTTGAATCCAATCCCGAACTTGAAAAACTCTTAAACCGCGGCATCCAAAATACCGGCGACCTCGAGTATCTCCTTTCCGACCTGAAAAACGGTTTTTACCGCCAGCGAATAATAGAAACGCTTTCCCTCTACGCTCCGGAAAAAGCGACGGAAGCTTTCCGCGCCGCATTAAAGGACAGGAGCTCGGGTGTCAGAATGTCCGCCTTAAAGGCGCTTGCGCAGTCGGGGGAAGCAGGTTCGGGCCAGATCTTTACGGCATTGCTTTATGACAGGTACGCCCAGAGAAGGGATTATTATCCGATAAGGGCGGCAGCCAGGGATGCTATTGATTTCATAAAACTAAAAGCGGGCCTTCAGGATATTAAAGGAAGCGAGATGGCTCTGAAATATTGCGCGGCGCTGAAAGAGGGGGCGGGAAAGAAACAGCAATTCTTCTGCGAGCTCTGCGGGGCAGAACTGAAAAAGTCCCCCGAGGGCGCGGATGCGGTCTATTCCGCATATCTTGAACTTAAATCCTCTTCCGCAACCGTTTCCGGGGCGGCTATCACGCTTGCCGGGCAGGAAGGCGGGGAAAACGCCGCCTATTTTCTTCTTTCGGTGCTTGCCTCTTTAAAAGATGCGCGCATAAAAGAAGACATAACGGCTCTTCTTGCCGACAAAGACAGGCCTCTTGCAGGATTTAGGCTCCTGCTGGCGCTGGATCCCGTGGAGGCGTTAAAGTCGTACTTCCCCGCCGACCTTAAAGCGGGAGACCTCTTGGAGATGCTCTCCGAAAACATTCAGCCGGATGCAGGCCCTCTGAGCTTTGAACCGGATTCCGACGCGGTTCTCCGTGACTCAATGATCCGGAAGGTGATGAGCGTAAGAAAGTTTTCCTCATATGTAGACGCGGCCACCCGCTCTTATGAACTTCTCTTTGACCGTGAAAAGGCGCTCGCCTGGCTTTCCGACTACGATCCGTCCGCTTCCGGCATGGAACAGCCGTACAACAGAGGTTACGGGAACATCAAGGCTCTCTGCCTGCTCTCCGGCGGAAAACCGGAAGAAGCGGCGCGGTTCAATCCTTACGCTCCGGTCAGGGTCTTTAAGAAATATATTTCAGCGATAAATACATTAAGAATGGTGCCGCCGGAATCCTCAGGATACAGGACAGTCGGCGAAGCCCTTTTTAAGGCGTATCTGGCGCTTGACCTTATCCCCTGCGCGATGCGGCAGCTTAAGGAGCTTTCTTCCCTGCCTGCCGCCGACGGGAGTTCCGGACAGAAATACCTGGCGGAGAGCAAAAGGCTGGGAGAGCGTCAGGCCGAAAAGATTGGAAATATTGAGCCGGCTGCGGATTCCGGCGAGCCCGCTGTTTTGTTAAAGCTTCAAGCCGCGGAAACGGGCATTAAGCCCGGCGAAGACATTAAAGTGTTTCTTTCCCTGCAAAATACTTCCGCAGAGCCTGCCTGCATAGTGGATTCTTCCGGAGGGCCCCTGGGTTTTGACGCCGGCCTTTTTGCTGACGGCGTGATAGTAAAGAGGCTTTTTTCCGACGAAACAGAAAAGCTTACGGCGGAAGAGAAAACATCGCGTGTAATTGTCATTGCCCCGGGCACTTCCTATGAAAAAGAATTTACCCTTCTGGCGGGCGCGCAAAATACGGCAGAAAGGGAATATCAAGTTTTTGCAGCTTACGACGGCGGAACGCCGCTTAAGACGTTCGCAAAAGGCTGGACAGGTAAGCTTATTTCTGATATTAGGAAAGTAACGGTAAAAAAGTGAAAAATGATACTATCGCTGCCATAGCCACCGCGCCCGGGGAAAGCGGCATAGGCATAGTACGGCTTTCCGGTCCGGACGCTCTCGCTATCGCGGGGCGGCTGGTAACGCTAAAGAGCGGGAAAAAACCAAAAAGCCTCTCCACCCACACCATTCATTACGGCCACGCGGCAGATCCTGTAACCTCGGAAATTATTGACGAAGTTATTCTTTCCGTGATGAAAGCTCCCGGGACTTACACCAGGGAAGATATCGCGGAAATAAACTGCCATGGCGGGATGATTTCCCTGAGAAGGACGCTGGAAGCGGCCGTCGCGCTTGGCGCTCGTCTTGCGGAGCCCGGCGAGTTCACGAAGAGGGCGTACCTGAACGGAAGGATAGACCTGGCCCAGGCGGAAGCGGTTGTTGACATCATCAAGGCAAAAACTTCGGAGAGTCTGAAAGCCGCTGTGAGCCAGCTTAAAGGTCGCCTTTCCGGCGAGCTTAAGGAAATAACGGAAAAGTTGAAGACCGCCGCGGCGCTTGTTGAAGCAAATATAGAATTTCCGGAAGAGGGGCTCGAATCCACCGACTTAAAAAAAACAGGGCGCGCTATAAAAGGCGTGAAGGCGAGGCTGCAGGCTCTGGCAGGCACAGCCGATGCGGGAAAGATACTGCGTGAGGGAGCAAAAGTTTCCATCATTGGCAGGCCGAACACGGGCAAGTCCAGTCTCTTAAATGAACTCCTTGATGAAGAGCGGGCGATTGTTACGCATTTGCCGGGAACGACGAGGGATATAATCGAGGAATCAATAAATTTAGACGGAATACCCTTCGTTCTTTCTGACACAGCCGGCATAAGAGAATCTTCCGACCTGATAGAGAAGAAAGGAATTCAGCGGACCTTTAACTCCATAGAGGCGGCGGACGCGGTGCTACTTATGCTTGACGGTTCGGCCGCCCTGTCCGCAGACGATGTTGAAACGGCGAAGAGGGCCCGCGGCAAGAAGGCCCTGCTGGTTATAAATAAATCCGATCTCACGCAAAAACTGAATGAGAAAGAGGCAGGAAAACTTCTTCCTGACGCCAAGATCGTCAGGATTTCGGTTCTCCGGGCCAAAGGCATAAAGGAATTAAAAAAAGCGCTGAGGGGGCTCATCGAGGAGAAGGGGATAAGGGGAAGGGAAGAACTTATTATTACTAATTTACGCCACAAACTGCTGATAGAAGGAGCGGTAACTTCTTTAGGCAACGCGCTTTTGTCAATTGAGAAAGGAATGTCGGAAGAGTTCATCGCGCTGGACATCAGAGGCGCGCTGGATTATTTGGGAGCAATAACAGGCAAAGTTTCAACAGACGACATAATAAATAAAATATTCGCCGATTTTTGCGTCGGGAAATGAAGTATTGCCGTTTTTCCGGGTTATCAGATTGTTATCCACAGGCAAATGTTAAAAGTTCAAGAAAGCCGGTATAAGGGCATGTGCAGGCTGGCATTTCGGGTCATTATTTTCTCCCCCTGTGGATTAGCTGTGGATAAGGAATATCCCTGTCAGTGCATAACTTAGTGGATAAATGTGATATCAACTTTAGCCGGCTAAGAAAACGCATTTGGCTTTAAAGCCAATAATAAACTAAAAAATATAATCCACATTATAAGCAAGCTGTGGATAACTATCTGTCCACATTTGTGGATAGAATGTTGGTAAGAAAAAAAATATCAGTATTAACATCAAAGCAGGAGAAATGTCTAAAAATAGCCAAAAATATGATGTTTTAGTGGTTGGAGCAGGCCATGCAGGGGCTGAAGCCGCGCTTGCAGCTGCCAGAATGGGCCTAAAAGTCTGCATTTTTACCATTAACTTGGACAATATCGCTCAAATGTCCTGCAACCCGGCGATAGGCGGGCTTGCCAAGGGACACCTTGTAAAAGAGATAGACGCTTTGGGCGGCGAGATGGCAAAGGCAGCCGATCGGACCGGAATACAATTTCGGATGCTAAACACGAAAAAAGGGCCGGCGGTGCATTCTCTTAGAGCCCAGTCTGACAAAAAAGAGTATCAATCATATATGAAACAGGTTCTGGAGAACCAACCGGGATTAGATATTAAACAGGGGATAGTAGAGAAGTTGATTTTAAAGAAGGACAAAGTCTGCGGGGTTAAGACCAATATAGGCGTTATATATGAAGCAACCTGCGTTATTCTTACTCCGGGGACTTTCCTGAACGGGCTTATTCACATAGGCGAGTCCTCCTACCCCGGGGGAAGAAACGGAGAGCTGGCCGCGGAAAAGCTCTCTCTTGCCCTAAAGGCGGCGGGGCTTAGGCTCGGCAGGCTCAAGACCGGCACTAATCCGCGCATAAACAGGAACACGATAGATTATTCAAAGACCGAAGAACAGCCGGGTGACAAGATACCTGTACCGTTTTCTTTTGAAACCGTGAGCATTGATCAGCCCATGGTCCCCTGCCATTCGGTCTACACCACAGCGGAAACAAACGAGATCATCAGAAAAAATATCCATAGGTCGCCGCTCTACGGGGGAAGAATAAAAGGCATCGGCCCGAGATACTGCCCCTCTATTGAGGACAAGGTTATGCGTTTCCCGGAAAAGACCCGCCACCAGATCTTCCTTGAACCGGAGGGGCTAAAAACGCTTGAAATATATTGCAACGGGCTCTCCACCAGCCTGCCGCTTGATGTCCAGTACGCATTCCTGCGTTCTATTCCGGCTCTTAAGAATGTCGAAATCATGAGGCCGGGTTATGCCATTGAATATGATTTTGTTCCGCCCGACCAGATAAAGCACACGCTGGAGACTAAGGCGGTAAAGAATCTCTACCTTGCCGGGCAGATAAACGGCACTTCCGGTTATGAGGAAGCGGCCGCGCAGGGGCTTATGGCGGGCATAAACGCGGCTTTTCGGGCAAAGGGAAAAAAGGAAGAGTTAATCCTGGAGCGCTCCGAGGGTTATATCGGAGTGCTGATAGACGATCTGGTCACTAAAGGGACTGAAGAACCCTACCGCATGTTTACCTCAAGGGCCGAGTACCGGCTGGTCCTGCGCCAGGACAACGCCGACCTGCGGCTCACGGAATACGGGTTCAAGCTCGGACTTATATCAAAGGCGCGCTACGAAAGATTTCTAGAGAAGAAAAAAAACATTAAGGCGGTGCTTGCTGAGCTCGCGGGAACCTATCTTAAGCCAACCGAAGAGAATAAGGCCTTCGTGAAGAGCCTTAAATCCTCCGGTTTGACGGAAAGGATATCCCTGAAAGAACTCCTGCGCCGTCCCGAAATAAATATTACCGGTCTTTCAGGCAAAATAAAAAGCGCTGCCGGGCAGGATGAGCGCCTGAGACAGGAAGCGCTCGAACAGGCTGAGATACAGGTGAAGTATGAAGGGTATATCAAAAGGCAGCTGGAACAGATAGAGAAGTTTGAAAAAGAAGAACATATTAAGATCCCTGCCGGTATTGATTACAAAAAGGTGCACGGGCTTTCCGGAGAGGCAGTTGAAAAGCTCCAAAAAATACTTCCGGATTCCATAGGACAGGCGAGAAGAATCTCCGGCATAGCGCCGTCCGATATAACGGCAGTGCTGGTATATATGAAAAAAACAAACAATAAGCACTAAGCACGAAATTCTAAACAAGAGGCAAATGGTAAACTGCAAAGTTGGTCTTTTGCGCAAGCCTGCGGCACGACGGTTGAATCGCCACTAAGGGTTTGGGTTTGTTTTTAGAATTTAGAATTTAGAGTTTAGAATTTGGTGTTTGGTATTTGTGTTGTATTTGGTTGCCATCTGCGTTAAAATCGGATATGACCAACGAACAACTCATATTCCTTTTTTCCCCCTTTCTAAAAGCCGAAGAAAAAGTCCTTTCTGATTTTAAGACATATGCGGCTGAGCTCTTGGAGTGGAACAAGAAAACAAATATAACCGCAATAACAGGCGAGTACGAAATATATAAAAACCATTTTCTCGACTCCCTGAGCGTTCTTCCGCTTATAAATCCCAAAGGAAACCTGCTTGATGTTGGAACCGGAGGAGGCTTTCCCGGGCTCGTTTTGAAGATCGTCTGCCCCGAACTTAAGGTCACCGTGATGGACTCGGTGGCGAAAAAGGTGGTTTTCCTTGATCACATCATTGACACGCTGAAGCTTGAAGGTGTCGAGTCAAAATGGGGAAGAGCCGAGGAATTCGGCAGAGATCCTGCTTTCAGGGAACAATACGATGTTGTGACAGCGCGAGCAGTGGCAACGATGCCTGTGCTTGCAGAGTTTTGCCTCCCTTTCGTCAAGGTTGGCGGCCTCTTTATAGCGCAGAAAGGGCGCGATGCGAAAGAAATCAAGAACGCGGAGAAGGTCATAGAGATTCTCGGCGGCAAGCTGGAAGAAATCCGCAAGGTAAAGCTTCCCGGCGACGATGAAAACAGGAATA
>CAIWWK010000013.1 GCA_903916325.1 Candidatus Firestoneibacteriota bacterium
AATATGCAGGTTCTTCAGTTCTTTACCGGCGATGCTAAGCACGAGTATTATTTCGGCAACCTTTACCTGGTTAACGAAGAAGAATAGTAATCACGCCTTGCTGAAAAGTTTTCGGGGCCCGGTTTCGGGCCCCTTTTTTTTGGAATACCTGCCCGTCTTCGCTTGACTATTTTTCCGGTTTACTATAACCTATTTGTATGAAATGGGAAGACGAACAGGAAACGGTCGCGGTGTTTATACGGATGAAAGCGGTTTTTGCCGCCGCTTCCGATCTTTTTGTCGCGTGCGCCGAGCACTCGCGCGACGAAGAGATGGACTACTGGGAAGTCATGTCTTACCTCATGCTGGACCTTGCGAAAAACGTTGACCGCATGAAAGATATTTTCAGAAAGAAGAAGAAGGATTTCGAAATGGTAAGGCTGCCGCCCCGTCTTGAATTGGAGGAAGTGGCATCGGGCATAGAAGGTAAGACCGAACTAATTCTTTTGGAATCGGTGAAACAGGACAAGTTCAGCCGGCTCGCGTTCAACATCTCAACCTGGATGGAAGGCCTCAAAATAGACGGGCTGCTTAAAACAAAGAACGAAGAGTTTAACCGGCTGGGAAAAGAGACTGCCGATATAATAAAGAAGAATGTAAGGGAACTCGCCGAAAAACTCGAAGAATAGTTTCCTGTTCCATCAAACCCCCGAAAAGCCGCTAACGCAAGCTAAAAAAAGGAGAATGTATGAGAAGGTTTCCTTATCAAAACCCGAAGCTGGATGTTGAAGCGCGCGTAAAAGACCTGTTGTCCCGCATGACGCTCAAGGAAAAAATAGCCCAGCTTGCCTCAATAGACCCGAAGAGTTTCATCACGAAAAACGCGGTGATTGAGAAGGAATTCCTGAAGAGTTGTAAAGAAGGCATCGGGCAGATAGGAACGGTGGGGCGCACCATCCTCGGCACGCTTCCGGCGGAATCCGCGAAAGCCCGCAACCGCCTTCAGAAACTCCTGCTTACAAAAACAAGATTGAAAATACCGGCCATTATGCACGAAGAGACGCTGGCGGGGTATATGATCTATAATTCCGTGAGTTTCCCCCAGGCAATCGGCCTCTCCTGCACCTTCAACCCGGAACTTCTGCGCTCCATAGGCGATTCAGTCCGAAAAGTCGCCCGCGCTAACGGCGTGCACCAGGGGTTATCTCCGATGCTTGATATCTCCCGGGAGCCTAGGTGGGGGCGGGTCGAAGAATCTTTTGGAGAGGACGCGTATCTTTCCGCAAAACTCGGGGTTGAAGTGATTAAAGGTTTGCAGGGGAAAAGCCTCAAGGCCGGGCTCATTGCTACTCCTAAGCATTTTGCCGGTTACGGCGCTTCACAGGGCGGAAGGAATGTCGGAACTACCATGATTCCCGCGCGGGAGTTCCGCGAAGATTATCTTTTCCCTTTTGAGGCGGCAGTAAAAGAAGGCGGCGCTTGGTCTATAATGAACTCCTACGCCGACATTGACGGCATTCCCTGCGCGCAGTCGCGCTGGCTCCTGACTGAGGTCCTTCGCGGAGAATGGGGTTTCAAGGGGTTTGTCGTATCGGACTATAACGCAATAGACCAGCTCTGGAATTTCCAGTATACCGCCAAGGACGAGAACGAAGCGGGAATTAAGGCGTTTAACGCCGGGCTGGATATAGAATATCCTGTGCTCAGATTTTACAAAGGGCTTGAGGCGGGCGTGAACGACGGACGCGTTAAGGAATCTGATATAGATGTTTCCGTGGAGAGACAGCTGCGGGTGAAATTCCTGCTCGGGCTTTTTGAGAACCCGTATGTCAGGACCGGCGGGCTGAATAATATGAACAACAAAAAAGACAGGAAGCTGGCCCTGCGTGCGGCAGGAGAATCCCTGGTGCTCCTGAAGAATGAAAAGAACGCGCTCCCGCTCTCAAAGAAAACAAAAACAATAGCGGTAATCGGCCCGAACGCCGATTCAGCGCGAAATCTTTACGGGGATTACCATTATTTCGCCCACTACAATCTCGGAGAAGAACCCGCGAAAAAATGGACTAAGAGTATTTTGCAGGCAATTAAAGAGAAGGCTGCCCGCAAAGCAGAGATTCTCTTCGCGAAGGGCTGCGGTTTCCTTGAGAAGGATAAAGAAGGTTTCGGCGAAGTTCTTCGCGCTGCAAGCAGGGCTGATGTAATTGTCGCGGTAATGGGCGAGTTTTCAAGCAACGCTGGCAGAGGGATTTCCGGGGAGGGCTGCGACAGGACGGAAGTTGAGCTTCCCGGTGTTCAGGCGGAGCTGCTTGCCGAATTAAAGAAGTTCGGGAAACCGCTTATTCTGGTATACCTATCCGGCCGCCAGCTGGCCCTCGGAAAGATTGAAAGCAAATGTGACGCAATTATTTCCGCGTGGTATCCCGCCGATGAAGGCGCTCAGGCGGTCGCGGATGTCCTTTTCGGAGACCTCAATCCTTCCGGCAAGCTATCCGTCTCTCTTCCGAAAGCGGGAGGGCAGGCCCCGGTTCATTACAGCAGGAAGCGTTCCTGCAGGATAAAATATATTGATAACGACGCCCTGCCTCTTTATCCTTTCGGGCACGGCCTTTCCTATACTTCTTTTGCTTACTCCGGCTTGAAACTCAGCGCGAAGGCTATAAAGGGAAGGGAAGAACTTTCAGTATCGTTTAAGGTAAAGAATACCGGAAAACAGGCTGGCTCGGAAACCGCCCAGCTTTATATCGCGGATAAAGTAGCAAGCGTAATCCGCCCGGTTAAAGAACTAAAAGGATTTGCAAAGGTTAAGCTCGCGCCGGGGCAGACAAAGTCAATAAAGATAAACTTGAATCCGGAACAACTCGCGTTCTATGACGATAAAATGGATTTCGTTGTTGAAGCAGGAAAGTACAAAGTCATGATCGGCAGTTCTTCCGAAGATATACGCCTGCAGTCTGGATTCTCCGTTATGTCAACACGCAAAATATGCCGGCGCGAAGTGTTTTTCAGCAAGACGGAGGTAAAATGAAGTCATTAAGAAAAGCTGCATGCGCGTTATTAATGTTTTTTCCTTTATTGGTTTCTGCTGCAACTGAACTTGAACCCGGGTATAAAAAAGAAGCGAATGAAATGCTCTCTGAGGGCTTGCGAAGCACCCTCCGGCTAAGCCTTCGCATAGATAAATTCTATCTCAGCGATGTAAAGCAGGACAATCCCGCGGTTGAGCCTTCCGCGGACGACAAAGCGCGCGGATTCGTCGCGTTTAACAGGCAATATATGTGCCCGGTCTATTTTAATTCAAACCCAAATAAATTGGAACTTGGCCTGAGTGGTTTTGAGATACAGACGACCCCGGGAGAACGGGAGCCGGTGACTGTAGGCCTTGTTCCGCTTGAAGATCTGGATGTGACGGTGAGCGTGAGCGATGCCAAATGCGGCGGGTCTGTCATACCTGCATCAGCGTTTGACCTTCGCGCCGTGAAGCACTTGATAAAGGCTGTTGATTTCGGAGTCTCGCAGCTTCGCCCCGAGATGATAATAAAACAAAATCCCGTAAAGCTTTACAAGGGGGTAACCCGCCAGCTCTGGATAACTCTTGAGACACCGGAAGACGCGTTGCCCGGAAAATACAGCGCGGAAATAACGCTTAAAGCCGGAGAAAAACAGGCGCTTAAAATCCCTTTGGCTGTAGAAGTCTTGCCCTTTAAACTCGTCCGCGATTCCGGCATGCAGTTCGGCTGGTTCGCTATGAACTTTACCGATGCCGCGTTCGCGGATTACGCGAAACACGGGAATAATTCCATTCACGGGTTTCCCGGCGTAGCGCCTGAGGTCACAGGCGGAAAGTGCAAAATAGATTTTTCCGAACTGGATAAGGCCGCCGCGCTTGTGAAAAAATACGGCTTCGCCGGACACCTAAACCTTATGAGCGCGCCGCACCTTGGAAATGTCGAGCAGTTCTCTGATGAGTTCAATTCCGCCTATGTTGACGGAATAAAGCAGCTCAATGATTGGGCAAAGAAGAAGGGCATAAAGATTTACTTTCATCTTGCGGACGAGATAAGAGAAGAAGATCCGAGCCGTAACCTCTCGTCAGCCTCTAAATTGGTGAAACTCGCGAGGCAGGTGCCGGACGCAGTGCTGTGGAACGATCCGATGCGCGACAACGACGGCAAGGTTGATTATATTTCCATTGCCGATATGTTTGATATTCTTGCCCCTCACTGCGGGCCTTATAACGCGAGAATTATGGCCAGAACACGGGAGCTGAATAAGCCGCTCTGGTTCTACAACAGCGGAAGATCGCGCGCGTCATTCGGGTTTGTCATGTGGAAGAACGGCTCGCGCGGCAGGATAGAATGGGCTTACACCTGCTGGGACGAAAATTCTTCAAGGGAGCCGACGACCTGGAGCACTTGCAGGGCGGGAGATCCTTATGCCGGAATAGTTTATCCTCTGAAAGGAGAGCTGATTCCGAGCCCGAACTATGAATGGTGTTCCGAGGGAATAGACGACCACGCTTACATATATACGCTGGAACAGGAGATAAAGAAAGCGTCGGCCGGAACCGCGGCGCAAAAGTCCGCGGCCAAAAAGGCGGCGTCCCTGCTTTCGGCAATCAAAGAGAAAACGGACAGCTATTGCGGAGCGACCGATATGGGCGGAACCGCGGATAAGAATGAATACGACGCCATCGCCTGGAGAAAGCAGATAGCCGCGGAAATAGTAAAGCTAAAGGCGCTTTCCAAATAGGGCATATATCATGGAAGCCGTGCGGGGATTTTGCGATAATCTAATATGAGCAATTACTCAAAAGACATACTGGCTCAAAGGCTCAAGGAAAGCGACCCTGCAAAAGTTGCCGCTCTTTTTGCCGAGGCCGACGCGGTGCGGCGCGAATATATGGGAGATTGCGTATATCTTCGCGGCATTATAGAGTTTTCCAATATCTGCGCGAGGGATTGCCACTACTGCGGGCTTCGCGTATCAAATACAAAGCTTTCCAGGTACACGCTCAGCCGCGAAGAGATAATGGAATCCGTTGCTGTGGCAAAAGAGTTTGAAATAGGCACGGTGGTTCTTCAATCGGGAGAGGGAAGCCCTGTCCCTGTAAAGGAGCTCTGCTCCATCGTCAGGGAGATAAGCGGAAGGGGAATGGCAGTGACGCTTTCAGTAGGAGAGCTTCCCTTTGACGACTACCAGGCCCTCCGCGAAGCGGGGGCTGACAGATACCTCCTCAAGTTCGAAACCTCAAACGAAAAACTCTATAAGAAGTTCCGCCCGTGGAGCGAGCTGAAAGACCGCCTCAAATGTCTTGAGAACCTGAAGAAACTCGGATTCCAGGCGGGGTCGGGAAATCTTGTGGGCTTTCCCGGGCAGACGGACGAAGACCTCGCGGACGACATCCTGCTCTGCAAAAAACTTGAACTTGATATGGTAAGCATCAGCGTCTTTTTGCCTCATCCTGAGACTCCGCTTAAAGGAGTTAAAAAACCGGCATTAGAAAAAATGCTCAAGACTCTGGCGCTTGCCAGGATAGTAACGCTTAATACCCACATGCCGGCAACGACCGCGGCGGGGACTATGGATCCGCTCGGAAGAGAGAAGGCGCTTCAGTGCGGGGCGAATGTTATTATGCCAAATGTTTCTCCGTCGGAATTCCGCAAGCTCTACGAAATTTATCCGGACAAGATCTGCACCAACGAAGGAACGCGGGACTGCTATCCCTGTCTCGTGAGGCGCATTGAGTCGGTTGGAAGGACTGTCGGGAAAGGAAGAGGCGACAGCGTCAGGAGGAAGTGAATATGAAAAACACGATTCTTGCGGTCATGGCGCTCGTCTTTATTTCCGGTTGTTCAGCAGGGCAGGCGCCGCTGCCAAAGGAGCAAATTATGCCGAAAAATGCCGAACGAGCAATATTCGCAGGCGGCTGCTTCTGGTGCGTGGAATCCGCTTTCGCGCATATGCCGGGAGTTATAAAAGCCGTTTCAGGTTATACGGGCGGGGCAAAAGCAAATCCGACCTACGAAGAGGTTTGCACAGGAACAACCGGCCACTATGAGGGGGTTGAAGTAACCTTTGATCCCGGGAAAGTTTCTTATCTTGAGGTCCTGAATAAATTCTGGCAGCAGATAGACCCGACGGATTCGGACGGGCAGTTTGCCGACAGAGGCAGCCAGTACCACACCGCGGTATTTTACATGAACGAAGAACAGAAAAAAATTGCCGAAGCTTCAAAGAAGGCCATAGACGCCAGCAGGATGTTCGATAAGCCGGTCGTCACGCAGATACTTAAGGCAAAAGAGTTCTATCCGGCGGAAGAATATCACCAGGATTACGCGGACAAGAACCCGGTGCATTACAAGATGTATAAGGCGGGCTCAGGGCGGTCTAAGTATCTGGAGGATAAGTGGGCACATAGGGTTTGTCCTTTACCCAACAAGATCGACCTAAAGAGTTTATAAGGTTTGTAAGGTTCATAAGGTTTGTAAAGTAAAGTCAAAAACAAGAGCAGAAACAATGGGCATAAGCGGATGCAAAAGGAGTGCTATGGAATGCAGGAAAGAAGAAAACGTGAAAAACTGCACCTGTAAGGGCGAGTGCGAGCGGAAGGGTAAATGTTGCGAGTGCGTGCTGCACCATAAGCAGAAAGGCAGCCTGCCCCACTGCCTGAGGAAGCAATAACCGGCAGAATGCATTAAAATCAATATGTTTTGAAGGGTTTTCTTTCTTGACTACCCCGGCAATTTTGCTATATAATACTTGAGCATTTCGCTATTGGCGCTAATAAAAGGGGCCGGTACAGGCCCTTTTCAATTTTAGGAGGAGAATTATCATGGTGAAAGCGTATTACGAGAAAGACGCAGACATTAAGCTTCTTAAGGGAAAGACCGTCGGCATCATCGGCTACGGAAATCAGGGGCACGCGCAGGCTCTGAATCTCAGGGATTCAGGCATTGACGTAATTATATGCGAGCTTCCCGGAACGGATGCCTACGAAGCGGCAAAGAAAGCAAAGTTTAAAATAGTAACCGCGGAAGAGATGGCCCAGAAGGCCGACCTTATCCAGATTCTCACCCAGGATGACCTCCAGGCGAAGATCTACAAGACCTCTTTCGAGAAATATATGAAGAAAGGCAAAACCCTTGTTTTCTCGCACGGTTTCAATATCCATTTCAACCAGATCGTGCCGAACAAGGATGTTGATGTTATTATGATAGCCCCCAAGGGCCCGGGCCATCTGGTCCGCACCCAGTATGAAGAAGGCAGGGGCGTTCCGGCGCTTATCGCGATCTACCAGGATGCTTCAGGCAAGGCGAAGAACACCGCTCTCGCTTATGCGAAGGGCATCGGCGCCACCAGGGCCGGAGTGCTTGAGACAACTTTTAAAGAAGAGACCGAGACGGACCTTTTCGGCGAGCAGGCAGTTCTCTGCGGCGGCGCTTCCGCGCTTGTCAAAGCCGGATTTGAAACTCTCGTTGAAGCAGGATATCAGCCCGAGATAGCGTACTTTGAATGCCTGCACGAGCTCAAGCTCATCTGCGATCTTATGGTTGAGCACGGCATACAGGGCATGAGAAGGAATGTCAGCACGACCGCAAGGTACGGCGACCTGGTCTGCGGCCCGAGGATTGTGACGGCAGAGACCAAGAAAGAAATGAAAAAGATGCTCACCGAGATACAGGAAGGCGAGTTCGCGAATAGATGGCTGGTTGAGAATATGGTCAACCGCCCGGTCTTCAACGCTTTGATGCGGAAAGACGACGCCCACTTGATTGAAAAAGTGGGGAAGGACCTGCGCGCGATGATGGACTGGCTCAAAAAGTAAGAAGGTTCAATCGAAGGCGCGGGTCCATCAGGGTCCGCGCCTTTTTTAATGGGGAAAGCATGCTCGCAAAAATACTTACAGGAACGGTTTTAAAAATAGCGATAGGCCTCGGCGTGACCGCTTTCGGCGGGCTTCTGCTTGCATGGCTGATAAGTTTTCTGAAGCCAAAGATCGCGTTTAAAGAAGCTTTGGGCGCGGTGTTGTTCGTCTTTGCCTTTGGCTTGCTGTCGCTTGTTTTCGGCGTGACATTATTGAAGTACCGCCAGCAGTGGATTTTAGGCTGGCTGCTCGGAATAGCGCTGTTGTTAATGGTGATAGTTTTAAGTTTTTTCCGCGACCCGGAAAGGAACGCGGAAACTTCAAAGGGAGATGTGCTCTCTCCAGCGGACGGTGTTGTGGATCTTGTAGACGAAGACGCCGAAATCCGGGGGATTCCCGGAAAGGCTAAGAGAATCAGCATTTTTCTGTCTCTCTTCAATGTTCATGTTCAGAGGGCGCCGGTGGCGGGAAATCTTTTAGAAATAGAGCATGTAAAAGGCAAGGTACTGCCTGCGTTTCTCGGGGAATCTTCGGAAAAGAACAGGCATAATGTATACTATATAGAAGGCGAGATACCAGTGGTAATAAAGCAAATTTCAGGGATTATCGCCCAGAGGCCGGTTTCCTGGGTTAAAGCCGGGAAGCAGCTTGGAATCGGCGAGCGTTTAGGCATAATAAAGTTCGGCTCCAGGGTTGATATTTACCTGCCGGCAAAATGCGAACTGCTGGTGGATGTTGATTCAAAGGTAAAGGGCGGGCTTACAAAAATAGCGAAGTATTAAAGGACGGACAAGGTGGCAAGAAAGACCGTGAAAACGGAAAAAATACCGCTGCTCCCGACACTGCTCACTACGGGGAATCTCGTCTGCGGAGTTATAGCGATTATTCTCGCTATCTATGACTCTTTCAAACTGGTCCTCCCGCCGCCCGGAAGCAGCCAGCATGTTTTTATTCCCTATGTGACCTCCTGCTATCTTATACTGCTTGCGATGGTCTTTGATGTGCTTGACGGCATGGCGGCGCGCCTTACCAATACCGCGGGAAAGTTCGGGATAGAATATGATTCGCTGTCTGATGTGGTTTCTTTCGGTGTTGCCCCGGCGATACTGATGTATGTTGTAGTGCTGCGCTACCAGGGCCCCATCGGAATTGCTCTCGCCTCGATATTTATTTTCGCGGGCGCTTTCAGGCTGGCAAGATTCAACGTGCTCACAAATTCCGGAGCGGGCGATCCCAGGATATTCAAGGGGCTTCCCATACCGGCCGCGGCTTCCGTGCTGGTCTCTTACGTTATATTTTCGCAGTGGTTTGATGTTTACTACGCGAACGGGCCGAGGCTCTTTTATGACAAGGCGCTTGACTGGTATTCGGAGAACATTACCACTTTTCAACATTATGTGATACCGGCTCTTATGATACTCCTGGCGGTGCTTATGATAAGCAACGTCAAATTCAGTTCATTCAAATATTTTCTGGTGAGAGAGAGAATCAGGTTCGCGGTGCTGGCAGCCTCGATGTGCGCTCTCTTTGTACTGTTTGTAAAATTTGAAGTATCCGCTTTCCTCTTGTGCACCGGCTATGTCTTGTGGAACCTAATCAAGGCGGGTTATGAACTGCTTAAGGCGAGAAGGCAGAAGTTAAAAAGGAGAAAACAAAATGGCTGACAAAATCCTCATATTTGACACGACGCTCCGCGACGGGGAACAGGTCCCGGGAGCTTCTCTTACAAGGGTGGAAAAACTTGAAATAGCGAAACAACTGGAACGGCTGAATGTTGATGTCATAGAAGCAGGGTTTCCCATATCTTCGCCTGGAGATCTTGAGTCGGTGAAAGAAATATCGAAGGCGCTTAAGAAACCTGTGATAGCGGGTCTTGCCCGGGCCGTAAAAAAGGATATCGAGGCCTGCGCGGAAGGAGTCAAGCCTGCGAAGCATCCGAGGATACATACCTTCATCGGGACCTCGGATATTCATGTGAAGTTCATCACCAACACGACCCGTGAAGAGGTGCTCAGGCGCTCCATTGAGGCGGTAAAGCTCGCGAGAAACCTTTGCCCCGATGTGGAATATTCGGCAATGGACGCGACGAGGACGGACTTTGATTATCTTTGCAAGATAGTTGAAGAGACTATCCGCGCAGGAGCTTCCACTATCAATATTCCGGATTCCGTGGGCTATTCTGAGCCGGGCGAGTACGGAAACCTCATAAAAAAGCTTATGAATACTGTGCCGAACGTGAACAAGGCTATAATTGCAGTGCACTGCCACAATGACCTGGGGCTAGCGACCGCGAACTCGCTTGCAGCAATTCAGGCCGGCGCAAGGCAGATAGAGTGTACCATAAACGGGCTCGGGGAACGCGCGGGCAATGCTTCACTTGAAGAAATCGTGATGACCCTCAAGGTCAGAAAGGATATCTACAAAATAGACACGAACATCAAGACCGAGGAGATATTCAAGACCTCCAAGATGGTGACGCGTTTTACCGGTATTCCCGTTCAGGTGAACAAAGCCATTGTCGGGCAGAACGCTTTTGCCCATGCTTCCGGTATTCACCAGGACGCGATACTCAAGAATGATTCAACCTTTGGGATTATGACGCCGAAAAGCATCGGCATTATCGGGCACGAGATAGTGCTCACCGCCAGGTCCGGCAAGCACGCGCTGAAGCACCGCCTCGAGGAACTTGGTTTTAAGTTTGGCGACGCCGAGATACTGGAACTCTACGGTAAATTCCTGGAAATTGCCGATAAGAAGAAAGAGGTTTTTGACGATGACCTTATGGCGCTTATGGAATCCGTCGGGAAGAAGGGAACGGAAGAAATCTATCACCTCGACTACATCTATGTCGCGACCGGCAACAAGATGGTTCCGACAGCAACAGTCAGGATAAAGGTGAAAGGCAAGCTTGAACAGGCAGCGGCCATCGGCGACGGGCCGGTTGACGCGGCTTACAAGGCGGTAAACGAGATACTTGGCGAAAAAGATGTCAAGCTGCTGGACTATCAGATCCGTTCGGTCACCTCAGGCAAAGAAGCAATGGGAGAGGTAAGCGTCAGGATACGGAAGGGAGAGACCGAAGTAAACGGCAGGGGTATTTCGACGGATGTAATAGAGGCTTCAGTAAAGGCGTATTTAGATGCGCTTTCGAAAATAGAGAGGGCGAAGAAAGTAAAGATCTAAAAGTTTATAAGCCGCACTTCGTGCGTCTTGTTCTGAGAGGTAAGATATTATTCATGCCGGACTCCGTCCGGCATAGCAGAATAACGTTTATAACGTGAGGCGCATAGAAAAAACATTCATAATGTTAACAAGAGGAGATATAACATGGGGATGACGATAACGGAAAAGATACTTGCGGCGCATGCCGGTAAAAAAGAGGTCAAGCCGGGGGACCTGATCTGGGCAAAACTGGATATAGTCCTCGGGAACGATATCACCGCACCGATTGCCATTAGCGAATTTAAAAACGCGGGAGCAAAGAAAGTATTTGACAAGGACAGGGTTTGCCTGATCCCGGACCACTTTACGCCGAACAAGGACATAAAGTCGGCTGAGCAGGCGAAGGTGCTCCGCGAGTTCGCGAAAGAGCAGAAACTGAAAAACTACTTTGAAGTCGGCAAGATGGGCGTGGAACACGCTCTCCTTCCCGAGCAGGGAATAGTAACGGCAGGCGACGCGATAATTGGCGCGGACTCGCACACCTGCACCTACGGCGCGCTCGGCGCTTTTTCCACTGGCGTCGGCAGTACCGATCTCGCGGCGGCAATGATTTCCGGCAAGGCCTGGCTTAAGGTTCCGGAAGCCATGAAGTTTGTCTTCAAAGGCAAACTCTCGAAATGGGTTACAGGAAAAGACCTGATTCTTCATCTTATAGGCGATATCGGGGTAGACGGGGCACTCTACCGTTCTATGGAGTTCTGCGGCGATACGATAGAAAACCTTTCCATGGAAGGGCGCCTCTCAATGTGCAATATGGCCATTGAAGCGGGAGGCAAGAACGGGATAATCGCTCCGGACAAAATAACAAAAGAGTTCCTCAAGGGCAGGTCCCAGAGGAAGCCGGTGTTTTTCGCTTCCGACAAGGACGCGAAGTATGTGGATGTCAGGGAATACAACGCGGCAAAGATAGAGCCGACTGTTTCTTTCCCTCATCTGCCTTCCAATGCCAGGCCGCTCAGCAAAGTCGGCAATGTAAAGATAGACCAGGTTGTTGTCGGTTCCTGCACAAACGGCAGGATAGAAGATATGCGCCTTGCTGCTAAGATTATAAAGGGCAAAAAAGTTCATTCAACTGTCAGGATGCTGGTGATACCGGCTACCCAGGCGGTCTTCATGCAGATGTTCAAGGAAGGGCTGACCGAGATCTTTGTGAACGCGGGCGCGGCTGTTTCCACTCCGACCTGCGGGCCGTG
>CAIWWK010000014.1 GCA_903916325.1 Candidatus Firestoneibacteriota bacterium
TGTCCTCAGTCCACTGTCCTCCGTCTTCTATTCTCCACCTTACTGCGCATCGGCGCGCCTTCGGCGCAGCTTCGCTCAGGGTTTGCTTTTACGTTACAAACGTTATAAACCTTATGAACGTTACAAACTTTTCCCTTACTATAATACTTCCATCTCCAATATTCTATCAACCCTAAAAGTGCGTTTCTCTTTTCTTTCGCTGCAATGTCCGATGAAACCCAGAAACTTCTTATCTTTAAAGGACATTTCACCGGCAAAGGACGGGAAAACCACCCGGCAGGTCTTCTCTCCGTTCGCTTTCAGGTATTTTATCTTAATTTTCCCGCCGGAGGTTATAACTTCATTAATGATGCGGAGTTTCTCTTCTTCCGGCATCGCATCTTCTGACACGCCGTACTGGTAATTCGTTATGAATTTGACAACGCGCCAGTCCAACAGGATGTGCTTTTTCTCAAGCGGAACTGTCAGGCGCATCCCCTCAAAGGAAGTGCAGCGGGATAAAGCGACATAAACCTGACCGTGCGCGAAGATGCCGCCGGAAGCGTCAATGACAACTTTTTCAAAGGTCTTTCCCTGGCTCTTGTGGATGGTCATTGCCCAGGCAAGCTTGAGCGGGTACTGCGTAAACTCTCCCATGGGCTCGCTTTCGATTTTTGTCCCCTTCTCGTTCAGCTTGAACTTGAAGAGCTCCCACTTGTTGCGGTATACAGCTTCCACGGCTCCGTCAGGAAGCTCCACGAAAACAACTTCCGTCCCGTTATCGTCCTGCTCCACGCCTCGAACTTCAGCGATGGTGCCGTTTACCCAGCGGCCGCCGCGGTCATTATTTAAGAGCATTACGCGCGCCCCTGCTTTGAGCTGCAGGCTGTGCTCCGCGGGATAATATTCCCTTTTGAACTCCCCGCTAGAGCTTGCCGCGAAAACTGACGGCTCTCCCTCTAGGCGGGAAAGGTACTTCAGGTTCATTGACTCGGCGGCGGCGTTCCTTGAAGTGAGCAGAACGTGGTCCTTTAAAAGATCCTCATCCGCGAATTCTATCACGCGGCTGTTAAGCGTCCTGAGCTGTCCGGAAGTCACGGTATTATTCCTTATGGCGTTCAGGAGATTTACAAAACCACTGTCGTGCTGGCGGTAAACTTTCATAAGTTCGATGTAACGCATTCCAATTTTCTTTATAGAGGCTGCGTCAAAAAAATAAGGGGATTTGTAATGGGTGCGGAAGAGCTCGCGTTCAGCGGAGGTTACCACCGGAGGCAGCTGGTAAAGGTCGCCTATGAAGACCATCTGGACTCCGCCGAAAGGCTCTTTTCTGCCGCGGTTCTTCTTGAGCGCTTTGTCTACGCAGTCAAGGAGGTCGGCGCGCACCATTGAAACTTCGTCTATAATAAGCGTTTCAAGGCGCTCAAAGAGTCCGAGGTCTTCTTTGCGGGATTTTTTTACTTTGGCAAGCGTGATATCAGGCTTAAAACCAAAAAACGAGTGAATTGTCTGGCCTGATACATTCACGGCTGCGACGCCCGTGGGGGCAAGGACCACAATGTTTTTCTTTGTATCCCTGCGGAAAAGTTCAAGCAGAGTGGATTTGCCGGTGCCGGCTTTCCCCGTGAGAAAGATATGCTCGTTTGTGTTCTCAAGGAGGCCCAGCGCGAGCCGGAATTCATCGTTTAATTCTATCTTTTGATTTATATTCACCTTAAAACCGCTCCCGCAGGCCGGGCGTGGGTCACTTCCTGGCGTCTTCTGCCAAAAAGGCTTTCAGTTCCTTTTCAAAATACTCTCGGAGTTTCGTTGGTTCCTCGCTGAAGGAAATGAGTTTTTTCAACTCAACCCACTTAACTTCCTTGCCATCTTTCACCAGCGAGAGAACTACTGCGTTGCTCGCAACTATTTCGTAATCATCGGTAAAATGCGCCTCGCCTTTTTCTGCATCATAGACTTCTATTACTATTTTCCCGGCTTCATATTCTTTCTTGAAGCTTTCGGCAATAGTCTTTCTGAGCGTGTCTTCAAACATCTGGCAGGTCTGATTGCGGAGCCAGGCGTGGAAATAA
>CAIWWK010000015.1 GCA_903916325.1 Candidatus Firestoneibacteriota bacterium
AGGCCTCAATGATGGGCTTTTGCCAGACGGTGCTCGTGGAAAACGGAAAACTGATTCTCGGCGTCTGGCAGGGGATATATTTCTGCGAGTTTGACGGCCCGAGGGATAGAAAAGTTATTATAAAAATTAAGTAAAATTAAAACACCGGGGGTCAAATGCACATGAAATTTAGTATCAGCGGGAATGAAATAAGAAAAGCCGCCGTAATGTTGTTTGCCGTATCGCTCTGCGCTCTTGCCGGCGCTGAAACGGCGGACAAAAAGGTTTATTCCGGCTGGCGGGGGGACGGTACAGGAATCTTCAAGGATGCGACTCCTCCTCTGGAAGGGCAGAAAGGCCCCGGACAGAATAAAAACGTTGTTTGGGTCAGCAGGATACCAATTACCGGTTTCTCGTCTCCGGTGGTTGCAGGGCAGAATATTTATTTTTGCGGCGGCAACTTTGATCTTCTCTGCTTTGACAAGAAGAAGGGGAAATTGCTCTGGATAAAACAGTTCTCTCCGTATGAGGCTTTTACCGCGGAAGAGAGGCTGAAGTGGGCTGCTGAGCTGAAAAAACTTGACGGGCTCGCGGAGTCAAGGGACAAAGTTTTGAAAGCCCTGCCCGGATCGCTCTCCGACGAACTGGACAGGAAACTGAAAGAAAAAGACGATATCGAAAAGCAGATGCAGGCCGTTTATGGCGCGATGGATCCGGACAGGTTCCCGGTATCGCAGGAAGACGGGTTTGCCACGGCAACCCCTTGCAGCGACGGAGAGAATGTCTATGTGTGGAACGCGCTCGGCATTACCGCGAGCTTCACTCTTGACGGAAAGCTAAATTGGATCAGGAACTCAAGGGTCGGCAAGGCCGGGCAGGAGCACGGTTATCACAGCAGTCCGCTCGTGTCAGGCGGAAAGGTCATATTGAATATGAAGGATTATTACGCGCTGGACGCGAAGACGGGAGCGCCGGCCTGGACGACAAAGTTTTGGGATTGGGGAACTTTCGCCTCTCCTGTGGCGGTGAAGATCGGGGGCGTTGAGTGCTTTATGTCGGGCGACGGAGGCATTATGAGGTCCTCCGACGGAAAAATTGTCTGCCGCGGAACCGTAAGCCACAGCTCAACTTCTCCGGTACTGGGGAACGGACATGTTTTTCAGCTCTGGTCTTTGTTGTGGGCTGACGCAAAAAAGGCCATTCAATATTATAAAGCCCCGGCATCCGCGGATCCGGGATTTTCGCCGCAGATGAAATATGTGGAACTTCCGGTTATTGAGAAGCCTTTTAAGGAAACGAATGACAGGAATTTTCCTTCGCCCGTGTTTTATGACGGCCTCTTGTATTTTGTCACAGCGCTCGGAGAATTTTACTGTTATGACCCCGCAAAATCGGAGTATGTTTATAAGACCCTGATAGATTCCGAGGATTTTGACAATTCCGGCCCGCGCCCGTATAGCTGCGGCCTCCTGTCCTCGCTCTGTGTTGCCGGCGGTCGCATCTATTTGACAACAAACTCGGGTACGACCCTTGTTATTGAACCCGGGAAAAAGTTTAAAATTCTGTCGAAAAACAAAATACTCGCCCTTGTTTCAAGAGGTTACAAGAAGAGCACTCCGGAGGGCTTTATTACCTCGCCCTATTTTGACGGAAATCAAATTTATTTCCGCGGGGAAAAGAGCCTGTACTGCGTCGGCGAGCCCGGCAAAGAGATTAAATAATCCCTGAAACATAGACAGGAGAAGGCATGATCAAGAAAATCGGCGTAATGACCACCGGCGGAGACGCTCCCGGTATGAACGCGGTAATCAGGTCCGTTGTAAGGACCGCCATCTATAAACATCTTAGAGTCTGCGGAATCAAAAGAGGATTCCGCGGGCTGATAGACAACGATATAGAAGAGCTCACCCTGCACTCGGTATCAGGCATCATAAACCGCGGCGGGACCATGCTTAAGACAATCAGATGCCCGGAGTTCAAGGAAAAAAAGAACCAGCGGGAAGCGGTGGACCATCTTAAGGTGCACAGCATTGACGCGGTAGTTATTATCGGCGGCAACGGTTCTCTCGCGGCGGGAGCTTTGCTCTATTATGACTGGGGAATCCCGGTGATAAATATTCCGGCTTCCATTGACAATGACCTCTGCTATACTGACTATACCGTAGGATTTGACACGGCGGTAAACACGGCGCTTGACGCGATTGATAAGATTCGGGACACCGCTTCTTCGCACGACCGTGTTTTCGTGGTTGAAGTGATGGGAAGGGATTCCGGTTCCATCGCGCTTGAAGTCGGACTTGGTTCCGGCGCCGAAGCCGTGATTATTCCCGAGGTAAAGTTTAACGCTGACAAACTCTGCGACCTTCTGCTCCGCGGGTATCACCGCGGAAAGAGGAGCAGTATTGTGATAGTCGCCGAAGGCGCGGCCCGCGGGCATGATGTCGCTGAAATTATAGCCGCCAAAACTGAACTTGAGGTCAGGGTCAGCGTTCTCGGTTATATGCAGAGAGGCGGGGCTCCTTCCGCTTTATCCCGGACGCTGGCGGGCCGTTTCGGAGAGACTGCTGTTGATGAATTGCTGAAAGGCAGAGGCGGCAGGATGGTAGGCATGGTTGGCAATAAAGTAATCTCAACAGACATCAGGACGGTGCTTAAGGCCAGCAAGTCAAAGAAGATAAATATGAATGA
>CAIWWK010000016.1 GCA_903916325.1 Candidatus Firestoneibacteriota bacterium
GATAAAACTTTTACGTGCGACCAAACGGTTACCGCCGTGACCACCCTCGGGACAACAGCCAAGACTATTTCAGAAAGCGGCACATATACTACCCAGGATACTACGCTCACAATGACTATAACAACCTATACGGTGGACGGTGTGAAAGTTGAGCCCGGAGCCAAGAACGTAATCTTCACCTACCTTAGAGCTGGAGATGTTCTGACATTAACGCCAAACACGAGCCTGGCAATTCCTATTGTATTAACAAAAGAATAAAATAAGATTTCAGACAATACTTCCCTTGTGATAGTATTTGATGGGCGGGCATATCCCGCCCGTTTTTTTTGTTCCGGGCGTCTCACGCGAGAGGGAAAAGGGACAACATTCCCCATTTCGTTTTCCCAAGCCTGTTTTAATTATCGCGGACTGTTCTATTGTCAACGGTCTTTTCAAACTGAGCCATTTTCGGTCGTGAAAAGTGAGCCACCCAGTCCTCATGACGGGCTCATTTCCACACCCTCCTTTCCGACTTTTCCACGAAGCCTGTAGCTGTTGCCTTTGATGTTCACAACAACGCTGTGGTGCAGCAGGCGGTCCAGAAAGGCCGTAACAATGACCGGATCATGAAACAGTTCGGTCCAGTCGGAGAAAGCCTTGTTTGACGTAATAATGGTGCTGGCCTTCTCATACCGATTGGCAATGAATCTAAAAAAGAGATTGCACTCCTCTCGGTCAATTGGTGTATAGCCAACCTCATCCACGATCACCAGCGCCGATTTGTTGTAGCTCCGCCCCCTGCCTTTACGCTCGGCATAATGGTCTTTTTTTAGCTTTCCGATTAAGGCTTCCATGGTGGTAAAATAAATACTCATTCCGGCCTGACAGGCCTTCAGCGCCAACGATACGGCCAGATGGGTCTTGCCCACGCCGGGAGGCCCCAAAAAGACCACATTGCCTTTCTGGCCAATAAAAGTCAGATCAAAGAGGGACATCACCTGCTGACGATCCAGCTTGGGCTGAAAGGCAAAATCAAACTCATCGATGCTTTTGATAAAGGGAAGCCCCGATATTTTTAGTGATGTCTCCACCCGGCTCTGTTCACGGCGGCTGACCTCCTCTTCCAGAAGGTCATCGAGAAAAGAAAGATAGCTCTTGCCCCCAGCCTGTGCCGCCTGCATCACACTTTCAAGGATTTCGCCCATACGGGGAAGCCTCAGCCTCATTAGGCTGGTCTGAATGCGATCCAAAATCAGGACATCACTCATATCCGAACCTCCCCGGCAACACGGTCATAGATATAGGAAGGCCTGATCTCAACGTCCATGTCATAGAGCGGTTTTATAGGGCTGATGGTGCATTTTGCCCGGCCCTTGCCGGGATTGCCATGGCCGTACTTGCGGCGGTTCATCTCCCGATCCATTGTCAATGCTTTGTAGAATTTCTTGTCCTGAATCAGATGTCCTTTGCCTTCAGGTATTTCATAGGTCACAATCAAATGATCATCCTCAAAGATTCTCATGCACCTGTCCTTTACGCGCAGGATGAGATCTCTCCCCACCAGAGTATGAGGGACAACATAGCTGTTGCCTTCAAAACGAACCGTGCAGTCTTTGTTGACCTTGCGATAGATGCGCCATGAGGTGTCGAAAGCCTGCGGCGGCAGCGCCTGTAACTGGGGCCGCTCTCGCTCGAATCGTTGCGACACCACTTCGTGGGTTGTCCCATGAATCCGCTGGTCTTTGAGCTGTAGCCATTGGAGCAGGTCCCTGTTGGCCGTCTCACGGCAGATAAACCCGTACCCCCGCCAGAACCCCTCCCGAATAAAGTAATAGGGCCGCTCCACCTTCCCCTTTACCCAGGCGGCATACGCCGGGGCAACCATCGGCTTGAAACCATAATGCAAGGCAAAGCCTACCAGGGTTCCGTTGAACTTGTCCTTGCCGGCTATCTTGCCGATAAAGACGTTCTTCATCCGGTCATAGAGAATCTCTTCGGGCACGCCGCCGAAATAGTCAAAGGCATGAATATGGCAATCCAGAAAAGTCGGCAAATCGCACCGCTCGACAAACTCGGAGTATATCTTGCGCGAAAAGCCCAGAATCATCGAAAAAAGATAGAGTTTGTTGATCGTACCGTCGGCGTTTTCAACCTGGAACTCTCCAAAGTCAACTTGCGACTGAAACCCCGGTTCTGTCTCGAATCGCATATAGGCGATCTTCTGACGTTCATCCTTGATAGCATGAACCGCTCTTTTTACAATCTCATAGCTCCCGGGGAAATCCATCGTCCGAAGACGATCATATATCCAGGTGGCCTTGTACTCAATGTCTTCCTCAAGCCATGCAGCAATGTTGCCCTGAAATGGGTCAAGCAGACTCTTCCTGTTTGTCTTGCTCCGATCCGGTTCAGGATAGCCTTGATTGTCAATGTACTTTTTTACTGTATTGCGGCTGATGCCCAACTTCTTGGCAATCTGCCTCTGAGTCAGCCCCTTTCTCATCATTACAAGAATATCCAAAACGGTCTCCTTTTTTTCAAATGCGCCACCTCTCTTATACTGAGATAAAAATAAAACCTTATCCTTTTCTCTCAGTAACTCAACCTCTAAAGTGGCTCACTTCTTAACGACCATTTTTGGCTCAATTTATCACGACCGGGGATAATAATCGATAAATGTGTTTTCATCACTGGCAATGTTCTCGCACTGAAATCGCAATTGTCGGCATTGGGTCC
>CAIWWK010000017.1 GCA_903916325.1 Candidatus Firestoneibacteriota bacterium
ATATTATTCTTATTCATCGTATCACAGCTTTTACAGATCTTAGCGTCAGAGAAATCCCCGTGCTCCAGCTGCCTGATTCCCATAGCCCTTTTACGCGCAAGTATGTCTTTAACCGCTTCTTTCTTTATATCTCCTATTATTACTCTGCCGTCATAATCACGGCAACAGAGTATCGTCTTTCCGTCCCAGGTAAAATCAAGCGTATCCCACATCCCGCGGCAGGGCCACAAACGGCCTTTGATATCATACTTCCAGGGGCTGTCCTGTTCCATGCTTCCTGACCAGTTTTCAGGAATTGGCTTTAAAACGGCGTCAGCCTTTCCTTTCCAGAAAGCGTTGAATTTTACGACTTCCGCTTTATTATCCGCCAGCCTCACGCAAGAAAGCACAATTTTCGGGTTTGGAGTTGTCCGCCTTCCGTCCTCTGTCCTCTGTCCTCTGTCTTCCGTCCTCCGTCTTCTCGCTTCCAACAATGCCAGCACATTCTCCATCGACCTTTCAAACGGCAGTTTCATTATGCTCTCGTAAACTTCCTTTGTGATTCCATTAAAGCTGATTACTATCTCGTCAAGCCCGGAAGCCAGCAGCTTTTCCGTCTTTTCCTGAGTCAACAAAGACGCGTTTGAGAATATTTTCACATAGAAAGGCCCTTTTGACTTCACATAGGCTATCCTGTCAAATATATTCTTATCGGCAAGAGGCTCGCCAAATCCGGAGAGAACGAATTCGCGGATATGTACGCCGCTCTCCGCGGCGCTGTCAACGATTAAACGAAAGATATCTTCATTCATATTTCCCGGCGCGCGCTTCATCTTTGAATGCGGGCACATCAGGCAGTCGGCATTGCAGGCATTGGTAGTCTCGATGTTAATATAGATGCCGCCGGCCTCTATTTTGGCTGTTTCTTTTCTTATCTTGCGCGAATAAAGTTTCCTGTAAACAGGCGTATTCACGAGACAGCTAAACGGTTTATGTGTTATGAGTTTAGGCATACGGCCAGTTTAACCCCTTTTTCATATTTTACAAGCACCGGACAATACCCGCAGCTTCATAAATATCATGTGCCTGCGTTTAGATTAAATGTTACTTTCAGTTCCCAACTCCTGCACCGCACCGATGAGCTCCTTAGTATATTCGTGCGAGGGATTCTTGTAGATAGTCTCATTATCCGCCAGTTCAACCACTTTGCCATCCTTCATCACGGCCACGCGGTCGCTTATATTCCTGACGACACGCAGGTCGTGGGATATAAAAAGATAGGTCAAGCCCAAGCCTTCCTTAAGGTCCTTTAGCAGATTGATTATCTGCGCCTGAACTGAAACATCCAGTGAAGAGACAGGTTCGTCGCAAACAATGAATTTAGGACGGGAGATAAGGGCTCTGGCGATGCAAATCCTCTGCCTCTGCCCGCCTGAGAACTCATGCGGGTATTTTAAACCGGCAGCCGGGCTCAAGCCGACCATCACCAGCATTTTATCAGCTTTCTGCGCCGCGTTCTCATCGCCGAGTATCTCGAGCGTCTCGGCAACCGCCGGGCCGATCTTTATGCGCGGGTTCAGTGAAGCGAACGGGTCCTGGAAGATTATCTGCATATCTCTGCGGAGAGGTTTCAGCTCGTTAAAGTTTAAAACCGTCAGGTCTTTCCCGTTAAATAGTATTTTCCCGCTGTCCTCGCGGAGCAGCCGGATTATTATCCTTCCGAGCGTGCTCTTTCCGCAGCCGGACTCCCCTACCAATCCGAGGGTTTCTCCTTCATTTATGGAAAAAGAAACATCATCCACCGCTTTCACGGTTTCAAACGCTCCAAACATCCCTTTTTGCTTTCTGAAATGTTTGACTATGTTCTGCAACCTTACAATCTCCATCTCTCTCCGTTTTACCTTTAATGCTTCACGTTATGAACGTTATGAACCTTATAAACCTTACAAACTTTTGCTTTTTATTTATACAACCAACATTTTACCATTCTCCCGTCAACCACAGTCTCTCCGGGCTCGGTCTTTTTGCATATTTCCATGGCCTTATTGCACCTCGGGTGGAACCTGCAGCCTGCCGGAGGATCAAACGGGTCGGGAACGCTTCCCGGTATAGCGGGCAGGCGCTTCTCAATCTTTGAAAGCGAAGGAATAGACTTTAAAAGCCCTGCTGTATAAGGGTGAAGGGGATTACTGAATAGCGCCTCCTTCGGTGAAGATTCAACAATGCGCCCGGAATACATAATGTTCACCCTGTCGCAGATGCGGTAAATGATGCCAAGGTCGTGACTGACCATTATAACGCTCAGTTTTCGCTTAAGACGTATATCCGCCAGCAGGTCTAGTATCTGCGCCTGCACCGTCACATCAAGGGCAGTCGTCGGTTCATCCGCAATCAGCAGTTTCGGCCCGCTTATAAGAGCCATCGCTATCATCACTCTCTGGCGCAAGCCGCCTGAGAGTTCATGAGGATACGAGTCCGCTACCCTCTTTGCGTCCTTGATGCCGGCGTCGGAAAGAGTTTTCAGCACAAGAGCGCGAAGGGCTTCGCCATAGATTCCGAGGTGCAGTTTTGCAGACTCTCCAACCTGATAATCCACGCGAAAGACCGGATTTAAAGCCGTGAACGGCTCCTGGAATATCATTGATATCTCGCCCCCGCGCACCTTAGCCATTTCCTTTTCGGAAAGCAAGAGCAGGTCATCCTTTTTCCCGCCGCGCTCGAATATTATCTCACCCGATACTATTTTCCCGGGCCGCGAGACAAGCCGAAGGATAGACAGAGCCGTAACACTTTTGCCGCAGCCGGATTCCCCGACCAAACCGACGCTCTCGGAACTGCCGACACCGAAAGAAACGCCTTCTACCGCGCGCCCCACCGCTTTACCCGGGAAGAAGTAAGTATGAAGGTTTCTTATTGAAAGAAGGGCGTTCTCCGTCATCCTATCTCCTTCGAACCGCTCAACCTTGGGTCCAAAATATCCCTCAGGCCTTCGCCGAGCAGGTTATAAGAAATTATCGTCACAAAAATAGCCATCCCGGGGAAGGCCGTGAGCCACCAGGCGGTCTCTATGTAATCTTTGCCGGAAGTCAGTATGTTCCCCCAGCTCGGGTCGGGAGGCTGTACTCCAAGTCCGAGAAAACTCAGGCCGGACTCTATAAGGATTGCCCCTGCGACCCCAAAAGTCACGGAAACGAAGACCGGAGCCATCGCGTTAGGCAGAATATGTCTTATTATTATCCTGGCGTGCGACGCGCCTGAAGCTCTGGCGGCGAGCACATACTCCCTGTTCTTGAGGCTCAAAACCTCCGCCCTGACCAGGCGCGCGAGGTCAGTCCACGTAGTAAGGCCGATTATAACCATTACGTTGAATATACTCGGCCCAAGAAAGACCACGAGCATAAGAATAAAGAAAAGCGCCGGAACGGAAAGCACTATGTCAACCAATCTCATAAAGAACTGGTCTATCCAGCCGCCAAAATATCCCGATACCGCTCCCACAAGAAGCCCGATTAGCGTAGAAATAAGAACCGCCGCAAACCCGACTGAAAGAGATATTCTTGAACCAAAGATCATCCGGGAAAACACGTCCCTTCCCAGCTCATCGGTACCGAGCAGATGAAGCCGTGAAGGAGGCTGCAGTTTTTCAGCCATGCTCTGCCCATCGGGAGCATAACCCGAAATCAGAGGCGCGACCAGCGCAATTACGGCAAGGCAGATTACAAGGACTCCGCCTATGAGCGCCGGTTTATTGGCCGAGACCAGCTTTATGAATTTAAGCGTTTCTTTCAACTCTCCGTCCTTAATACCGTATTCGAGGATCGGCAAAAGCGTAAGCTATATCCGCCAAAAGATTGCCGAGCAGAGTGAGCAGAGCTCCGGCTATTACCACCCCCATTATCACGGGGTAATCAAAGGACATGGCTGATTCATACGCCAGCCGTCCCATCCCCGGCCAGGCAAATATAGTTTCAAATATAAAACCGCCTGATATCAAGCCGGGGATAGACAAGCCGACAATGGTAATTACCGGAAGAAGCGCGTTCCTTAACGCGTGCTTTAGCAGCACATCGCGTTCCGGCAGTCCTTTCGCGCGCGCGGTTCTAATATAATCCTGGCGTATTACCTCCAGCATCCCAGATTTCATATACCTGGACAAACCGGCAATACTGCCGAAAACGCTCACAAAGAGCGGCAGCAGCAGGTGTTGAATCCGGTCATAGACTTGAAGCACGGGCGGCATATTTGCCGAATTGACGGAAACCATCCCCGAGATGGGAAGCCATTGCAGCCAGACGCCGAAGAAGAGCATCAACAGCAGCGCAAGCCAGAAAGCGGGAATAGAAAAACCTACGAAGCTAAGCGAGGTAAAAAGCCGTTCAAAGACGGAGTTTTCCCGCGCTGCCGAATAGACTCCGAGAGGAACCGCTATCAGGAAGAGCAAAAGCAGCGAGAGAATGTTCAGCTGGAGGGTTGCAGGCAGGCGTTCCAGTATTTTCCCGGTTACGGGCCGGTTGTCGTTGAAGGATTCACCGAAGTCAAATCTTACAAGGCGTGAAAGCCAGTTGAGATACTGGATGTGCAGGGGTTTGTCCAGGCCATAAAGCGTCTTCAGTTTTGCAATGGAATCCGGAGACATCTTCGCGTTCATCTGGGACTGGACCACCGTGGGCCCGCCGGGCGTTATATGGATAACCGCGAAGGTGATGAGGGATATGCCGAAGAGTATCGGAATAGAGAGCAGCAGCCTTTTTAGGATATATCTTGCCATCAGTATTTAAAAACCTCCGGCGCGTTCTTGTCCAGTTCCGTCTTGGTAAAAGCCCGCATATAAACATTGAAACCAAAAGAATGGGCGCTCAGGGATTGCATATAGTTTATGTCAATCGCGATGCAGTCCGTAAGGTTAACTGTGAACTTGCTCCTCACTTCTTTGATATTTCTGTTAACGGTGTCGAATTTAAGCGCCATATCTATCCTGAGATCCTGGGTTGCGTTGAAAGCTGCGCTCGTTGATATATCAAATATTGTCTGGTAGACATAATTTATATAGTCGAACTGCGCCGAATAACTTGCGCCTATCCCGTAAGTAAACGGCTGGTCGCGGTTAAAACCCAGTGCGATGTCCCCGAAAAGCAGCCTGTCGTCATAAAGCCTGTACTGCGTGTTAAGCGAAGCGTCTGAAGACTCGGAAAGCATCAGCCCCAGCTGCGCCGTAACCGGGTCTATCCTTGCCTTGGTCATGTTATTTAATACTCCATTGCCGAGTAACGAAGGCTCCAGGATATTTATTGACGCCTGGTCAATATTTTCCCTCAAGTCATAGCCTGTGGTAAAGGAAAGCGAGAATCCCTGCGCCGCAAAACCAAGGCGTCCCGTCACCTTATTGATATCGGTCCCGCCGTTAACATCCGCGGCAGTTGCCCTGAACCTGCGGGAAAAAGAATGAGTAAGGTCGGTTGTAACATATTGGTTGAAGGTGTTGTGCAGTGTCATTGTTTCTGAAGCCCCGGCTGTCAGGCCCTGGTCATCTATACCGGGATCAGGCAGTTCCAGCCAGGTTCCGTTCAAAGCAAAACTGGCGCTCAAGGTGTTGCCGGGCATATATTGAAAGGAATAAGTCAGCGAAGGATTCAGCGAAAATCTCGTGTTATAAAAATCATTATTTGTAACCAGCGCGGTGGAAACCGCCGTAGCCGTGGTACTTGTTGTGGAGACCGCGGCAAGAACAGTCGAAGAGGGCACGTAATAGCGCGTCAATTCACCGTTGAACGCGCCATAAAAACCGGCTGCACCCAGGGAAAGCTGATTTGACTGGAACTTTATCGAGGGCAGGGCTGCCATGGTCATTTTGTATTCATAGGCGAAATTATCCCAGTTATCCTGCCGCTGCACGGCCAGTATGCCGGTAAATGAAGGATCCGTCTTTGTGAAAGCGACATAAGAATTTATATAACTTGCCATAACGGGATAGTAGGAAGAATAAAGGTCATTGAGCACGGCCTGGTCGCTGAAATAGTCCAGCCTGGCCACCACATTGAGGTCTTTGACTATATCGCTGTGATGCTCAAAGTTTACGTTCCACCGGGAATGGCCGGTATCAGCTTCGTCAATGTAATAGGAGTAAAGAGAGCCGCCGCCGTTTAAACCGGGCAGGCTGTAGTTCTGTTTAAACCCGTATCCTATGCCCTTGACGGACATCAAGTCAAGCAGCAGGCTGCCCGTCAGCTCATTAGTGAGCTCGTAATTATATGCTATCTTCAGGAAAGCGCCTTCATAACTTGAATAACCAGGGCGAAGAGAGAGCGGGCTGGTTCCGTTCCTGAAATCCTTGAAATAATAAGGGAAATAGAATATCGGAATATCCCCTATATAAACTACCGTGTCCCAGCATTCTATCTTCTCGTCAACAACAAGGTGAATCCTTCCCGATACCAGTTTGTAGTGGGGATGTTCGTGGTCATTGCAGGTGGTCGCGATGCTTTGCTCCATATTCGCGTTTTTTTCGTCGGGACGCTCTATCCTTTTCCCCTTGAAGAACCAGGGCGGGCTGTCATACTCAATATTGTCAACAAATCCAAGTTTCTGCTTCAGATTATATTTTATATGCTCGCCTATTATCCTGCTTGTCTTCTCAATGAGAAGAATGTGCCCGTTAGCTTCAATATCTTCGCTCTTGGTAGACATCCTTATTTCATCGCAGGTAAGGGTTATATCCTTGTAAAGCACCTTCACATTCCCCTTCGCGTAGACTGTGCCGTTAAGCTCATCGTACTCTATGTGATCGCCGTAACAGTCTATCGGATCTTTTTTCTTACCAGTGGCCGGATCGATTACGCTTGACTCCGTCTTTACGGACGGCGCGGAATTATCAGCAGAAGCCACCCGCGCGCTTAGCGGAAAAATAAACAGGAGCAGGACCGTTGATATGATCCAGCTCCTTGTCTTTCTCACGAGTACCTCTCTGTTCCGGAAAAGGCTCTTAAGTATTCCTCTCTCCTGTTTCTTTTGACGGTCTAATCCCTGCAACTGCCCGTTCTAATCTGCGTAATCGGTTTTGTAATCCGAGCAATCTTTTACTTCAAATGATGCCACACAAGCGAAGCCGCCCCAAGCACAGCCGCGTCATCGCCCAGCGTGCCAAGAACTATCTTTACCCTCTGCGCGAGGTATTTAAAGACTCTCTTTTTTACTTCGGCTCTTATCGGGTCAAGAATCAGCCTGCCGGCCCTTGAGACACCTCCACCGATAACAACGACGCGCGGCCCCAGTGTGTTGATTATGGAAGACAGCGCTGCTCCCGCGTAAGCCCCTGTTTCTTTCCAAACTTCCTGCGCAAGTTTATCACCGGAATTGGCGGCCTCTGAAAGCGCCTTGGGCGTTATCTTATCCAACCCTCCCGCAATTTTCACAACAGCGGTTTTCCTTCCCTGCTTTATTTTCTCCAGAGCGCGTTCCACTATATAGGAATTGCCTACATAGCGCTCGACGCAGCCGTGGTTCCCGCAGTTACACTGCTTTCCATTGAAGTCAATTATTACATGTCCGAGCTCGCCGGCCGTCTGAAAACTGCCAACGTAGAGCTGTTTATTCAAAATAAGACCGCCGCCCATACCGGTGCCGAGCGTGATGCAAACCATGCAGTCCGCGCCTTTTCCTGCACCGAAGGTGTGCTCGCCAAGCGCGTAGACATTGGCGTCATTACCGACATAAGACGGAAGTTTAAATTTGCCTGATATTATTTTCGCCAAATGCACTTCGTTCCAGCCTTTGAGGTTTGGCGGATTCCTTACTATCCCCTTTCTGTGGTCAACAAGGCCCGGGGCGCCGATACCGATGCCCTTAAGATCTTTCTTCTGTTCGGGAGTACAGCCGTCAATAACAAGCTGAATGGCCTTCTCAATGTTGCCGATCACGACTTTACGCCCCTTATTTGCCTCAGTCTTCAGCTTGCGGTTGAAAACAACCCGTCCCGCGGACGAAACCAGACCCGCGACGAGATTCGTCCCGCCGAGATCAACGCCTATGGCATAATTTACTTTTGACATCTTCCCCTTCGCTCTAATTATCGGGCCCGCCTTCTGCAAGGCGGGCCCGTATTAACAGATTTAAACTATGGTAGCTTCTGTATCTTTATCAAAGAAATGAACTTTGTCCATCTCAAATACGACGTCAGCCTTCTCGGCAAGCTTGAATGTTTCGTGCGCGTCAACAGTCGCCTGGAAGGCAGACTGCCCGGTCGCAAGATAAACATACGCCTGGGCTCCGATAGGCTCAACCACATCGACTATCGCGCTGAGAGTCCAGTCAGGATTGTTGATGGAGGTGTTCTTCCTATCCTTAATGTTCTCCGGCCTTACTCCGAGCGTGACATCTTTACCGACATAACCGGCTAGCTTTTCCGCCATCTTTTCTACAATCTTGACCTGGAACGAACCTTCCTTAAAGAACAGGCCGCTGCCGGTTTTCTCTATAACTCCGTTTATGAAGTTCATCGGAGGCGTGCCAATAAATCCCGCAACGAACTTGTTCGCCGGGTTGTCATAAATATCTATCGGGTCGCCGACCTGCTGTATGAAACCGTCCTTCATAACCACGATTCGGTCGCCCATGGTCATGGCTTCCACCTGGTCGTGTGTAACATAAATCATGGTAGCCTGAAGACGGTTGTGAAGTTTAATAATCTCAGTCCTGGTCTGGACGCGGAGTTTCGCGTCGAGGTTGGAAAGCGGTTCGTCGAAGAGAAAGACTTTCGGTTTCCTGACTATGGCCCTGCCGAGCGCGACCCTCTGCCTTTGCCCGCCGGAGAGCTGCTTCGGTTTTCTGTGCAGCATTTCCTGGATGCCGAGGATTTCGGCGGCTTCCTGGACCCTGCGTTTGATCTCGTCTTTCGGGTATTTTCTGATTTTCAATCCGAAAGCCATGTTGTCGTAAACCGTCATGTGAGGATAGAGCGCGTAGTTCTGGAAGACCATGGCGACATCCCTGTCCTTGGGAGCCATGTCATTGACTATCTTGTCATCTATGAGCACCTTGCCCGCGGTTATTTCCTCGAGCCCGGCGATCATCCTCAGGGTGGTGGACTTTCCGCATCCCGAAGGGCCTACGAAAACAACAAATTCCTTGTCTTTCACTTCCAGGTTGAACTTTGCCACTGCCGGTTTGGGGTTGCCCACAAACCTCTTCTCGATGTCCTGCAATACGACTTTTGCCATTGCTGCCTCCGTTGGTCTACCGGTACCGGGTCAGAAGGCCGCGGTCCAGTAAATATAAGCCTGCCTGGCGGGGGTGAAATCAGCCGCCCGCCGAGCAGATCTATTGTGTTAATTATACTAAAAGCCGCATCGGAAATCTATTACAAATAGAGATTACACCGACAACCAAAGTGTTGTAATGAGCTATTTATTGACTGATTTTCGACTCTCTTTCAGTTTCCAGATACCTGCTGCGATAATCAGAACTGCCAATCCTCCGTGTATTAAAACCGGGGCAAGCAGGAACGGGAGATGGTTTACGCTCGTTTTGTAGATAGTTATTAGAGCTTTGCAAAGCGGCATGGCCGCGAAAGCGAAATAGAGTATGTGGGACTTAAGCGGCTCGCCCTTTAACTTAACTTTTGACCCGTAAAGAAGAATTATTGCTCCGGTCAACATAGATACAATAGAAAATATTTTCTCCTCGATGCCCGGAATAACAAAGAGCCCGATGCCACCTCCGGCAATAACTATCACTCCGCAAACACCTATAAATTTTCTGTTTGCCATTGTTTTTCCCCCGCTCATAGGTATTATTTCATCCCGCGGTCAATTGATTTGCTTTTGATTTTACGTTACAAA
>CAIWWK010000018.1 GCA_903916325.1 Candidatus Firestoneibacteriota bacterium
GCCAACTCTGGCAACGCCATTATTATTCGGAAAACCGTATATTTTAATTGTCAACGTTTCCAGTCCTTCTGACTTGGCATCTGCCGGCATTACCGCCAATACCGTCAATAAAAATAAAATTATTAGTAATAATTTATTCATTGTGTTTTACCTAAATAGTCGTCCCTGAAAAATTCATTATTTTCTAAAATGCATGAGCGGATAACATTTCAAAGTTCGTTTCGCTCAAATTCAGATCGATTAATTCGGTTGAATGAGCAATTTTTATCCAAAACAGCCATCGGAAAAAAGGCAAAAAGAAAGCTCTGAGGAGCTTTCTCAGGTTAAAACCACAACCGGACAGAATCGCATTCATGCGATCACCGTCTCTTCCCTGAAGATGATTCCGTTCTAATCGATTATCTGATTTCAAATGACCAAAGATCGGTTCAATGGCAGACCGCCGTGCATACCATTTCCAGCGACTATGCTCCATGCTCTTTTTGCTCTTTCCAACTAAATGTATCTCTGTATCTGTAATTTCTTTGGACGCGCCGCGATAACCTCGATCACAGTAAGCATGAAGCGGTGTCCAGCCGGTAACCTGTTTGACCTGCTTCAATGAATCATTCAGCGTATGGCCGTCATAGGGATTGCCGTGAAGCGCATCAATGGCTAATATCCAGTTGTCTTTAGAACTGCTGACCATTGCGACTTTACAACCAAACTCATATTTCTTATGAACCTTGCCTTTGGCAATACATTCCACTTCCGGGGCATGAACACTATAAACTTTATTCGTATCGTTTCTTTTTTGGTTAAAGATGGCACTGGCGATGGTCAGAACTTTGGCTAAACGCCCCTCGGGTTCGGAACACTTCCGTTGAATATCCCGAATGGTCCTGCCCAGAATAGTCTTCAGTCTGCGGGTTTCTTTCTTCGCCCGGTTGTGCTGGCTTGCCGCGGCATAACGTCCCTGTTTGAGATAAGCTCGCTTACCAACTCGTTCGTAACTTTGCCGTAAGTTGATACTGTTCTTCCTGGCCAACCTGACAAGGATGCGGCGGGCTTTATGGTAAAGTCTTGCGTCGGTAGGAAAGGCAATGGCCTTCTCTTGAACGGTTGTATCCACGTTTACCCGCTCAACATGTTTCTCGGTCAACAGCTTTTCCTCTTGCGCTGTCTGGATTGTTCCCACCAATAACTCTGCGACTTTATCCGGTCCTAAACGTTTACGCCATCTGGTCAGTGATGAAGGGTCAATAGGCAGTTCATGCTGGAATTGCTTAAATCCACAAAAATACTGCCAGTAGGGATTCTCTAACAAGTGGGCGACTACTGACTCGTCACTCTCATTGTAAGCGTGTTTCAGATAATGCAGGCCAACAACCAAGCGAGTAGGCAATCCTGGCCGTCCCTGGTTCTGAACAAATAGTGCGCCAAATGATTTATCAAACTTCTCCCAATCTATCTTATTGGCCAACTGATATAGAGGATGTTTTCTGTTCAATATCTGTTCCAGGCTGGATCGGAACAAATCCCCGTGTGATTCCTCAAAACTCATATCTTTTGCTCGCATAATATTGCCGGTTTTTAACGCCCTTTCCTTAATTTCCGGCAATTATAGCACATAAATATTCGCCAATCAAGTAATAATATCATTGTGTTATGCATATTTCATGGACGACTAATTA
>CAIWWK010000019.1 GCA_903916325.1 Candidatus Firestoneibacteriota bacterium
TCCCGGATACCTGGGAGTGGAGGGAATCAGGCTACGAATGTTTATCCAGGATCCTCGAAAAACACACCGTCCAAAAAAATTACGGAAGCCTGAAGCAGTTTGATTTCTTTGAATTCATGGACAACGAAGGCAAACCCTGCGTGGATGACGGAAAGATTATTCAGGATCCGGGCCACACGCTTGAATTCACCGGGCTTGCCGCGAGATTCCTGTTAAAAGCCGGAAGCAAGCTTGCCTATCACCCCGGGAGGCGCGCTTTCATTGATAACTGCAAAGAATTGCTCCCGAATATTTTCCTATCGGCCTTCAGGAATGGCTTCAGAAAGGACGTCGGCGGAATATGCAAAACCTTTGACCTGGTTTCCAGAAAACCGGTAAACGACGATATGCCCTGGTGGCCCCTTCCCGAAGCAATGCGGGCCGCCTCCCTGCTCCTCCTTCTCTGTCCGGAGCACCCGCGCAGAGCGGAAATAGCGGAAGCTGCGCAGTCTTGCGCGAGGGCGTTCTTTGTGGGATTTCGCTCTCCCGTGCCGGGCCTTTTCATCCAGACACGCGCCGCGGACGGCAAGCCTTCAGCCGCAATTCCGGCAACGCCTGACGCTGATCCCGGTTATCATACCGGTTTGAGCCTGATTGACGTGATAAACGCCTGCGAGGATAATTTTACCGGCGGGGACAAGATAGTTCTGCGGTAGCAGTTTCGGCTGTCAGGATGTTCAACTCTACATTCGTACTCTCACCGTATTCTCGCTGTTCTTCAAATATATGAACGACACCCAGCCGTCCGGAGCAGTTTTGTTATCGGCAGTGTAGGGATTGTGCGGCTTAACAGGCCAGACGAAGACCCCGCCGGAAGGCACAATTAACTTTGCTTTTCCCTTGATGACCAGGCTGTTAACCCTTTTTTCAAGCGGGACTCTCAAGGATTTCCTGCCCAGCGCGAACTTTCTTCCATTTATTTGCATTCTGTCTCCGAGCAAGGCCTGAAGCTGCAGGCCGGTGAGAGAATTTTGACCCGTTGCGGAGGTTCTGATGATGACTTCTTTTCCCGCGATTTTTGCCTCAATCTCCGCCGAGCCGGATTCGTAATTTAAACGGAGTTTGCTGCCTTTCAAAGAACCTGTTTTCGCTCTGTAATCTTTTCCGTTGCTGAATGTGAAATTAGAGAACGCCGGCTGGTTCTTTGAATTTCCTCCGCCGATGACAAGGCCGGTCCTGTGGTTATACGCCGAGACGTGCGACTGGGCCTCAAGCCTGAACACATTATCCGGCAGCCCCTTAGCGCAGAAAGCGGAGAGAGAATACTGCCAGTCGCCGTGCCTGCGAACCAGCGCCCTGCCTTTGCCTTCGCGGAAGGAATAGTTCTTTCTCTCAAAAGGAAGCTTTCGGAAGATGTTTCTTCCCCCCGGATGCCCCAACAGGTCGGCTATCAGCGGAACGTTTATGTTCAGTTTCATCCAGGGTTCTCCCGATCGCATGCGGGCAAGATACTTTTCCACGACCAAACAGGAGATCCTGCCGTACGCTTTCGAGGAAAGAAACGAATTAAGCCCCCAGGCGTCGTGAAAACCGTTGCGCATCCTGGAGTCAAGCGTTTCAATATAATCGGCCGCCCCGTAACTGAAGTTTGCCATCAAAGGCAGCGTCTTCCTTAAATATTTCTCAAAAA
>CAIWWK010000020.1 GCA_903916325.1 Candidatus Firestoneibacteriota bacterium
CTTGCACTTGCTTTAATCAGCAATGAGTAATTAGCAATCAGTAATTGTTTTTATGCCGGGAGACGGAATCGAACCGTCATGGCCTTGCGACCGAGGGATTTTAAGTCCCTTGTGTCTACCAGTTCCACCACCCCGGCGGGTAAAGCAGACAATAGATAATAGAAAATCTAAAGTAGACAAATCAACACCCAAAAACACCAACAGTCTACTATCTACTTTCTATTATCAAACCAAGTACTTGTAGCAGACAATAGATAATAGAAAATCGAAAATAGACAGAACAACATAAACATCGGCACTGTAATTTCGACTCTCCGTTCTTACTGTCCTTAATATACAATAATTTCTCTGAGAAGTCCACATCCTCCCATTTTAAGGTTTTTTCTTGCCGGTTTTTGTACTGAACGCGGAAATTTCAGATTCTTAATACTGACAGTTGATTGTAATTTTTCCCTCATTTCTCCCATAGGAAATATTCGGTTTTCCCATCACTGCCTTCTCTTCGCGCCGTCATCTTTTCTGCTGTAACTTTTATTATCCGCGTCGTTGCATGCGCTTCTGCCGAGGGCTCGAATTTAGGATTCCCGTAATACTCCATGAATATCTTAAATGCCAGCCTGTGTTCCTCGCGTTCTTCTAATATTTTTGCCGTCCCGTTAATTATCAGGCTCTCCCAACTGCCGTGGCATTTCATGCTTTTCACGTGGTCTTCCGGCTTTCCGAAATACTTGCTTATTACATACGACACCCTGGGATTTTTTCTTATAAAATCAATTTTTTTCCCGGTCATACCGCAATGGAAATAGAATGAGCCATCTTTGTAACCATGATTTATAGGTATTGCGTATGGCTCGTTGTCATTTGCCAGCACAAGGAGCCCATTAAATGTATTTATAATCATTTTCTCGCATTCTTCATTGTTTTTCTCGAAGTTGATTTTCTTTTTCATTTGTTTCTCCAAAATACAATTTGACCAATAAATCCGTTTAACTGCCGCTGCATAGCTTGTATCAAACAATTACAGCTTATAGCATTTTAAGCGCAAGTCCATTAGGAAACTACCTGCCCGGAAATCCAATGTGTTGGGAAGTCCAGTGGCGCATGAACCGCAAATGACCTCCCCTGACTGAAGACCGGGGTGGCTCTAGTGTATGAATGAGATTTTTCGCGCCGAATTTCCGCCGTAGGCGCCTTATCGCCATGAATGGCGGGGTTTTCTTCGGCATAAACGAAACAGGCAGAACAACATACAAACACCTGCAGTCTATTCTCCATTTTCTACTATCAAGCCGGCTAATAACTCCTAATATACAACAAATGGGTTTAAAAATCTATCTCCTACTGCCGCGGAAGGGAAAACCGGATGCTTACTTTGCCGCCTGCAGTTCCATGATGCTCTTTGCGATTCTGTATTTAAATTCATCCATCTTCGCGCCGCCCGTAAAATCCCTCATCTGCTCCGCCAGAAAATCCGCGTCAATACCGGTTCCCATGCTGCTTTCTATTTTATAGTTTTTAATCTCTTCAAGCAGCGCCAGCGCCTTCACGGCTTCAGGACTGTTCTTGTTCTTGCATTTCAAAAGCGCGTCGTCGAGCGTAATCATATATCTGTAGTCGTACACGCCCTCCCTTATCTGCTCCCAGCTGGTAGTGTTGTAAATAGTCTTCCCGTCCCTTGAAGTGACCGCGCAGGAGGAGTGCGCGTATTCCGAGGTCGGGTCGCCGATTACCGCCGCACCCCACCAGAACTGCGAGTTGCCAAGGGCGTTTCTCTGGTAAGTAAGGTAGCCGAAACAGTACCTGTAGGCGCCGCAGTTATAGAGCAGAAGGGGCTTCTTCAGCGAAAGGACTTTATCGATTATCTTGTCGCTGGGTTTATAGTTCCCGTGGGTTGTATTGTAGTAAGGAATGGGGCAGAGTTCCGAGTAATCGGCTATCTTGCTGCTGTCATCCTTGCGTTTCTGACCGCCCCAGCTCGACCAGGAAGCGTTGACAAGCAGGCCAGCGGACTTAAATATTTCAAAGGTATTTTTGATGTCAAGGTAGCCGCGCAAGCCCCACTTCTCCTGCTCTTCCCTGGGTTCATCGAAAGTGAACACAAGAGTCGGCCAGCCGGGTTTCTTCGCCTTAAAAGCCACTTTTTCGGCAAAATCCCTGACCACTCTCCTGTGCTCGTCGCTCCAGGGACGGGTATTTTTCATCTGGGCAAAAAGGTCGTACTGCATCCTGTTGTCGAACATCCATTTTGTAAAACCGTATTTCTTCAGAAGCACTACAAGATTGTCCGCGTAGTAGAAATCCAGTGAAACGCTGTCGCCGGAAACTTTCGGCTTGAAAGGCGTCAGGAAGCTGTCAAAACAGTTCATCCCGTGCTCGCTTAGGTTTGACAGGTGCGCTTCAAGCATTGAATTATCGGCCGGATAACCCTTGTAGTACCACATCCAGAAGGTATGGTCCTTGCCCCAGGGAATAAATTTGAACGGAAAGACCTCAAGCGTATAAGGAAGTTTTACGGACTTCTTCCCGGCATTAATCGAGGCTTCTCCCTTGTATATTCCGGGAAGGGCATTCTCGGGGATCTTTACGGTAATCCAGAACGGGCGAGGTATGCCGGAATAGCCGTTCGCCGGCCCTTTTACAAGGTATCTGTTCTTGACATACCATACTCCGGTGCTGCTCCTTCCTATCGGAACGCATTCATATCTTGCGGCCGTTACTTCAATATTTCCGGAAATAATCCTTGAATCCCCGTTCTTGAGATCGGTTACCGACACGGTCATGCCTTTAAGATCTTCCAGAGGAAGCACGCAAAGGACAACCGGCACATATTCACCCGGAACGCCAAAACAGTTCAAATCCGTAACCAGTTCTTCTTTTTTCGGCCTTGTGTTTGGAAAGACGTCTTCGGCGCAGCTTTTTACAAAAAACGAGAATCCGTTGGCAGTGTCTTCTTTTGACGGAGTGAATTGGTTCTTCTCTTCGTAATAGCCCAGGGCTCTTTTTTTTATCTTTCGTTTCCACTGCATTGCTTTGTCAAAAGATTCCCTAAACTCGCTGTGATCCTGCTCGAAAGCCGTCGCATATAGGGCGGCAGCAGCTGAATTGTCCTTCTCCTCTTCCTGCGCGGCACAAACAAGGGCAGTCAATAAAACAGCAAGCAGCAGAAATGGTTTTTTCACATGCCTCCCGGGCGTGATATTGCCGGTAACATTACAGGATAATGCAAAAGGATATGTTGCTGAGACGTTCATGATGGCATAGGCATGTAATAACTAGAGGCAAGGGATATTTTCCCGCCGCTAGTCTCTGCTTTCCTTCAATCTGCCTTTTCTTTCTATCTTGCCCCATTCCATCTTGACGCCCATAAGTTCTTCCACGGTGGCCATCAGCTTCGTAACATCAATCATCTGAATGAAGAAGACGCGGTAAGGAATTGCATAGAGGACATAGGACAATCTCTCTTTCTCCAGCAGAACGCAATGCAGTGCCGCTGTCATGTCAAGCAGAGTGAGCTGTATCCACCAGAAGAGCAGGCTGTTGAACATGTTATAGGAGAGCGCAACATAAACGAAAAAGATCTGGGCAAAGATATTCATGCCCGGCCATATAATGGCTTCAAAGAACATATACCAGATTGTAAAAACATTGGTTCTGTTGGCCTTGAAGTTAAACATTGCGTGCCTGTGCTTAAGGAGCACCTGCAGGATTCCGCGGCTCCAGCGGTATCTTTGCACAAGAAGCGAGTTTATATTCTCCGGCGCCTCTGTCCAGGCAATCGCTTCCGGCTCGTAATCCACCCTCCAGCCCGCCGCCAGAAGCTTCACCGTAAGATCGCAGTCCTCCGCGAAAGTATCGTGATCATACCCGCCAACCTCTTCTATTGCCTTGCGGCGGAAAACACCGAACGGCCCCGGAACAATGTTTACGGCCTTAAAAAAGGTTTGGCTTCTCTTTACCATGTTCAAGCCTTCTATGTATTCCAGAGCCTGGAGTTTCGCGAGGAAAGTCTTTCTGTTAATAACCTTCACGTTGCCTGCAACGGCACCGACTTTTTCGTCCCTGAAGTTATGAATAGCGCGCTTAACCGAGACCCTGTCTACAAGCGAATCGCCGTCAATAGTCAGGACGAATTCTCCGGAACTTGCTTTTAGCCCGTTGTTTAAGGCAGTAGCTTTTCCCTGGTTCACCTGGGCCAACACCTTTATCACGGAGTTTCCAAACTCCCCTTCATGGGCCCTTGCGATCTCCAGAGTATCGTCAGTGGAACCGTCGTCCACTATTACTACTTCAATCTGCGGGTAATCCAGACCCACCAGAGACTTGATGGTCTCCTCAAGATTCTTGCCTTCGTTATGAACAGGAACTATTATCGAGACCATCGGGTAGGATTCGGCATCCTTTTCGGAATACCGGAAAGTATAATTAAGGTACGAAAAATAGATAAGCGCAATATATCTTATGACCAGGATGACCAGGAATATCAGCAACACGACAAAAGACAGACTTATGAAAGCCTTGCGGAAAGAGAAGTCGTAATAATAGATATTCAAAGAAGCAAAAGTAACCCAGAGCACAAACAGCAATCCGAAGAGTGTCAGCAATGTGCGCAGTACTAAGTCTCCGATTTTAATTTTCAAATTGGTATCTCACCCCCAGGAGGAACGACGCGAAAACAGAATTATTGCCGGCATAAAAAGCCCGCCCGAAGCCCATAGCGGCTTCTGCGGAAAGGTTCTTCGAGAAATAGTATGTTCCATTGCCTTCCAGGCTGTATTCCATCTGCGGAGCTTCAAGCACCTGGCAAATCTTTGCTTTTACGAAATAAAAGAAAGGGCTGTTGTTGTCTTTACTTGTAGCAGTGCCGACCACGCAAATTTCCGAATAGGGCATTGGAGCCCAGTAATAAGAGGTGCGAACAGTGCTGATCTCGGTAGAGGTCACGCTAGTAACATAACCGAGCGGATCTGTAGTTGTAGTTGTAGAAGTCGTAGTAGAAATAGTGGTAAAACCGGAAGCAGGTTTCGAAAAAGAGAGGTAATCAAATTCCCCTCCCACCCGAATAACTGGCACATCGGGAACATCATATACCTTATGCATCACGCCTGCTGACACTTTCTGTCTGGTATTGCCGTCGCCATAGTATCCTTCGGAGTAAAGCGCGCTGAAATCATCATCTTTTGATATTTTGTATGCCAGGTTGAAGGTGAAATTGTCAGTATCGAAACTGACACCGCGCAGCAGGGCATACATGTCATTTACCTCGTAAACTCCGTTGAAGTTTGAATACTCCAGGCTGAGATTCGCTGACGGCGACAATTGCAACTCCGTACCAAGAGTCAGATGCAGTTCGGCGGTATAGCTTTCTATATCCTCATAAGCCAGTTGGCCAGAGATCTTCCATTTTTCGTTCACGGTGTCTTCCGCTGAGATGTAATACCCCTTATACTGGATACCGTACTGGATGCCGTCAGGGAATGTCTGCAACAACCCTCCCTGTTTTGAGCCCGCCGTAAGGACCAGCCAGCCGTCATTAAAATACATCCTGCCGCCGACATCAAACCCATACAGGTGGAATTCCACTGATGACGAGTACAGGCTGGAATATCTCGCAAAAACCTCCGGGTTAAACTTAGCCTCAATATCCGTTATGCTCTGCGTGGCGTCCTGATTAAAAGGCGAGAGTTTTATCACATGCCTGTAACTTTCAAGAGCTTTTTTGTATTCTCCGCTGAATTTATATATATTCCCGCGGATCACATAGACATCTATAAGATCAGGATCGCGCGCCTGTATCTTGTCAAGCTCCTTAAGCGTCTCGGCATATTGATCTTTTTGAAACATTATTTTTGCCATCTCAAGGCGGACCAGATATTGATCCGGGTATTTTTTCAGGTAAAACCGGTAGGCTGTCAGAGCTTCATCATTTTCACCTTCCCAGGAAAGAGAACGGGCAAGCTTCAGCCTGACCTCGTAATTATCCGGGAACTTTTCAACGTAAAGCCTGTAATATTTAAACGCCTCTTCCTTCTGGCCTTCGTTATAAAGCGCGTTGGCGAGATTCAGGTAATAATGATAATCTTTCGTTTTTTTAATTATCCTCTTCAGCCCTTCCGAGTTGTTCCAATCGTCGGCCTCTTTCTGCCTTGTCTTCATGCGCTTCATCGCAGCTATCGCGTCATTATTATTCCTGTTTATGGCAAGGACTTTCTCGAATTCAGCTTCGGCGGCCGTATACTTGCCGTCTTGCTCATAAATATTTGCTATTATCAGGAGCGCAGTAATGTTAGAGGGATCATGCTCCAGGAGTTTTTTCGCATTTACCATGGCCTCGTAGTTATCCCCTTTCCAGTAATAGATATTGGTTAACTCAAGCAGCGCGTCGTAATCCCTCGGAAACTTCGCGAGGTAGGTTTTATACTGGCTGATAGCAGGGGAATACTGTTTTGCCCAGGAGAGGACCCTGGCGTGCTCAAGCCAAATGCGGGTATCCGACGGATTATCCTGCAGGTATTTTTCGTAGTAGGCCAGAGATTTGGGATAGTTTTTCTGCCTGGAAAAACCGCGTGCTATCTGCAGGTAGTAGGGGTCAAGGTCAACTCCCTTGGCGTCGCTTTTTTCCCATTCAAGCAGGAGACTGTTAAGCAATTTTTGCGATTCCGGCTCGTCCGGAAAACGCTCAATGGCCGGAATTATTGAGTTAAGGCCTTCATGATACTTTTTTAGCTCCAGATAGGTTTTAGCCACCAGGAGATATGATTTCAGGTGCGCCGGGTTTTCTTTAATCTCCTTTTCGGCTTCTGCTATGGCGCCGAGAAACGCCTGGTGATTGTAGAGATCAACGGCGTTATTGTAGTGGGTGTGTACCGGTTCGCCGGCATAATCGGAGGGCTGAATCTTTTCCCTTTCCTTTCCGGCCGGAGGGTTTTCCTGCGACCACACGCGGACTCTGTCGTACTCCAGTTGGACTTTGGAATCGGAAGGAATATCCGCGAGATATTTTTTGTAGTATTCTATGGCTTTGTCGTAATCCTTCTTGCCGGCGCGCCAGCGCGCCACCTGCAGATAAAATGGATCGGGATCCAGTCCCTTGGCGTCGCTTTTTTCCCAGCCCGCGAAAAGCTCCTTAGCCAAGTTCTGCAGTTCGGTTTCATCCGGATATCTTTCCATTGCCGGGAATATTGACTCCAGCCCGTCGCGGTATCTCTTCAATTCAAGGAAGGCGCGCCCCATCAGCAAATAGGATTTCAGGTCGGTTGGATTCTGCCGGACTTCTAATTCAATTTCGTCAATGGCGCTGCGATAGGCCTGGCGGTTGAACAAGTCAACCGCGTTGTCGTAATGAATATGAACTCCTTCCCCGGCGGCATATGAAAAGCCCGCAAGAAGCAGGACCGCGAGTACAAAATAGGCGCGCCTGCAGGGGAAAGCATTCTCTTTTATCAACTTTTTACTTCTCCCGTGTTGGCCTTTATGTCGCCGATAATCCTGGTGATAATATCGCCGTTTATTCTCGGAAACTTTTCATTAGCCCCTATCAGCAGCGCGATATCGCAGATGTTATTTATTTCCCTCAAACTGCCGCCCGTAAACTTATAAATTTCCTCTACGGCGTCCGGCAGGAAAATGTTTTCTTCTCCCTGCGCGACTTTAAGGCGGTGGGCGATATATTTGCCGGTCAGATCCTGATCGAGCGGCTTCACGGTCGCTATAATTCTAAGACGCTGGTAAAGGCTGGGAATATTCAGCAGTTTGCTCTGCAGGATGGACTCCCCGATAAGCAATATTGATATCAGAGAACGCCCGTTGTAATCGTGCAGGTTGCAGAAGAGCCTGAGTTCTTCAAGCGTGTTCATGTCCATAAGATGGGCATCGTCGATTATCAGCACCGTGTGCCCGCCTTTTTCGTTAAACTCTACAAGTTTGTTGCCAAACTTGTGAAGCAGGATAGACTTGTTCTGGGCCTGTTCCATATTGCCCATCTGAAAAAAACAGTCGTAAATTATCTGCTCTATATCCAGTTTGGGGTGGACAATGGAAAAGATCTGATAACCGCCCTCCTTCTTGATCTCCTTTACGAGCGACTCCCGGGTCATTGATTTACCTGTACCGCAGGCGCCTATCAGCGCCGCCCCGGTCCTGCTGGTCACGGCATAGTGCAGCCTCGCGATACATTCGTTGAATGACGGGTAGTTATAGACAAACCTGAAATCAAGAATGTTCTCGAACGGACTCTCAAGCAAATGCCAATAATCACTGTACATGTTTTACCTCCCGGCGTTATTTTTTGTTATCGTGATATTTTCTTCAAGATGGGAATAATTTATTTTTTCCCTCTTAATAATGGCCTGCGCGCCCCTATTCTTAATCAATTCGTAGTCCCAGGAAGGGTACGGCTGTTTCAGCCCCACCATCCTCTCTATGTCAATGCTGTAATAGGATTTTCCGGTTTCCTCAGAAACTTTTATCGAGGTTCTGAGCGTGCCGGCCGCTGCTTTTGCAAGCTCACCTTCAAGCCTTGAGGCGCCGAGAGTTCTGGGCTTGCCCAGGGAGATCAGCGCCGTTACGTTTTCGCTTTCAAGAAAACTAATGAAGCGGCGCGCGTTGCTCTCGGTAGTTTTAAGATCAGCGGCTTCCAGCATGGGCAGCGCTTCCAGGACAACCCTCTCCACACCTTTCTTTTCCACAAATTCCTTTATTTCGAGCATATATTGGTCCAAATCGGCAGCATTCGCCGAATCCGCATCCGCATACTCAAGGATATTGAAAAAACCGCTCTGCATGTATACCGAAAAATCAAAATTGAGGATACCATGAGACTCTACCAGATAGTTTCCTATATTGCCTGACGTGACAAGCAGGCACATCTCTTCTTTCTTTAAGCCTTCCACAAGGAAACGGGAGGTCAGGGCAATCTTTCCGGCATCGCTCTCACCGCAAAACAAGTACGCCCTGTGCTGGTAAATTCCCCCAAGGTCCTTGTCTATAAAATCTATGCCGGTCGGTATCTTATTAATCATTTATCCTTGTCATCCCGCAATATTTCGTCAAAACCCCTGAAGGACACGCTGCCGCCTGTTTTTTTTCCGTCCTTCTTTGCGTCTTCAGTCTTTTGTGCAGGATTCTTCCCGGCGGATTTTGCATCCTCCGCGCCTATGAATGAAACATTGAAGGATGGTTTTAGGACTTCGGGCGCGGGCGGAACCTGCGCCTGAGCCGGCTTCTTCTCCGGCTGTTTTGGCTTATCTTCCATGCCCGCAAAAGTCACCCTCCCGTCAGCCGTCAATCCCTGCCTCGGGTCGTCAGAAAAATCATTAAGCGGTTTCTTGGCTCCGCCCATTCCAATGAAGGAAACACTTCCCTTGGATTTTTCCGGCGGTTCCGGAACCGGAGTCTGCTGAACCTGCGCCGGGGTATACTTAAATGGCTCTGCAGGCGTGCTGCCCAACTTATGTTTCGGATAATTAACTCTTACCTCTTTTTTTATTTCTTTAATGCCTTCGGTTCCCAGAACCGAGAAGAGCAGTTCCCTGTTAATAAAAGCGGGCTGGCCGAGGAGTTTCTTGACCACAAGGGTCCTTTGCGGAGAAGTGTTTTTAAGAAAGAAGACCCCGAGCGCCGTATCCTCGAGTTTCTTTTTTATGGTGAACAGTTCCTGGGAAAGAGGAAGCTCAACGGCAATAAAAGAAACAACATCCAGTTTTTCTATGCTCTTTAGGAGCCCAGGGAACTTCGCCGCGAAGGGCTGGATTTCATCCTTGTCTATGTTCGCGGTAATGAAAGGGTCAAGCGCAAACCTTGTAATCTTGTTCTGTTCTACAACAGATGCTATCTCTTCAAGAAAATGTTCCGCCGAGAAAACAGCGCTGCCGTCAAACTCATATATTATCAGTTTCATCTCCACGACGTAGGAAGCTATATCCACCCCTATGGACGCGGCGTTGATGACCACATCCTTGGCGTCAGTTGATGTAACAAGCAGACAGGTTTCGCCTTCCTGCAAGCCTTTCAGCAGAAAGCGGAGCAAGAAAGTTGTCTTTCCGGTTCCTTCTTCCCCTGAAAAAACATAGATCCCCCTTCGGTACAAAAGACCGAGGTTTTGAGTTATCAGATCTATCCCGCTGTCGCATCTGCTGAACATTTTATCTCCCGGCAAACTTTACTTTGGAATACCGTTGTTTTGCCAAATCTTCAATACTTTTTTGGGGACGCCCTTAGCGCTCTTTAGCCCAAAATATTTTTCAGCTTCGCCGAAGAAATAAGTGCCGTGGTTTGGGTCATCGAAATAATTAAAACAAAATATGCCGAAAACCCCTTGCCCAACCAACTCCGACTGCCTGTCAAAAAGGTTCTTAGTAATCTCTACCGTTTCATTTTCCCATCCCAGCGGGTTCCCGTTTTTGTAGCTGGAAAGCGCCATGTAAGCAAGCAAAAGCGGCCGATGGAAAGTCTTTCTCAAATACTCTGAAAATTTCAGCGCCGAGCCGACAACATCCCTGTACTCTTTTGTTGAAGTATCCGTACTCGGATCGCTCGCCCCGCGCATTTCCTGGAAAGCTAAGAAATCATTCTTTGGAGCCACCCGGCCCATGCACCTCTCGAGATCGTAATTTCCCCAATCGCCGGGGCACAAACCAACCTTGCAGTAAGGCGAGGCTCCATGCAGGTAATCAACGGCTTTTCCTATAATATCGTTCCACTCGTCCCATTCCGTAACCGGAGTCTCGTGCTTCCCGTTTATTACATTGAACTCAGGCTCAAGCACCACCAGAACCTCTGAACCGGTCTTTACCAGCGGGACAAGATTCTCTTTTATATCCTTGTACCAGGCCTTAAGTTTTTCCCTGTTGTTCCTTTCAAGGTACTCGCGGCTGTTATCATCACCGAATGTATAGTAGATCAGGACAGGGGTATAACCATCGCGCGCTATATCCAGCAACATCTTCCTGTTGACCCAGCCGGTCCAGCCCGGAGTAAGCCAAACCGCGACATACTTAAATCTAAGCCCGTCTTTCTCGGCCTCTTTATACGCTATCACCCTTTTGCCGTTCACTTCCTGGTCGTAGGCGTTGCCTATTCCCAACTGCAAACGTTTAGAGCCTGCGCTGCTTACGGACTTCAAATTCACCGTGCCTGCGCTGCAGCCGCCGAGCAATACCGCAAGCCCGATGAGCGGCAGCAGGAATATTTTAGAGAGTCTACTCACAGTCAACATTGAAAGTGGCGCTCTCATCGCTTCTGATACTGCGCAGGTCAAATACGACAGTTCCATCCTTGGACACATATTCAGGGAGATTAACTCCGAGTCTCTCCGTTGAGAGACTGCCAAGTTTGACCGACGGAGGAAGAATCATGTTTACTTTTATAGCGTCTATCTTCTCCAGGGAATTGTTTGTTACCTTAAGATACGTCCTCTTTTCTGAAACCTGGCTGCTTGTAATATCGGTGAATGCCCATTTTTCGTACCAGTCGTTCAGTTCCCCAAAATTTGTAATCCAGACATTCTTGGTTTTTATGTAGTCTATGAATTTTGAGATTACGCCTATGTACTCCTCGTTGGCCATCAGCTGAGTGTGGAACGAGTAATAATAAAGCCCGCCAACCTTGTAGATAGCGTCAAAGTCACTTTTCAGGGATTCCAACATCTGCGCTTTGTTGCGCATCTTGTATCTGACCAGTATATCGTAATCATCGTCCCCGGTCTTAGGGAACTTGACAAGGGACTTAAGGTTCTTGCCAAGGCTGAAGCCCTTCTTTCTCTGAATCAAGAGCGCTTCCGGGCTGGCCTGCTTCGTGTCATCCCCGGCAATAAAATCATAATTCAGGTCAAGAAGCGCCTGAAGGGTATTCTGGTCATAGATAGCTTCCGGAGGCCTGAATCCCCGCACCTTTCTGCCGGAAAGCCTTTCCAGCATCGCCCTGCCGTTTGATAATCTTTCAAGTTGTGTGTCGAAAGGCTGTCCCTGATAAACATCCAGGCCGTGCAGGCCTATCTCAAAACTTTTATTTGAGTATATCTTTCTGAAAACTTCTTTGTTCTCGCTCGCCAGCTCCGGAACGCAAAAGAAGGTCGCCGGAATTCCCTTTTCTGTAAGCACATTTACCGCATTCTCTGCGTTTGCAAACTGGTCTTCGGTGTCTTCGGCAAATACAACAGCGGCCCTCTTGCCGCTCGGCCAGTGGTCTTTGAAAAACAGCGGGCGGAAGGAAACATAATTCATTATGTTCTCCATAACCTTAGCCCAGACCTTCTGGTCGGCGGGATTGCCGATAATTGAACCCATGGTAAAACTTATCCAGACGAATCTGGCCTTCAGGTAGTTCCCATGCGCCATGCCGGATATTTCAGAGAACTTCCTGTTGCCGTATACATACGGTTTTTCTTCCCAGTAGGAATCAATATTAGTACGAGGCTCAATAATGTTCGAGGAGATGGGTTTATTGTAGGTGTTTATGCCGAGCCGGAATCCGGCTGGAACATCATACGAAAGCATGCTCGTTCCATCCATAATCATATAGGCCACGGATGAATCAGACTCTTCATTTGCCACATCAGAAAAAGAGTAGCCGCCGATAACTTCGCTCAGGAAAGAAGCATCCCTCCAAATCCCATTCTCGTCGCGGCAGCCGGTGTAACCTTCCAGGATAATCCCTTTTCTTTCTTTTCCGGCAAAATCCCGGATCTTCTCTATTTCCCGTGATGAAAGGCATATGGCAAAAGGCAGGACAAGAGTGTCGTACACGGAAATATCTTTGTTCAGGAAATCAACTTCGGAAACCACCTCATAGCTTACACTAGACTGCTTCAGATAGTTGCGCCACATCACAGTGTAGGGCTCGTCTTCCTCTCTGCTGTTAAAAAGCCTTTGGGTTGATTCGCTTTTCAGCACCAGCACTCTCTTTTTTAGGGTCAGAGAGCTCAGGCTTTGATCTCCCGATTTCGTCAGGCTGTTGAGGAACTGCCCTACCGCGCCGTCATAGTTTTCCCTAATGACTCTTCCGTAGAAAAAGAAGGAAGCCCATGCAAGCAAAATCATGACAGAAAATACGGAAATGGTCCTGATAATACTCTTGTCCGCTCTATCAGCTTTTTTCGCTTCCATTTTTTTGCTCCTCATTTTCTTTAAATGGATTATAAAGCTTAAGGATTTTCGGCCTGGCCGGAACCACGACTTTCTTTGCTGGAATATTATAAACAGGGAATGACGCTGAGGACGAACCTTCTGTTTTCACAATATTAATTGTTCTCGCACCATCTTCTTCGATATTTTTCCTTCTTTTCCTTCTGCTTATGATATATACAGTGACTGCAAAAATTATTGTGATGATAGTTGCAATCAGTATGATAGTTGTCATAAGCGTAATCATACTTATGGAAGCCATTTTAACCCCCTGTCCATACTATCAAAACTAGTGAAATACCAATAAGCAATAATACCGCTTATATTTATTATATTATAACACCCTAGAATCTTTTGTCAATATACCTTATTAACGCGATTATCGCTGATAACACAATAGTTACTGCGAAATAGTTGGCAAGTCTTTTCATGGAGGCTCGTATTGTCAAGGCAGGACAATGCTTTTTATGGACTATATGATGAAACCTGAAAGAATTGTTACATAAACCCCGGAAACGGTATGGTTCTTAATCCTAATTACTGCCGTCAACCGCCCTAAACAATTCCGGCAAGCTCCGAAAGATATTCCCTAATTCCCGCGCCATTTGAGAAGTTGTATCCCAGTTTCTTGAATTTTTCGTTTCCTGTCCTGAAAGCCTTCACCGGCAGGGAGGAAAGACGGCTCTTTGAACCTGAAATCTGCTTCACATATTGCCCCATAGAGAGGGCGGTTGTTGTCCGGTCATTTAGCAAGTTGTAAATTTCGCCTTTGGTTTTAATATTGCCAATGACCGAAACCATTGCGCCGGCGGCATCGCGCGCGCTTACAAAATCGAAATTACCCTCAAGCTTTACCATGCTTTTATTGTTGACTATCTGTTTTGTTTCTTTATAGAACGCCATCCGGCCCGGATCTCTGAAGATGCCGTAAACCCATCCCAGCCGCAGAGAGCAGACATTAAACTTCCATTCCTTCGCCAGAGCATAGACATAAGCATCTATGGCGGCCTTATAAGCTCCATACTCTCCGTCCGGACGGCATACTGACGCCTCGTCCGTTATCTTTCCGGCCTCCGCTCCATAGGCCGCTTTGGAACTGACGAAGACAAACTGCTTAACTCCCTGTCTCCTTGAAAATTCCATAAACCTGAAAGTCCCGCGCACATTGTTCTCAAAGAAACCCAGCGGGTCAACCAGTTCATCCGCATCGTGGCAATAGCCGTTATGTATGACGACATCGACGCCTTGGAGAATTTTGACTGTTTCTCTCTCGCTTTCAAACTTCAGACCGCCAAAACATTTCTCCGCTTCTTTAGGAAGCGCGCAAAGATTGCCGCTGTCTTTTCTTACAAGAACCCGGAGGTTCCACCCCCTTGCAAGAATCTCGCTGCAAGCATACCCGCCGACAAAACCGGTCGCGCCGGTCAAAAGTACCCGCATACTTCCCCCTTCAACAATGAAAAAAGGGCTTGATTTATCAAGCCCTTTTTAGTTTTTCAAAAAAACTGATTACAGACCTAAAAGCTGTTTCGCCTTGTCAACCGCAGAAGCCGCATCCGGCGCGTAGCCGTTAGCGCCAATTTCATCCGCGTAAGACTGGGTAACGGGCGCCCCGCCGATCATGGTCTTCACATTTAATCCCGATTTCTTGAACTCGTCAATAACTGCCTTCATTGAAACCATCGTGGTAGTAAGCAGAGCCGAAAGCGCCACAAGACCTGCTTTGCTGTCTTTCGCGGCTGCGACAAATTTTTCCGGCGGAACATCTATGCCGATATCCACAACCTTAAAACCTGCTCCCTCAAGCATCATTGAAACCAGGTTCTTCCCGATGTCATGCAAATCCCCTTTAACGGTGCCTACGACAACAACACCAAGAGGCTGAATGTCCGCTTTTACAAGCAACGGCTTTAAAAGTTCCATGCCTGACTTCATTGCCCTTGCGGCGATGAGCACTTCGGGAACATAAACTTCATTTTTCTTGAACCTTTCGCCGACATATCCCATACCGGCAATAAGACCGTTGCTGAGAATGTCCTGCACCCGCACTTTCTCATCTATAGCTTTCTGAACAAGTTCTTTTACCTTTGCAGCCTGACCCTTTATTACCATTTCCTTGATCAAATTCAAATCCGCCATAACCCCTCCCCTTAAGAAATGAGTGCTATTTTAAATCTATTCCGCCGCGCCTACGGCAGGAACTTTTATATTTTAGGGATAAAAGCCTGTCTTGTCAATATAAAAACTGTCCAAAAAAACCAGCGCGGCACAAAGACAGGCGCTGAAAAGGCTAACTTGTTGCTGCACCATTTCTCATGGCTTCAAGCGCGGACATAAAATCATCGGGGAAAGGCGCCTCAAAAGTAATAAATTTCCCGGTTACCGGATGGGCAAACCCTAAGCTTCCGCAGTGAAGGGCCTGCCTTTTAATAAGCTTGCTGGTATTGCCGTATTTGCTGTCTCCCACGACGGGATGTTTTATGTGCGCGAGATGCACCCTTATCTGGTGAGTTCTGCCTGTCAAAAGATCCAGTTCCACAAGCGCGCCATGCTCAAGATCTTCTACTACCTTGTAAATAGTCACGGCCGAGCGCCCGTCTGTATTTATGGACATTTTTTTTCTGTCGAATTTACTTCTGCCGATCGGCAGGTCTATTTTGCCAGATTTATTTTTGAATACACCGGAAGCGAGCGCAAAATATTTCTTCTTCACGGTCCGGGCCTTGAACTGGTCAGCCACATTGGTGAGAGATTTTTTGGTCCACGCAATGACCATGGCCCCAGAAGTGTCTTTGTCGAGCCTGTGTATTATACCCGGCCTGAGAGGGTCTCCGTTGTCTTCCGGTTGTTTTTTATAGAGAAGAGCGTTTACTATGGTCCCGGTGTAGTTGCCTTGCGCCGGATGGACGACCATACCCGCCCTTTTGTTTATCACCGCTATTTCGTTGTCTTCAAACAATATTTCAAGCGGTATATCCTCCGCGACGGCTTCGACTCTTTCCGGAATTGGCAGTTCAATAATTATCTTGTCGCCTGCTTTCAGCCCCATGCTGGCCTTGGCCGGAATCCCGTTAATCCTGACGAGGCCGAGTTTGATAAGTTTTTGAATTGTGGAACGGCTTTCGGCTATCTGGCTTGACAGGAAAATATCCAACCGAAGGTTGGATTTCTGTTTAAGCTCAAACTCTCGTATCTGCATTTTTCTTTTTTCCGGAGAACGCGACGCGAAGCAGGACTGCCGCGGACAGCAGCCCGAGACTTATCCATTGGGAAACGGAGAGCGCAAGAAAGGAAGGCCCCCTGAAATCGCCTCTGAAATATTCCATTATGAACCTGAGCAGTCCGTAAAGAGCCAGGTACAGAGAAAGAACCTGTCCGTCATATTTCTTTTTCACGGAATTCAGTATGAAAAAGATTGCCGCGAGCCCGGCGGCCTCAAAAAGCTGGGTGGGAAGATGCCTTATGTGGTCGTTGAGCTCGGGGAATATCATGCCGAAAGTATTATTCTCCAGCCCATAGCAGCAGCCTTTTGTAAAACAGCCGAGCCTTCCAAAAAAATGCCCTATGACCAGTCCCTTGGAGATGCTGTCTGAAAACTTTAGGCCGTTTATTCCGCGTTTTTTAGAAACAAGGAAGAAAACCGGGACGGCAGCAAGGAACCCGCCATAGTAAACAAGCCCGCCCTCCCATATCTTAAGCATAAGCACCGGCGAAGCAAGATAATAGTCCAGGTCGGTAAGGATATAGAGGATCCTCGCGCCGAGAAGTCCTGCGACAAAGACCCAAACAATCATATCAAGCGAGATATCCCTGCTGATGCCGTCCCGCGAGGCAGCTTTGACAGTGTAAAGCGTGCCGAACAGAAACCCAAGGGAGACAAAAAATCCGTAACCGTAAACCGTGAACGGGCCTATGGTAAAAAGCGCGGGTATCACTTCGCCTCCTCCTTATTCCGGATGAGGTAGACCAAAAGCATTACAACTCCTATGTTTATGCAGGAATCGGCGACATTGAAGATCGGCCATTTGAGATTCTGGTTGAGTCCTACTTCTATGAAATCAATTACTTCTCCTATCCTCACCCTGTCTATGAAATTCCCAAGCGCGCCGCCGACAATCAGCCCAAAACACACGCGCACATAGCCGCTCTTTTTGATAAGCCCCCTGAAGAACCAAAGGATTACCGCTATTACAGCTCCCGTGGTCAGCGCGAAAAAGGGAACCCTGAAAGTGTCCGGTATGTTGGAGAGCATGCTGAAAGCCACTCCCTTATTCCTGGTGTAGGTGATGTGAAAGATATCCTTGATTACCGGGATAGTCTCATAAAGCGTCATGCTGCGGACTATTAAAATCTTGCTCAACTGGTCAAGCGCGATAACACCCGCAGAAATAAGATAAATAAGATACATCTTTCTCCTTTTACCGGCCGTTAATATTGTTTTGTTTCTTTGAGTACTTCAACGCATCTTCCGCAAAGCCCGGAGTGTTTTTCATCGGCGCCCACGGTGCCGCTCCAGTTCCAGCAGCGCTCGCACTTCTTTCCGGAAGCCTTGCCGACCGCGACCGAGTTCTGCGCTCCCTTTTCAAGGCTGACCTGCGAGACAATGAACAACCCGGGCAGGTCTTTTTCCATTCCTTTAAACAACTCAAAATCTTTCGCGTCAGAGAAAGACAGAGAGACGGCAGCTTCATACGGATGCCCTATCTCTTTTTTATTCCTGAAATCCTCAAGCAGCTTCAAAGCTTCAGCCCGCACCTCGATTATCCTGCCGAATTTCTCCGAGAGTTCCGCGCCGGCAAGCTCAGGTTTGTAAACCGGAAAATCAGAAAGATGCACCGACACCGGGAGTTCCGATAATTTACGAAGTTCCTGCCAGATTTCCTCGGAGGTGTAGGCAAGGACCGGCGCAAGCATCCCGGTTATGTCCTTAAGAATCTCATACATTGCTGTCTGGCCCGAGCGCCTGACAAACGAAGCCGGAGCGTGCACATAGAGCCTGTCTTTCAGTATATCCAGGTAGAAGGAACTCAGGTCAACCACACAGAAGTTATAGATAAGCTGATAGAATTTGAAGAATTCATAACGCTCATAGAGCGCCTTTGCTTCCCGCACTACTTCATTCTTCCTGTGCAGCATATACCGGTCAAGCTCCGTCAGCTTGCCGTAGGGAAGCGCGTCTTTTTCCGGATTATAATCATACAGGTTGCTGATCAGGTATCTGGCTGTGTTTCTCAGTTTCCTGTAAGCATCCTGCAGGCGGGCCAGGATCTCTTCGGAAAACCTGACATCGTTCATGTAGTCGCTGGCCGCCACCCACATCCTTGTAATATCGGCGCCGTACTTCTTGCACGCTTCCTCGCCGGTAACCAGGTTGCCGAGAGATTTGGACATCTTCTTACCTTCCCCGTCAACCACATAACCGTGCGTGAGCACATTCTTGAAAGGAGGTTTCCCCTCGAGCGCCGCGCTCGGCAGAAGGGATAACTGAAACCAGCCCCGATGCTGGTCGGAACCCTCAAGGTAGAGCGAGGCCGGCCATTCAAGCGCCGCGTTTTTCTTTAGGACCGCGTAATGGGAATTGCCGGCGTCAAACCAGACATCAAAAACATTCATGTCCTTCTTGAAGGAACTTCCCCCGCACTTTTTGCATTTGTAACCCGGGAGGACAAATTCCGAAACTTCTTTTTCAAACCACGCGTCGCTGCCTTCTTTCGCGAAAACAGCCGCTATGTGATCCAGAGTCGCCCCGTCGGTAACGGGCTCGGCGCAGTCTTCGCAATAAAGCACCGGGAGCGGGACCCCCCAGTATCTCTGCCTGGAAAGACACCAATCCGGCCTTCCCGAAAGCATGCCGGACATCCTGTTCTCTGCTGAAGCGGGGAACCAGCCGACTTCCTTTACCATTTGAAGCATTCTGGACCTAAGGTCCCTGTGCTCCACCGACATAAACCATTGTTCGGTAGTTCTGAAAATAACCGGCTTATGGCAGCGCCAGCAGTGCGGGTAGGAATGAGAGACTTCTTCGATATGAACAAGTGCGCCTTTTTCCTTGAGAAGGTTTACTACCTCAGGATTAGCCGCAAAGATTTTTTTGCCTTTAAAGAGAGGCACTTCTTCGGTAAAGGCGCCCGTGCCGTCAACCGGACAAAAAGCCGGCAGTCCGTACTTCTTCCCTATCATGAAGTCGTCTTCCCCGTGCCCGGGAGCCGTGTGTACAACTCCGGTTCCGTCCTCGTCAGTGACATGGGAACCTAGAATAGCAATCCCGTCTTTTTCCATGAAGGGGTGCCTGTATTTAATACCTTCAAATGCCGAACCTTTTACTCCTGACTTGGCAGTTTCATACTTAAACCCCGCTTTTCCTGCTACACTTTCAGCGAGCTTTCCGGCGAGGATATAGTAAACCTCTCCTGTCTTAATGATAGAGTATTCTATTTCCGGATTAAGCGCGACTGCCAGGTTTGCCGGTATAGTCCAGGGAGTTGTGGTCCAGATAACAAAATATGCCTTCGCCCCTTTAGCGTCAAAAACCTTGGAAAGCCCTTCTCTTATCTCAAACCTCACATATATTGCCGGCGAGCTGTCGTCTTCGTATTCAACTTCCGCGTCCGCAAGCGCGGTTCTGTGATTTATGCACCATAACACGGGACGCAGACCTTTGTAGATGTAGCCTTCTTTTACCAGCCGCGAAAAAGTCGAGATAATGGTTGCTTCATAGCCGTGATCCAAGGTGAGGTAGGGATGCTCCCAATCACCAAAAATGCCAAGCCGCTTAAACTGCCCCCGCTGGATATCAACATACTTAAGAGCATAGTCCCGGCAAGCCTTTCTGAACCTTATAACTCCCTCTTTCGTGTTCTCAACTTTGTGCTTTTCCGCGACCTTGTGCTCTATGGGCATTCCGTGGCAGTCCCACCCCGGGATGTACGGAGAATCAAAACCCGTCATAGTTTTATATTTAACGACCATATCCTTAATAACCTTGTTCAGGACCGTACCGACATGTATATCGCCGTTCGCGTACGGCGGGCCGTCGTGGAGCACGAACTTCTCCGCGCCTGCGCGCCTTTCCCTGATTTTCGTATAAAGTTTTTCCTTCTCCCACAAAGCAAGCTGGTCCGGCTCCCTGACCGGAAGGTTTGCCTTCATGGCAAAAGATGTGTTCGGCAAATTAAGCGTCTTTCCGTATTCCATTTTAGTTCCTGCCTTTTGTTGAGGCTCCGGTAAACTTCGAGCCTTCTGATTTTCGGTGAAATTACTAATGATGCGGCTTAGCGGGTAAGTTTCAGCATTTCTTTGACGGCCTTTTCAAGTCCGGTAAAGACTGCCCTGGAGATAATACTGTGCCCGATGGAGTATTCTTCTATCACTTTTATTTTTCTCATGCGCGCCATGTTTGTATAATTAAGCCCGTGCCCCGCGTTAATACCAAGTTTAAGGATTGAAGCAAAACCCGCCGCATCGCGCAGCTTGAAAAACTCGCGGTCTTCCGCGGCCGCGGTTTTGGCGTCGGCGTAAGTTCCCGTGTGCAGCTCGATAAGATCCGCTCCAAGGAATTTTGCCTGCCGAACCTGCTGCAGGTCCGGATCAATGAAAAGACTGACAATAATACCATTTTTCTTTAACTTTTCGACAGCCCTGCCGATTTTGACCGCGCCTTTGACGCAATCCAGCCCGCCCTCCGTGGTCAGTTCCTGTCTTTTTTCAGGGACAAGAGTGGACCATTCCGGTTTGACCTTCAAGGCAATACCGACTATCTCAGGATAAACGGCCATCTCAAGGTTCAATTTCGTCCTGACCTTCCGGCTTACTTCAAACACATCCAAATCCTGCACATGCCGCCTGTCCTCGCGCAGATGCATGGTAATTCCGTCTGCCCCGGCCGCGACAACAATTTTTGCAGCTTCAAGGACAGAAGGATAGAAACCAAGCCTCTGCTGGCGAAGGGTGGCGACGTGGTCTATGTTGACGTTTAGTTTGGACATTAACCCTCAAAATAGAAGTTTATAAAGTTTATAAGGTTCGTAAGGTTTATAAGGTTTGAGATTTACACCTTATTAACTTTTTTTGTTTTACTTTATAAACTTTTACTACTTACTCTTCTTCTCCACAAATTCGACTAAAAACACCTTCGGCTCCATTCCTATCAGCACGACTTTTTCAGGGAGAAGTATGTTGCCGGGACCAAGAACTATCCTGTTCTCTCCTTTTGAAGGATTCGGGATATCCACCCAAAGCCGTACCTGTGAAGCGCCGAGAGTCCTTACTGTTTCTCTCGGACCCCATACCGTGACCGTAATCTCTTCCGGAACCTCACCGACCATAACAAGGTTCTTGTCCAGATTATAATTTATCCGCATAGGCACGCTGATAGAAGCCTTCTGGTTCATACCGATAGCTATCCAGACCCACGCCGTAAGCGCAATCACCAAAGCGACAACTTTAATCCGGAGATTGTTCGTAAACCAACCCTTGACCAGCTCGCCGTATTTTAATATGTCAGGATTTTTTGCCATACATCTCCAGCATTTCTTTCAGGTTCTCCGGCTCAATTCCGGGAGTTATCTTGCCGTGCACGGAAAGCGAAATATTGCGAAGGTCCTCGGAAACGACTATGGCCACCGCATCTGTTATTTCTGTCAGCCCTAGAGCCGCCCGGTGGCGCATGCCGAGATCCGGATCTATATCGGATTTTTGCGTGAGCGGCAGGACACAGCCGGCAGCGGCAATCTTCCCGTGGCTGATAATGACGGCTCCGTCATGGAGCTGTGTCTTCGGGAAGAAGATTGTCAACAACAGCGGAGAGGTAATATCCGCATTTATCTTGCTGCCCGTCTCTATATACTCGCGCAGCCCCACTTCCCTTTCTATAACAATGAGACAGCCGACTCTTTTTTTTAACATCTGCTTACAGGCATCTACAATGATGGCATAAAGTTCTTCCTGGCTTTTGAACATAGACCTGAACCGTATTCGCCGCTGACCGATATCAACAAATATCTGCCTGAGTTCCGGAGCAAAGATTACGACGAAAGCGAATACCAGCCCTTCGGTAATCTTAACCATTATCCAGCCTATAGTGTGCAGCTCGAGAATTTGCGCAAGTAAAGACATTGCAAGGAGCACCGCAAGCCCCTTAAGCATTTGCATAGTACGGGTTTCCTTAAAGAAGACTATCAGGTAATAAACGGCCACATACAATATAAAGATATCGACAAGGTCCTGAAACCTCAGCCCGGAGAATGCGGCAAGAACCGATTTAACTGTGTCCATTCTCTCCCCTTGCGGTTTTCCCCCTAAATTAACGGCGAAAACAGCATTTGGCGTATTTTAACACAGATAAGAGGGGAGTTGAAAGGGGAAAAGAAGTTATGAAAGATAAAAGTTTATAAGGTTTATAAGGTTTTTAAAGTTTGTAAGGTAAATTCCTAACAAGCCGGCCGGTTGATTTAGACCTTACTTTATAAACCTTACGAACCTTATTAACTTTACAAACTTTTAGCTCTTATTAATTGCATCAATTATTCTTACCGCCCTTGCCGTTTCTTTTACATCATGCACCCTGACCACGGACGCGCCGTTTAAGACACACGCGCAAACAGCTGCAAGCGTCCCTTCAAGCCGCTCGCCGGCCGGCAGGTTCAGGATTTTTCCGATGAAGGATTTCCTTGACGGTCCCATAAGCACCGGATAGCCGAGTCTTTTTATTTCGCCTAATTTCTTTATCAGCAGAAGATTGTGCTCAATTGTTTTGCCGAATCCGATTCCAGGGTCAAGCAAAATGGATTCCTTTTTTACTCCGGCTCTTAAGGAAATTCCGGCGCTTTCTTTCAGATAGACCGATATTTCTTTGATAATATTTCGGTACGCCGGCTTAGACTGCATATCTCTTGGCGTGCCGAGTATATGCATTAGTACCGCGCCGGCCTTATACCTTGCCGCGATCTTCGCGATTTTCCTGTCAAATCTGAAGCCGCTGATATCGTTCACAATAGAAGCGCCTTCCGAGAGAGCAGCTTCTGCAACTTCGGATTTATACGTGTCTATTGAAACCGGCAGGTTTATCTTTTTTACAATTTTTCTTATGACAGGGATTACGCGCCTCAACTCTTCTGCTGCCGGCACAGCTACGGCTCCGGGTTTAGTCGATTCCCCGCCTATATCTATTATATCCGCCCCGTCTTCTGCCATCTGAACTGCCTGCGCAACGGCATCGCCTGGCTTAAGGAATTTTCCGCCATCGGAGAAAGAATCGGGAGTGACATTAAGAACACCCATCACTAAGGTCTTCTTGGAAAGGTCGAAGGAGTAGTTGCCGCATCGGAATAAAAAGGGGCAGGTGTAGTTGGTCATAATACCTCAAAAGTTTGTAAAGTTTATAAGGTTCTTAAGGTTTATAAGGTTGGTCTCACCTTATAAACCTTATAAACTTTTGCTGTCACCTTATAAACTTTTATTCTTCTCTTATTAACGCCAACGCTTCTGCTCGAGTTGCCTGGCTGCGCCTGAAAAGCCCCCTGACAGCGGAAGTAATCATCTTAGAGCCGGGCTTTTTTATCCCTCTCATGGTCATGCAGAGATGCTCAGCCTGAACAATAACCAGCGCTCCCTTGGGCTTCAGGGATTTCATTATTATATCCGCTATGCTGCTTGTAAGTCTTTCCTGCAGCTGCGGTTTTTTAGAGACCGCGTCGACAAGGCGGGCAAGCTTGGACAGTCCCACTATCTTGTTGTTCTCCGGTATGTAGGCGACATGCGCCCTGCCTGTAAAAGGCAGGAGATGATGTTCACACATGGAATAAAAAGGGATATCTTTCAGCACTACCATCTCGTCATGCTCTTCATTATAAACAACATGCAGTTCTTTCCCGGGATCCTTGCCTATTCCGGAGAAGATCTCCTCATACATACGGGCTACGCGCTTTGGAGTGTCAAGCAGCCCCTCTCTTTCAGGATCTTCTCCTATCGCGAGAAGAATCTCCTTCACAGCCCGTTCTATCCTGATTTTATTCATTTGGATTCTCCAGTTTTAGTATTCTTCAAACTTTCGCCGGAGTTTGTGCAGGTGAAAGCGGCTCGCTTGTTTTCTTCTCCGGTTCTTTTATATAGGTATCCTGGCTTTTAAACCCTAGCAGGGTGTCTACTTCGGAACCATCAAGAGTCTCTTTATCCAGCAGCGCTTTTGCCAGCTTCTCCACCTTTGACTTGTTCTTCATAATGAGCGCTTTTGCCTTCTTGTAGCATTCATCCGTAACCTTTTTCACTTCGGCGTCTATCACCTGAGCCGTCAACTCGCTGTAATCTTTTTCTCTGAGGTATTCTCCGCCGAGAAAAACTTCCCTGTCCGCCCTGCCGAAAGTCCGGTTGCCGAGTACCACGCTCATGCCGAACTCGCAGACCATTTTGTGCGCGGTCTCGGTGACATGGCGCAGATCGCTAGCGGCGCCGGTGGAGACATCTTCAAAGAATATTTCTTCAACAACCCTTCCGCCGAGACTGATCATAATGTCGTTCATATATTCGCCTTTCATCCGCATCCACCTGTCTTCAACCGGAAGCCTCCATGTAACACCAAGAGCCCTCCCGCGGGGAATAATACTGACTTTATGCAGAGGCTCAGCGTCCGGAAGCAGCTTGTTTATCAGCGCGTGACCGGCTTCGTGGTAAGCGGTTATCTTTTTTTCCTTCTCGCCGATGGTCTTGCTCTTTCTTGCTATACCCATCATTACCTTGTCGCGCGCTTCCTCAAAATCCGCCTGTTCAATTTCCTTTTTGTCCTTCCGCGCGGCAAGCAGCGCCGATTCATTGACGAGGTTCGCGAGATCCGCTCCCGTAAAACCGGGGGTTCCCTTAGCGACGGTCCGGAGGTCAATATTTTTCCCGAGCGGAACTTTCTTTGTATGGATCTGCAGTATCATTTCCCTTCCGTTAAGATCCGGCGCGTCAACCACAACCTGCCTGTCAAACCTGCCCGGCCGAAGCAGCGCAAAATCAAGCACATCAGCCCTGTTAGTCGCGGCCATTATTATAACGCCGACATTCGCGTCAAAACCATCCATCTCCACAAGCAGCTGATTTAGGGTTTGTTCCCGCTCGTCATGCCCGCCGCCGATGCCTGTTCCCCTGCGGCGTCCTACAGCGTCAAGCTCATCTATGAAGATTATGCACGGAGCGTTCTTTTTGCCGGTGTCAAAAAGGTCCCTGACCCTGGCAGCTCCCACCCCGACAAATAGTTCAACGAAATCCGAACCGGAGATAGTAAAGAAAGGCACTCCGGCTTCGCCGGCAACCGCCCTGGCAAGCAGGGTCTTTCCGGTCCCGGGCGCGCCGAGGAGCAGAACTCCTTTGGGTATCTTGGCTCCCATTTTCTGGTACTTGCCCGGCTCTTTTAGGAAACCTATAACTTCTTTCAACTCTTCTTTCGCCTCATCAACTCCGGCGACATCCTGGAAAGTAACTTTACTCTGGTTTGAAGAGAAGAGTTTAGCGCGGCTTTTGGAAAATGAAAACGCCGAATTTCCGGCCCCCTGCATCTGCTTGATGAACATATATCCGAGCACGAAAAGCAGCAGGAACGGAAGCACATTTATAAGAATAACCGTCCAGGACAGTGTCTCCGGAGGCTTTACATCTACCTTTGTTTTGGCAGCTTTAAGGCTCTTGTACATTTCAGGGTCGCTGCCGATGTAAACGAAGTAAGAATCACTCTCGCTGCCCTTAATCTTAATTTTGTGCGAAAGTTTGCCATCGGCTCTCTGCGCCGCTTCGTTAAGAGTGACATTTATGACTTCCCCTTTGTCAACAAGTTCAAGGAATTCCGTGTAACTGAGCTCCACGGACTTGCCTTTCCCGTTGTTAAAAGTGCTGAACAGCAGCAAGGCCGCCACTATTATAACGACCCAGATAAGCAATGACCTGAAAATACTTCCCACAAGAGCCTCCTTGTAAAATCAAAACGCAAGGATTAGTATAACTAAAAGCCTGCGTCTTTGTCAATCTAATGGCTTTAAGCATTCAATTCTATGATACGCGCTTCATTTAAAGTATGACGAGGAACAGGGAGAGACTTCCCGGTTAAAAGCAGTTACAGGTAGGAGATTTTAGGCTTCTTCTTATCTTTTGGCTCAGGAGGAACTGCCGCCGCCTGCGGCGGAGGCGCCGCCGGAGCTTTCGCGGATTCGCGAATATTCCCGGAATCTATTACAGACGCTTTTTCGTAAGACTTTTTGGCATCTTCTATCTGCTGCAGGCTTGTATAGAGATCTCCTGCACGCACATAAGCGGAGGCCGCCTCTTTCGCAGTTCCCTGCTTCTCCAGAATGAACGCGTATTTTTCCGTTATCGCAGGATCATCGGGGAGGTATTTTAATGCTTCTTTTACAAGCGTCATTGCCTCGTCGTATTGGCCCTTGGCTATTATACCGTCTATGGCTGCGCAGAAACTCACGGCTGCTTCCCTCGAAGAAACCTGGCCGGCGGGCTCTCCCGCGGAAGACTCAAGTTTCAGCGCTTTCTGCAGCACCGCAAAAGCATCCTTATATTTGCCTGAGGCAAGATAGGCTGATAACAGGCGCTGGGACGCCTTTTGGTGGTTTGGTTTAATCTTTACCAGCAATTCAAGTTCGTTCGCCGCCTCGGAAAAGTTATTTTTCCTGAAGTAGATTTCCCCGAGGATGTATCTGGCCTCGATGCTCTTCTGCTCTATGGCCTTCCTCGCGTACGCCTCGGCGTTCACAAGATCCCCGAGGTTCAGATAACTCTCCGCGATGTTAAAGCATTCCAGCTTCGCCTCTCTGTCCATCCCGAGCGCCAGATAGATCTCTGAAATTTTTACCCTGATCCCAACCAGTTTCGGGTTAAGATCTACGGCTCCGGAATAATACTTGAGCGCGTTTTTAAGATAGCGCCCCTCATAATAGGCGTCCCCGAGAAACGCGAGCTTGTCGGCGGCTTTCTCTTCGTATCCCCTCGAAGCGTAAAGCTCGCTGAGCCTCTCATGATACTCCGCGTTACCCTCATCGCCGGACAGCAGGGATTCAAACTTCTCAATTTCCAGGTCCAGTTTGGAGATCCTGGCGGCTTCGTCCTCTTTTTTCTGCTCCTCGTCCAGGCGCTTCTGCCTTGTTTCAGGGTCCAGCGATTCAAGTTCTTTCCTTAAACGTTCCTCTTCGGAAGACCGCAGGCGTTCTGCCGCCGCCGCTCTTTCAGCTTCTTCGAGCAGGCACTTCTCTTCTTCACGCTTTCGCTGCTCCGCTTCCAGGGCCAGAAGTTCGGCCTCAGCCGATTTAATCTGCGCTTCCGCTTCCTCAGCGGCTTTTTTCGCCAGGAGCTCCGCGGCTTCCTTGGCGCGTTTAGCTTCATCCGCTTCTGCCCGCGCTTTCTCGGCATCTTCAAACTGTTTCTTTAGATCTTCTTGCGCCTGTTTATTGGCGGCGGCATTCTCCGGGGCGGCCTTTGCCGACTCAAGCTTTTCGGCCTGAAGAACAGCCTCCTTTTCAAGCCTTTCCGCGGCATGCCGGGCTCTTTCCTCCAGCTCCGACTCGAGATCAACCTGTTCTTCTGCTTCCTGCCTCGCCTTTTCCTTTTCTTCCGTTTGCTTAAGAACTGCTTCGACGTGCCCGGAGGCATCCAGCGGGGGACGGGTGTCGTCCTTTGTTATGACCTGCCCGGAAACAGCGCACGCGCTTCCGCTCATTTTCTTTGCGTCATTTAGAAGTTTTCCGGCCTCAAACATCACCCGCGAAATATCCTCCGCGCCGGAAACGGAAGTATCGACGACTGAGGCTGTGACCTCAAGGGCATACAGGTGGGCTTCTTCACAGAAAGACTTTGCCTGGGCGTCCATTTCCGAACTGACCCTTTTCATTATCTCTTCCGCGCAGCCGGACGAGACAACGACAAACTTGTCTTCTCCGTAAAAAAAAGCTTCATCGCCGCTGCACCCGGAATCAGCAACCGAGGCCCTGATAATTCTTGCCAGCAGTTTTACTGCCTTCTCGCCTTTGGAGTAGCCGTATACGCCGTTATAAGCCTGAAAATCGCGGAACTCTACAAAAGCAGCAGACAATCCGTCTCCCAGCGAAAGCACTTCCCGGATTCTCTTATCTCCGTTCATCCTGGTGCGCATCCGCGTCTGCCTATCCAGGCCGGCAGCCAAAAGCCTGTGACTAAAGAGTTTAAGCCAGAGCAGGAAAAGAAGGAACACCAGGAAAGCAAGGCAGAAATACTCAGCCGGCATAAGCCTTTCCATTCTGGCGGTAAAGCCTATACTGGCGTTGGCTGCTTTGCCCGAGACAATACTTATTTTATTATCCCCATTCCCAGGAATAAAACCTATTGTTGCTTTGCCGTCCTCTCCCGTGACCGCCCAACCGCGCTCCAGGCTTCCGCTGCCCTCTGATACCCGAAAAACAAGATAGGCGTTGCTTACAGGCCTTTCATTATCATCCGTCAATTTTGCCGTGATAAAGGTTTTTTCGCTGGCATAAGGATTCTGCTTCTCGGCCCAGCCGCTTAAAATATCGGCGCGTTCAGCGGAGGCACTCCAGGAGCAAAGCAGGAGGCCCAGGAAAACCGCTCCCGTGCTAAACCAGCCTATCCTGTACCGTTTTTTGTCCTTGCCGTCCGCAGGGCTTACTTCTTCGGCGGCATGGGGAAACGGGGCGCTTTTCGCGCTCTTCTCCAGGCGCCCGGCTATTTCCAGCAGTTCATTGAGTGAACGCGCCCGGAATTTCTCGCTGTTATAGATTGCGACGGATGGCGCCGCAAGTTCCGTTTCGGACTGCACGCCGGAGTCATCTACCAGGCACACGGCGCCGCGCTTCAGTTCCTGCTCGGGATAAAAAGTCAGGATAGCTTCTCTTATCTTTATGATAATGGCCGAGGCAAGTTCCCTGTAATCTTTCCTGGCAGTTATCACTATGAAATCATCGCCGCCAAGATGTCCATATATTTCCTTTTTTGAACATTCGTTTTTTATTACTCCCCCCATAACCTTGAGCAGCGTCTCGGCTTTCTCGCTGCCAAAGTAAACGCTGAACGCGCCAAAATTCTTAAGGTCAAAAAAGAGCGCTTTGAATTTCTTCTTGTTCAAGATGAAACTTCTCAATCTCGACCAGAGGAACAGGTCGGAATGCATGCGGTTCAGGTTATCCAGATCGGCGACACGTATTTTTTTCTTTCTGTAGAGATACATTATGAAAAGAAAAAGCACCAGCAAACCCAGCGGAATTATTGCATATAACCTGGGAAAAAAGACATTCAGGCTGATTTCAGCCGGAATATCAAGTCCGGCGCAAATTGCGCGGACTTTTACGGCGCCGGGAACATTGCCGCTTACATCTGAAGAGTATTCACCGTTAGCGTCTGTTGTGCCGCGGGGGCGAAACAGCCTGCCCTGCCCGGAAATTATCTCAAAATTCACAGCCGAGCCTTCCACGGGATTATATCCGGCATCCGTAACAAGCGCGCGTAGCTTAACGCTTCCAAAAAGAGGCAGCGAGCCGGGGTAGGACAGGATTTCAAGCCGGGCCGGAACGGATCCGGCAATTCTTTGCGCCTTTACATTCCCCGTGGTTTCTATTAAAATCTCCACAGGATTCAAATTTCCGCACTTTACCATAATTAGGTTCTTCCCTGCTTTTCTGCCGGCAGTAAACACAATGGAAGCCCTTCCGTCCTTAGTGGCTGCAGTTTCGCTGCTGAATGTCCCCTCACCGGCTGCAAGCAAAAAATAAACCGGAGTCCCGTTTACCGGACGGACGTTCTTGTCCAGCACTTCCACGGTTATTTCCGTTCCTTCTTCCGCTTTAGAAAATGGATGCGCTGCCGAAGCTTTAAGCGAAGCCGGCTCGGGAGGCTTAACCATTATTACAGCTATTTTTGCGGTTTCCGACCGGAAATGCTCCGCCTCGCAGTTTACGAGAATCTCATTCTCGCCGGCTCCTCCGGTCAAGACAGAAAAAGCCGTCCCGGACCTGTCCGTTTCCCCTTGCGGGGGGAAGAATCTGCCGAAGCCATTCAATATTTTGAAATCAACTTTGGCGCCGCTCATTGGTATTCTGAAATCATCGTAGACCACTGCCTTCAAAGTTGTCTTTGTTCCGGCGTTAACGCTTGGCGGATTTGCTGAAAGTGAGATTGAACCGACCCGCGGGGCGAGCACCTCAATCCTTTCCATCTTCTGCAGGGTTTGTCCGGCTCTTATCCTTATCTCTTCGGCGGCTGACGGCGTTTTTCCAGCGGTCACCGTGAAACTCAGCCTTCCTCCGGAGGAGGTATTGCCCGAGGACGGGGTTACTCTCAACCCGCCTGAGGCCATTATAACTACATTAATATCCGCCGCAGCCCTTCCGAGCGTGTTTCGGACTGAAACCGAGCCAGAAGAACTTCTGCCCGCATAAATCTTATTTTTTGTTATATTGATGTCCAGTTCCGCCGGCGGCGAGACCTTGCCTTCCACGGCCAAAATTTTAGGCGTGACTCCCTGCATATATACTTTGACTTCGTTATTGCCGGGCTTTTCTCCGGTAAATAACATGACTTTACCGGCTGACCTGGAATTAAGATTGAGTTTAGTGTCCGAAATTGATCCGCCGCCTGAAAGCACAACGAGGCTGACCTGATAGGAATCCGCGGGGAAATCGTTCTTATCAATAACACTAACGCTTATTTCCACGGCTTCCCCTGCAATAACTGTAACGGCTGCAGCCTTTGCGCTGAGTGTGACCTGAGCATTCAGGGAAAGCGCTGCCACGGCTGCAAAAATGGAAGTCAGAAGGCATTTCTTCAAAATCCCTCCGGGGAAAGTCCGATTGTCTTTATCAATATTACCCGTAACTATTCGCGCTTTCAATCAGAAACTAGGCGGGAAAACACAAACTAAGACTTAAGCAGAACCAGATGTATTACTTCTTCCGTGTTCCTTGTTATTTTTACGGTGTCATCAATCCGGTATCCCGCCACCCATACAACCTTCCCGGAGCTGTCGACAACAACCGGGACAGAATCCCGTTCAAAATCCGGCAGTTTAAGATCTACAAAAAAGTCCTGAATTTTCTTTTTCCCCTTCATTCCGAGAGGAGTGAAACGGTCGGCGGGCCTGCGGCTCCTTACACAAAGAGGAAGGTTGACCTTTTTTAGGTCCAAAAAAGCGTGGGAAGGGCCTTTAAAAACCGAGGGCGTTTTGCCGGACGCAGCCTTAATCTTAAACTTTCCTGTTCTCGTTATCCCGGGGAAAGCCAGCGGGACAAGACCCTGCTTCGCGCCGTTTTTCAGGCGAAGATACAGCCTGCCGGAGTGCACCTGCGCCGCAACATTCCCGGGAAGATCAGTTTTGCCGCGGACTAAGGACAGCATTTCGGAGAGCTTTTCAAAATGCCTAAACTCCAATCCGGTCAAATCCCCCTTCACTTGCTCTATCCCGGCGCGCAGTACCCGCTTAAGCAGCGCCGGATGCAAAAAATTGAGTTTAGAACAGGAAAAAGAACAGCAGCCTTCGGCGAGAACTTTCAGCCGGTTAAACGCCTTTCCCGCCGCTTCGGCCAGAAAAGAATTTTCTTCATTCAGTATGTGAAGCAGCCTGATCGCTGCCTCGTCGAAACCCCGGTTGTATTCACGTTTAACCAAAGGCAGCAACTTAAGCCTGATTTTATTCCGCAGGTACAACTCTTTTTTATTTGAACTGTCCTGTCTTGCCTTAAGCTTCTTTTCAGCGAGAAACTGATCTATATCCGTTCTCCGGACATCTATCAATGGCCTTATCAGTCTTACTCCGCGGGAAAGTTCCCTGAACGGCGGTATGCCGGCAAGCCCTACTGTGCCCGAGCCCCGAAGGAATCTCATAAGCATGGTCTCGACCTGGTCATCACGGTTATGGGCAACAGCAACACACGCCGCCTTTGCTTCTGAAGCCTTTACCGAAAAGACCATGTAACGGAAGTTTCTGGCGGCGTCCTGAATGGAACCGGATTTCTTCCCGCGTGAAAAATCCGCTTGAACCGCTTCAAAAGGAACCCTGAATCGCCGGCAGAGATTCTCCACAAATTTCTGATCACCGTCAGACTCGGCGCCGCGGAGATGATAATTAATATGCACAACTCTCAGTTTGAGTTCGAATTCTTTAGATAGCATAGAAAGCGCCGCGAGCAGGGCTGTGGAGTCCGGCCCGCCTGACACACCTGCCAAAACCGTAGCTCCGTGAGGCAGCATTGAATATTTTTTGATTGTTTTTTTTATTGCTTCAAGCATAATTCCTCCAGCATTTTCCTGCCGGAAACGATGCTGCCGGCCGAGGACTTATGGTGAATCTCGAAAACCTTCAGCACGGAACTCATTTTAAAATGCTTTATGAATTTCGAATACTCTATCTCTCCGTCCCCCGGAGAATTATGGTCTTCCGTGTTTTTTACGTCATGCACATGGATTCCGAGAAGCCTGCCGCCAAACCTTTCAAGGTATTCCATCTCAGCGGTAAAACCCAGCTGTTCCTGGCAAAAAGCGTGCCCCATATCATGCCAATACCGGAAGGCTCCGCCTTCGAACCGGCTAAAAAGGTCTTCTAATTCGTCAGTCCCGGGAAGTTCTTCATACTTAAGCCTGGTTTCAAGGCCAAGCAGGATTTTCTCTTTGACCGCGCGCGCATTGAGCACATCAAGGCTCTTTATACCCTGCGCATAACAGGCCGGGGTTTGCTTCTTTCTCTCCTCTTTAATCCTTAAAAGGAGTTCATTAAAGGAATCCGAACCGCGCGAACCCTGCTTCAGGAGCAGTGTAAGGTCTTTGGACATTCCCGAGGAATACTCCGGCTCGCCAACGTGTAGGACTACGGCTTTTGCCCCGAGTTCCGCGGCGTTATTAATAGTGTCCAGGCTGTATTTGACGGCAAGCCTTCGCTCTTCCTCGTCAAGGGCAGTGAGCATAAAAGAGTTGCCTTTCCATCTTCCCTTTGGCAGGACAGGCGTATCAGGAACAAAATTATGCAGGCTGTCAACCTTTCCTGCGATAAAACGGCGCACGGCAGGGTCTTTTAGCTTTTTGAATTTTTCCGGAGAGAGCCATGCGAGTTCAAACCTTTCAAAACCAAGCCCGTTAAGTTCTTCAAAAACACGCGCGGGTTCCGTATGACGGTCAATATTCCAAACTGTTGAAACATTAAATATCGACACTGAATACCTTTGCCTTTCCTTTTTCGCCTTTCAGAAGGAGTACCCTGGATTTGCTTACTTTGAAATATTCCGACAGGGCCGAGGCGACTGCCTTATTGGCTTTGCCCTCAACGGGCGGCTGGGTAACACGGACCGTATATCTGTTTGCGCCTTCGTGCGAGACTCCCGTTCTTCTTGATCCCGGCTTTGCCGAAACCTCAATTATCATTTATTCTTTTTTTGCGCGTGCCACTGCCCGCCGGATTTTTTATCCTGCTTTACAGGTGTCTCTTCCACGGCAGGGATTGTTTCCGGAAGCTCAGGTTCAGCCGGCTTAAAAGTTGCAAGCAAGAAAGCCGTGCCAAAAGCAAGCAGCATCCCGGGAACAAACACCCACATCCTGTACGCAAAAGCGACGGGAGGGACTGTTCCAACCGGATAGAACGGATAAGGTGAAGCAATGAAAGCCGCGGCAAAAAAACCTATAAGGACCGACAGTATGAGATGAGTTTCAGTCCTGAAGAAAGAGACACAGACCCCGATCAGGGCCCCGGCAACAAGTCCTATGACCGCTCCGCCGGCAACCGTGTTAGTATGAGGGTATTCCGCCTTGAAGTTCTCATCAAGGTCCTTGTTTATCTTGGAATCATCCGCGCCGGGAAAGTTATAGTCGGCATTATAGTCAAGCGCCTTCCTTCCGGCAAAATTCCCGGCAACGCCTAGTATCAGTCCTATGGCGGCTCCTATAAGGATTATTTTCAGTATATTATTCATATTATTACCCCCGTTTGAATGTTCCGTATTATACAACAACAGGGAAGGTATTTCAAATTACAATTGTCGTTTTAGCCCTTTAAGAAGCTTTACGGCAAGCACCGCCATTCTATCCCCATTTTTAAGCTCATAATTCCAAGGCTTTGCCCCTGCCTCCCATTTGTATTTGTGAAACTCTTTCTCCAGGACAAAATAGGTCTTAAAATCGTCAGTATTGGCAATAACAGTAGTATTTGAGAATGCGGATACAGCTTTTACCTTCTTCGTGACCATGCCAAAAGGCTCTCCAGGCCAGAAAGAGAGCGCATGCCCGTTTATTGCCATGGCCGACATAACAGTCCGGGTACAAATCTCTCTGCGTTTCCCGGCCTTCCTATCGGGAAGCATTCTGTATGCGGACTGCCGCGCTGACACGGAAAGTTTATCCGAATACTTCATTTTTTTAACGGCGCCCAAGATCTCTTCGGCAAGCTGCTCCCCCATTATTTTCGCCGCCTTATACCCGCAGTCAAAATCTCTGGGGTGTTGATCCCCTATTGTCCCCGGAGCGAACATGCAAAGCCCTCCCAAAGTTTTCTCAACAACTGCTGCCGTGTATGACGGGTAATCCGCGGTAATAAGGTCGGACTTGAGACAGACACAGATGCAGTGCGCGCTGTTGGTGTAAAATACGGCAAGAGTTTTTTTGGTAATTTTCGCGCGCACGCCCATAACAAACATCTCATCGAGCGGTTTTTGGTTGGGCCGCATCCCTGCGTTGTTCGGAATATAGCGCATTAGATTCCCGGCTTTATTCCACCTTACTATATTGTACCCCGCCCTCCCCCTGCCAAACCCTATTTCAGCGGGAACAAGAGACCTGTCTGCCTCGCAAACAGCGCCGGCTATCTTACGGCATGATGTCTTTACGTGCGAGACAAGCTCGCGCCGCCGCTCTTCCATGCCGTCACAGTTCTCATAAAAGCCCAGGTCCGGAGAATTACGGAGGACAAACAAGCCCGGGGTTGAATGGGAATGCGACGAGATAATTCGGATATTTTCGCCCTTAATCGTGGTGCGTTTCTCAACCAGCAGCTTGAGGGCATTCACGCTGTCTAGATCCATATAGTTCATATCAACCGTGACCAGAACGTATTTTTCCTTGCCATCATAAAGGACAAGCACCTTCGCCATAAGCCGGTCATGCACTCCGCGCGGCCTTGGCCTGTCAGGTCCCATCCCGGTCATCCAGGTAAAATCAGGCGGAGTAATATCTGTATAAGCCGTACCTGCTTTCAAGTTGCCTCCTCGAACGCTACAAGTTCCACTTCGACCCTTTTTTCCCTTCCTTTTTCAATTCTTTTTCATGCCGCTTAAGTATAGCGGCTTTATCAGTGTCGGAATCGGCCAGGATTATAAGCCCGCCGGCGAGCATCATAGGGCCCATAAGCGTCATCACGCTGATGTACTCAAAGAGCGGTACTCTGCGGGCCAGGTCTACGGCAAAGATTACCAGCGTACCGAGAGAAATAAGAGCTCCGGTAAGCGTCATAAGCAGACCGAGTACTGCCTCAAAGGAATTCTGATAGTAATTCTGCGGGGACTTCCTGTTTAGCGCAGACTTGAGCGTGTCGACGACCAAATGAACGCCTCCCGCTATCAGTATCACACCGACGAAACCCACAAGGGAAACCCAGCCTTCGCGTATCACTACAAATAGGAACATGCAGATAAGCAGAAAGAACAAAATGATAAGGATGTTCCTCAGCGCCAGAGAAATAGCCCGCCGGTCGAGAATGATTAGCAGCCCAATCAGTATTACCAGGATACCTACATAGGCCAGCCCATAATAGCCTGTTTTTTCAAAAATAAGATAAATGGAAGGCGAGCCGGCAAGCAGCATTGCCGAGCCAAGCACGATTTGCGCGACAGTCAATAATTTTCTATTTGTCACTTTGAATTGTTCCTTTGATTAGCCGACAACAACCCTGTTGCGCCCGTTTTTTTTCGCTTCATACATCAGGCTATCGGCACGTTTTAGGATTGACGCAGCCGTGTCAGGCGGAAGTGAAAGAGTGGCGCCTATTGAGACCGTTACGGTGATTCTTTGTCCATCCGCATAAATCTCGGATTTTTCCACGAGCAGGCGCAGTTTATCGGCCCTCTCCTGAAGATGGCCCGGCTCTATCTTATCCATGATAACAGTAAATTCCTCTCCGCCAATCCTTGAAACCATATCAAACGGCCTTACATTATTTTGCAGCGTCCTGGCTATCATTACAAGCACCCTGTCACCCGTCGCGTGGCCATAAGTATCGTTGACTGCTTTAAATTTATCAATATCCAGGAAGAGCATGCCAAAAGCCGTCTTGTAACGTTCCTGCTGTTTCAGCCGGCCATAGAGGGTTGCATCAAAGTACCGCCTGTTCCCGAGCTCCGTCAAAGAATCAAGCAGTGCCTCCTTCTGAAGCTGCATCAGCCGATCTGCCATATCCGACAGAGGGAGGCTCTCAGTAAAGAGCTCGAATCCGCCGAAGATCTCTCCTTTTTCATTTTTTACCGGGATTGTATGAACATTTACAGGGACACGGGAGCCGTTCTTATGGTGCATGTAAACCCGAGCTTCACATTCCTTGTTCTCTTTCATTGAAGCAAGAAGAGGACACCCGTCGAAACACAAATTCTTGCCTGAATTGTCATTGTGAATAAGAATATTATCGAAACAGTGGGAACCAAGCACTTCTCCGGGAGTAAACCCCGAAATTCGCTCCGCGCCTTTGCTCCAGAAAAGTATTTTTCTGTCAGTATCCACAAAATAAACTCCTTCGAACATATTATCAAAAAGCGCGCTTAATTGGGATATGTTCGGAAGCATTGTTTCAAAAGCAGTTTTCATTTATCCTCTTTTTGAAAAACCTGCAACAATCCTGTTTTAATAGTAACAAACAAAGGCGGCATTGTCCACCTAGTCAGCGGGAGACGGCATATTTTCCGGGTTTAAATTTGAAATAAACGATTGAATAGATCACCACCGTCATGCAAAGAATGACCGAAAAGAGAAGTTTCGGTCCTAGCGTGTAAAGTTTTCCGGCAACCATGCCAGCTGGCGCTACCAGCGCGAGTTGAACGGTAATGTATACGGAAAGTATACGCGCTCTTGCCTTCTCGCTCATGATGCTAAGAGAATAACTCTCGGCTATCGGCCCCCAGAAGGAACTCCAGATGTTGTTTATTACAAAACTCACCAGCACAAAGATCATTGTACCGGACGGCGTTATAACAAAGAGCGTGGCCCCTGCAATGGGAAGAGCTGAAAGAATCAGCATGTATTTCCTGTAATGCTTCGGCTTTAATGCCGAGATCGAGATCATAGTTGACGAAAGGAATACTATAGAAGTAATAAACGGAATAATAGAGATATCCGACTTATTCAATCCGAGCCCGTGGTTCTTATCTACAAGAAACACGGGATAAAAAGTATTCCACATGGTAAATGTAAAAATCGTAATCACCTGAAGGATCATAAACCATCTGAAATGCGCGTTATTCCAGATGGTCTTCAGGATATCCAGGTAATACTTCTTGAAATCTATGCCTTTTGCCTGTTTTGCCTCTTTGGCCAGGCGGCTGCTCACCGGAGAATCTTTCAACGCCAACCAGCGGACATAGATTCCGGCGCTGACCGTGAAAAAGAGGACCGTGTACATTATCCTGCAGGCAGTAATAAGTCCGAACCATTTTACGAAGAAACCGCCGAGAGGCGCGCTAAGCATGGAAATGGACCCTGTTATCGCCATGAGAGAGAAGACCCTTCCTCTCTGTTCAGGCTTTGTATCCTCAATGCAGAGGCATTTCCAGGCGGGGTTAGCGAGCATGCCAAAACTGCGGATAACAACTGAGGCCACAAAATACCAGACATTTTGCGCGAATATCAGAAGCGCCATCGACGGTATCCAGGTCACGATATCGGAAATTATCAGAAGTTTCTTTCTTCCAACTCGATCCGAGAGGTAGCCTCCCCAGATTATGGTCAAAAGCTGCATTAAGAGCGACAAAGAGCCTATATTGCCGATGTCCTGCGGGGAGACGCCCAGATCGTTCATATATATAGTAGCGTATACCCCTATCCAGGCGCTCGGAATGGTCCAGAAGAAAGTAGTCCATATCATGACCCAAGCATTGCCTTTCATCTCTTTGACGGCCTTTACGGTCTTAAAAACGTGCCTGCTTATAAAGCGTACCGGCACGTCAAAGACATTTGAGACTATACTGCTCAGTTCGTCTACGAAATACATTTCTGCCTGCCAGAAAAGTGAATTTGATTATTGAATCTCGATTTTAGGCTTTTATTATCTCTCCCATTGGATGCCAACCGTCTGCCGCGGCTCCTTCGGATGCAAACTTTACCGTTGGCTTTTCAGTTGCCTTATTGACCAGCGCTACGGCTACTTGCATTTTACCGTGCCTAAACTCTTTAGGCACCTGCACGTGCTCCTTGATCCATATGTCGCCCGGAAGCCATTTCCGCATATCCTGCCTCAGGCGGACTATCTCCGTTCTTTTCCCCTGCCTGAACCTTAGCGCGGGCGCATACCAGTCGCGGTAGAGCGGCGCCGCTCCGACATTTTCAATCCACATATCAAAAAGGAATTTTCCGTTCTTATCAATATTGCGGTTATATTTAAAGGTTCTGAGAACATATCTGTATCCAATCTGATTGACGAACTTCATCAGCCTGGTCCTATAGGTTCCGGGTATTAATGAATACTTCGGCATAAAGAGCGAACAATGAAACTTCAAGCCCTGCTGTAGGATGAAATCCAGATATTCCAACGGCATGCCGTCTTTGTACCATCTCGCGGGATTGTAGCACGTCTCAAAAACAACCGGAGCGCGCTTCCAGCTGTCAGAAGCTCCTGCCTCTATCACCCTTTCCGGATACGATTCAAAATGGTGATTCCAGCCAAGCCCGTCAGGCACAATTCCGTGGCCGTAATTTCTCATATCCCCAAAACAGTTCATCCGCCATCCGGTTCCCCTCTTGGCGCCGGTAACCATTTCATGCCCGCCGTCCACAACAAGCCTGGCGGCAGGTACATATTTCAGGTAAAGCTCGGTGAATTCCCTGCATCTTGCAAAGTTCATATCCCCGGCGCCTTCGCCCCACTGCCCGTTGAAAGCAGTGTCTATTATGTCTATATCAGGATGTTTCCCGTAAATCCGGAGAGCTCTCTCAATCAACCCGCCCCAGAGTCTGAAATATTCTTTGCTATTGTGTTCCGGCTCCCAGTGCACGCCCACTCTTCTTACTTTGTATCTTTGTCTGTACCATTCCGGCAGTTCCGGACTGCCGCCGGCGCCGCCGGAATAGGGCATAAGCCTTACATGAAGAGTTTGCCCCCGCAGCTTGGCGACTTTTAATGAATCCTCTATTACCGAAAAATCAAATTCTCCTTCCTTTGGCTCAAAAGTAGCCCAGTTCCAGCGGTTATAACAGACCGTAGACGGGAGGTGCCCTTTCACTACGGCAGGATTTTTTCTGATAAATTCGAATTCGTGGGGTCCCTCTTCCTTCCAGGTTATCCCCGGGAAAAGCGGGTCGCCGTTAAAATGCTGAAAAGTCTCCAGACCTTTATGCGGATTCCCCAGGTATTCAAATGATTCTTTGGGTCGAAATTTCCTGTAAGGTTCTCCGGCGGCGTAAGAACCCGAAATTTCCGTAAAATAGAACTTCTTTGGCATATCCATAAATTGCTCCTTGTGCATTGCCTGCTGATTACTCGGGGTAAGTTACTTGTTTGCCGGTGAAGGCAGGTATCATCATCTCTGCAATAGTGATATGGCCGACGTAATCAGGATGGAACTGGTTAGCATTCAGGGAATAGGCAAACTTAACGCCGCGGTACAGGGAAAGTTTTGTGTCGTCAAAAGCCGCAACTTTTTCTTCGGAAACAAGCTCTTTCAATGTCTTTGTGATCTCATCTGCATATCTTTCTATTCCCGCCCCGTAGGTTATGCCCATGACAAGGATGTTCTTTGTTTTGGTTTTTACTTTGGCAATAAGTTTTTTCTCGTCAGCCTTCCAAGCCGCCATGCTTGTCCTGCCCATAAGGTCATTACCGCCGAACTGAATAATAACAAGATCATCCGGCCCTGCTTCCTTGATGACTTCCTTGTCGGCGATGCCAATGCCTTGCGCAGTGGTCCACCCGCCGTGGCCAAACTGAACCGCTTTTATCTCTTTATAACCGAACTCATCCCTCATAAGCCTTGCGAGGTGCGAGAAATACAGAAAATCAGAGGCCTTCTTGTTTTTATTCAAGGCCCACGTGCTTCTGAAACTCTGCGCCCCGGCCGTAACCGAATCTCCGAAAGCGATAACTTTGAAGCTTTTCTTAGCCTTTAAGTTACTTACAACCCCTGACAGATTTTCCGCTCCATAGATGAGCTCTTTGCTCGAGATGACAGGGTCGGGCCCTGCCTGAATATCCAGTCTTGGTGAATTATCAAATGCCGGGGATTCAAAACCTATTCTGTCAAGCCACAGGACTATCTTGCGTTCAACAGGATATTCTATCCCGAATTTCAATTGCCAGGGAAGTTTTGGATTGTCCCGGGTCGCCCCGAATTTTTCCCAGGGGATGTCAAATTTCTTCCATTCTGTGGTTACCGCGCAATCGGCTGTCTCGCACACCTTCAGAGAAACCGGCTCCGAGGCCTTGGCGTAAAAGGTCAGGCCGGCGCTCCCCTTTGGCAGGCCCTTGTATTCCATTGAAGCAATACCCATGC
>CAIWWK010000021.1 GCA_903916325.1 Candidatus Firestoneibacteriota bacterium
AACCTTTAGGCAGTTTCGCGTCCATCCATTTAAGCGCTGCAAAATCGTTCGCCGGCAGGGCATAGTTATACGGATACTTCTTCGCGTTTTCCAGTTCTCCCGCAACGAACCTGAAGTTTGAAGGCAGGGTAATAAGGCAAAGAGCAAGCGCCGCGCCCCACACGGGCCAATTCTTCTTTCTTAAAAACGGAACTGCGTACCTGAAGAACCACATAGCGGTGAGCAGGCCTAAAGGTATCATAAGCCCCAGGACCAGCCTTCTTTCAAAACGGAGCGGCAGGTAGGCGATTATAAAATGAGATGTAACCCAGGATAAAAGGAAAAGTTCTGATTCTTTTTTCTTTCCTCTCGTTTGCCAGGCGTAGGCGGCCGCAAGAACGAAAAAGATTCCATAGCCGACAAGATAGCTGTAGGGGGTTCCGGAAACCGTAACCGTGCCTGCCCAGGACCGGAAGACCTGGTCAAAATGCGAGAACAAATACTGATATAGAAGACCCGGGGCCGAGATAACGGCAAAACCGGCAAAAACAAGCCATCTCTTATAGCCGCTCTTCGACCACAACAGAAACACAAAGAGCGCGGCGTAGACGCTTGCAAGGTCATACGGATGCACCAGCGCAAGAAGCAGCCCGCAAAATCCGGACGCGTAGACCGTGTACTTATTAAGACTCTTGAGCGCTTTCAATTGAAAATAGAAACAGAGTATGATCAAAATGAGAGCGGCAAGAAAAAGCGGTTTGTGCATCATTGAGGAAAAAACCGTTGTTTCAGGCACCCAAAGATCCAGCGCAACGAGATTAAAAGCTTTAGAGAGATAGTTGAGCGCGCTGTCGCTGAAGAGAAAACCAAGCCCCGAACCGAGTGAAACAAGAGTTACGCAGAAGAACCTTTCCCAAAACTTCGCGAAAAAAAGCCCGTTAAAAAAATACAGGGCAAAGACCAGGTCTATAACAAGCAGCAGCCTGATAATGTGGTAGGAGACAATTATATCCAGCCCGGTAAACCTCGTGAATTGCCCGCAGGCGAGAAAGAACGGGTTGAAGAACAAACCGGACTGTTTTTCGGTGGTGTAAAGCTCTTCAAAAAGCAGTTTTCCTTCCTGCCCCTCTTTTATCCAGGAAAGGTAACTTGCTTGATCATAGTTATTGCCGAGAGAACCCATATAGACGGCGCCGGCGGGAGCGGCTTTTGCCATGAAATAATAAGGCAGTTCGGATAGAAGCGCAATACCCAGCGCAAGCAGGGCTATTAAGAACAGTCTTTTTGTCAGATGTCCGCCTTTTCAAAGATTATAGCACAAGAAACAAAGGGGACAGAGCCTATTTTTGCGTCAACAGACTGCAGCTAAATTGCGGAGCTGATCTTTTGACATATCCGTGAACTTGAAACCCATTGCAAATCCTTTCTCGCAGGTAAGACGTACCGGCGTTCCTTTGAAGGTGTGCCCCCTCAAGGGCCCGTCTGTCATTTTCAAATCACAGTAGAAAGGCTCCGCTGGGAAAACGCCGCGCTCAAGCTCGGGTTTGCAGATGCAGGCCCCGCTTCTGCTCAGATTCTCGGTGACAAAAGTGCCGGAATCAAAGACTTCTCCGTCCAGCGTTTTTATAACTATGTCTCCTGCCGACTGGTGCTTTACTCTCGTGTGTTTGCGCCTGTGAATACGCCGAAGCGAGGAGTAGTTGAATCCCATTTCCTGCGCTTTGCGCAGAACCATAAGGCGCGTTGATTCGGAAGGTTTAAAATGCGGAGTATTATTCAGAATCTTGCAAACTAAGCTGTACGACATTTTAATTTCTTTTGCAATGTGACCTATCCGGACTTGCTGAACTTTCATCAATCCCCCTGTCTTGATTAAATTATTTTAACAGTTGAGGATTATATTAAATATATAATGCAAGTTCAATATTTTTATTTCAATTATTGTGTTTTTTTAGGAGTTAACTTCAGATATGAAAACGAGTAATTATGGCCAGAGAATCCTGCCTTTGCTTCCGAAAAAGAAATTTTTCACGCCGGAGAAAAGCACTGAAAAGTTCCTTCCGCCTTTTTCCGCCAAGTCCGGATCCTTAAGTATCTCTTCAAGGCTTGCAAGTTTCCTGTTGTCCCCGGAATAAAAGAATGTGCCTGTGCTGCTGTCCAGAGGAAACTTCCTGCCGCCATTTTCCACGAGCGTGACAACATGTCCTGAAGGTTTGCCTCCGAACTCTCCGTAAAGCGACAACGGCATGGCCTTGTACCTGCCGCCTCCCGGTGTCTTCAGACGGGATACCAGTTCAGCGAGAACCTCGGCAAACCCGCCGCAATCCGTAATACCCTGGCGCAGCAGTGAAGCAGGCTCAAGATAACCTGACCAGGACGGTAAATTCGCGTAATTAAGCAGGGCCGGCTGGTGCAGGAGCATTGTACAGCCGAGCAGCCTGTCGGTCTCGTCCTTGAAGATACCGGATACAAGGGAGGCCAGTTTTTGGAATATTTTGGGATCGTTCAGATCAAAAGACGCTTCAGGAGAAACAATCTTGAAGCCCCCTGCGTTCTTTCTTTGAAATACAGGAAGGCGCGACATTATATAGAGCCTCTTTCTGTCAGTAAAATCAGGAGCGTCAGTGGAGGGAGCCGGCAAGTCTTTCCCGGAACAACCGTAGACAAGTCTTATGCCGTTTGAATACCCTAACATATATTCAGCGTTGTAGACCATGTTTCCTTTCCTGTCAAAGAGTTCAAGACTCACTTTTTGATAATTGCTGTACGCGTAGCTGTTCTCGTGAGGATCCAGCCAATATTTCAGGTTAATGCGGGAGTTTTTCCGGCACTCGAATGACGCGGATTCTGAATAGAAAAGCCTGTAATCCCCGCCCGAAAAGGTCTTTAGTGAGGCAGTCAGTTTTGTATTTGCCGGGCAGTCCAGGCAGGCGGTAAAAACATTATCCG
>CAIWWK010000022.1 GCA_903916325.1 Candidatus Firestoneibacteriota bacterium
GATATTTGACAACTCTTCCACGGCGATGACCGGGCACCAGCCGACGCCTTTTACGGGCGAAACTGCCAAAGGAGAAGAGGGCGGAAAGGTTTCTCTGGAAGGTTTGTGCCGCGCCTGCGGTGTGAATTCCGTAGACATTATTGATCCCGTCAAAGTGGATGAACTTACGGTTCTCATAAAGAAGAGAATGGATGAACCGGGAGTTAAAGTGATTATACCGAGAAGGGTATGCCTTTTCGTTAAGAAGAAGTAGCAGGTCTGTCAGGCATCCGGTTTCTCTTTTTCTTCCGGTTTATACTCGGTATTATATCCGGGGTTTTCTTCCGGCCGGAGTTTATTGGGATAATTCCAATCGGTCTTTACATCCACAGAGACCGTCTTGATTTGCTTGAAAACTTCGTAAGGGGCCGGAACGCTGATAAATGTCTTAAAAAGCGCGGCTCCCTTGGAAGATAATTCGCCAGTCGAAAATCTGATAGAACCCACTCCCATCATATTCTCCACGGGATTCACTGTGACCTGCATGTCAGTTATCTTGTCATAGTCTATTGCTTCAAAATTTATTCCCCAGAAGCCGCTGCGAAGCATTACGCGTTTGTTCGTAATGGCGTAGAATGTGTTCTTGTGGACGAGGACAAGCCGGAACATATTTAGAATGCTTCCCCAGAAAGGAAAGAGGTGGAGCGCGAAGAAAGGAATCATAAATCCTGCCATTTTCGCCGGCATATGCCTGATAAATCCGAAGTAATCAAAACAGCCCCACAGCAAACCGAGTATAAGGAAGGGAACGCCGGTTAGCAGAAATGGAAGAAAAGCAGGTTCGCCTACCCAGAGGAATTTCTCGTCCTTATCCCTGACGGCCTTGAACGGGTCGGGAAGCGTTTCCGGAAGTATCACGCGCATAATGCCGCCTCTCTCTGTTTAGTTAATTATGAGTAAAACTATTTTGTAAGCCCCAGAACTTCTAAAGAGAATAGATTTCCTTGGCTGATAACATGTGAACGCCAGCTTTCTTTAAAACCTTTATACCTTCGTCAATATTTTCAGTCCTAAGCACTACCACCGCGTCGTTTTCCTGCTTGTCTGCAAAAGCGTAGATGTATTCTACGTTTATGCCCGCGTTACTGAGAGTGGAAAGCACGTCGGCCAGGCCGCCCGGCTGGTCTTTCACGGCCATTGCTATTACATCGTTTTCTTTTACTGTAAAATTGCTCTGCTCCAGCACCAGTTTTGCCTTGTCCGGATCGGCCACTATAAGCCGGAGAATCCCGAAGTCAAGAGTGTCGGCTATGGAAAGGGCTCTGATATTTATTTTTTCCCTGCCGAGCGCCTTGAGGGCCTCAAGCAGCCTGCCCTTTTTATTCTCGAGAAAAATTGAAATTTGTTTTACGCGCATATTTGCCTCCAAAGTCTGCCGCTCAGCGGATTACTAATTACTGATTGCTAATTGCTAATGTAGAACTAATTGATTAAGCGCCTATGCCGGCTTTTAAGCATCTGAGCCTCTAAACATCCAACCCTCCAATCTTCCAACCTTCCAAGCTTCCAAGCTTCTCTACTTGAGTTCTCTCTGATCAAACACCCGCTTTGCTTTGCCTTCACTGCGCGGCAGGGTCTTCGGTTCCACCAGTGTTACCTTAAGCTTCAGCCCGACGGATTTCTCGATGTGGTTTTCAATGTTCTTCTTCGTTTCTTCCATGTGTCTTATTTCGTCAGAGAAGAGGATTTCTGACGCTTCAACCTGAACTTCAATCTCGTCCAGCTGGTGCGGCCTTGTTATTATAATCTTGTAGTGCGGCTCAAGTCCTTTTATCTCAAGGAGAGCCTTCTCAATGGAGGACGGGAAAACGATGACGCCTCTTATTTTCAGCATATCGTCCGAGCGGCCGGTGATGCGGTCCATTTTTATAGAGGTCCTGCCGCACTTGCATTCACCGCGGTGAAGAGAAGTGATGTCTTTTGTTCTGAAGCGGATCATGGGAGTGCCTTCCCGTGTAAGCGTTGTCAGAACAAGCTCGCCCTTTTCGCCCTCGGAAAGCACTGACAGGTTTTCCGGAGATACAATTTCAGGATAGAAGAGGTCCTCCTGCAGGTGAAGGCCGTTCTTCACTTCGCATTCCTGCGCAACCCCGGGTCCTATTATTTCGGTTAAGCCGTATATATTTGTGGCGGAAATGTGCAGGCGTTTTTCTATTTCTTCGCGCATCTTTTCGGTCCACATTTCTGCTCCGAATACACCCGACCTGAGTTTGAGGGATTTTAGGTCTATCTTGTCATCTTTTGCCGACTCCGCCAAAAACAGCGCGTAAGAGGGCGTGCAGGTCAGAATGGTCGTGCCGAAATCACGCATTATTTCAAGCTGGCGTTTTGTGTTCCCTGCCGAGATGGGAATTACATTGGCTCCAATTTTCCTGGCTCCGTAATGAACGCCGAGCCCTCCGGTAAAAAGCCCGTAGCCGTAAGCGTTTTGGACTATATCCGCTTTGGTGCAGCCTGCCATAGAAAGAGAGCGTGCCATTACCTCGCTCCAGAGTTCAATATCTGCCAGGGTATAGCCCATTACGACCGGCTTTCCGGTGGTTCCTGAGGAAGTGTGAATTTCAACTATCTCTTCCATCGGAGCGGCGAACATGCCATAAGGATACGCATCCCGCAGTTCCGCCTTGGAAGTAAAAGGAAGTTTCTCAATGTCTTTTAGGCTTTTTATGCCGGCAGGTTTCACGCCGGATTTATCAAAAGCTTGTTTGTAATAGGGAACCTTCTCGTAAGCGTATTTAACAATATGCTGCAATCGCTCCAGCTGCAGCTGGTCTTTTTCTATGGGCAGAAGACACTCTGCCTTTTTGTTCCAGATAAGGGACATGATACCTCCATGCGAGCAAGTTAGAAACAACCAAACAGCAAGCACTAAATACTAAATTCTAAAAAAAACGCAAAAAGAAAATTATGCGGTAAAGTGTTCCTTGTTTGCCTCTTTGTTCTTGAAGTTTGTCTTTTTGTTTAGAATTTAGTGCTTAGAATTTAGTGTTTGCTTTATAGAGTCTTCTTTGCCTTCTCCGTGTCTTTAATGTCACAAATGAGCAACGCGCCCTGGCGGTCCTTCTCAATTAAAACATAGGCGTTCTCAATGTTCAGGCCGCTTTTCGCGATAAACTGGGCGACATTATGAAACCCGCCCGGTTTATCCTCCATCTCAATGGCAAAGACCTCGTTCATCGATATGGTGAAGCCTGCCTTTTTGAAGGCTTCCAGCGCTTTCTCGGGTTTGTCTGCAATGAACCTCATTATCCCGAAGTCTCCCTGGCTGGCGATATTAAACGCCATGATATTAATCTTGTTTTCCTCAAAAACTTTGGTTATATGCTCCAGTTTCCCCGGCTTGTTTTCGGCGAATATGGACAGCTGCTTAATATTTTTCATTTACAACTCCTTTGGTAGATGTCACCGATAAAGGCGGCCGAGCATCCGACCTTCTGATTCTTCAACCTTCCAACCCTCTAATACACCTTTCTGTTATCAATCACCCTCTTTGATTTACCCTCGCTCACCGGTAAAGTGCCTGGCTCGGCAAGTTCAACCTTAGGCCGTACCAGGATAGCGGCTTTAAGTTTTTCGACGAGCGTACCGCGCAGGGTTTTGAGGTTGTCCAGGTTTCCGTCAAAATAGCCCTTGGAAAACTCTACCCTAATCGTCATATCTTCGGAGGATTCTAAAACTATCTGGTAATTCTTTCCGACCCCGTTCACACCCATCAACACCTGTTCTATCTGCTGAGGATAGATGTTGACGCCGCGAATGATGAACATATCATCGGCCCTTCCGTGAATTCTCTTTATCCTGACATGCGTTCTGCCGCAGGCGCACCTTACCGGGTCTATCGCTGTAATGTCTCTCGTCCTGTACCTGATAATCGGCATGCCTTCGCGGTTTATCGTGGTCAAAACCAGTTCGCCGTACTCTCCGTCAGGGAGCTGCTTTCCTGTTGCAGGATCGACAATTTCGACAATAAAGTTATCCTCCCAGATGTGCATTCCATTCTTCTCCGTGCACTCAAA
>CAIWWK010000023.1 GCA_903916325.1 Candidatus Firestoneibacteriota bacterium
CAGTGAGTCGAGAAGGCGACATGCTCCACCAAACCCTCTTTCTTTGCCTTAAGGATTTCCTCATAGGGGCCGCCCTTTCTCATAACATTGCGGTAGCCCTCCATGCTTTTTATTCCCCAAATGTTGTAAAAATTGATTTTTTGCAGACCCATCCTTTTCAACGAGGTTTCCAGGTCGGCGCGAAGTTTTGCCGGGTCGGACTCATAGCTTTTCGTGGACACATAGAAGGGTTTGGGCATATCCTTGAAGGCCTGCCCGAAAATGACCTCGCTCTGGCTGCCGCAGTAATACGGCGAAGTGTCAAAATAATTCACGCCCAGCCCGCTTGCCTTGCGAACTACTGCGGCGCATTTATCAAAGTCGAACTTGCCGCCGTCCGGCAGAAATCTCATCCCGCCAAAAGCGATAGCGGAGATTTTCTTCCCGGTCCTGCCGTACTCTCTGTATTGCACAGGTCTTCCCCTTGGTTGAAGCCTTCAAACATACAGCGGTATTTTACAACAAAAAAGAGCTGTTTTCCTCATGATAATTGACTAAGATTCGGCAGGCAACAGGAAAAGATTTTGCGGAGAGAACAATTCACTTGCCCAAAAGACTGGAATCAAAAAGGCCCGGCCAACACCCTGGTTCCTTCCCCCAAACTATATGGAACCGCAAGCGTCAGTCGAGCCTCTAATTAAACAAAGAAACTTGTTTCATTAGAAGTTTACAATAAGCTTTTACCACTGTCAAGGTAAATGTACTCCATAAGGTTTTATTATTAAGTACTTATAGCCTCTTGATTATTGCCTGCTAAAGGCGGAATATAATAAATGTTAGGGGGAGAGGACAAATATAATGAAATTGCAAAAAAATGTTTATGCTGTAATCGGAAAAAGAACAAAGCAGGAAAGAAATAGGATCGGATTGACACAGGAAGAATTAGCGGAGAAAGCAAGGATACATCCTTCTTTTCTTGGACAGATTGAACGCGGAACAAAAAAGGCAAGCATCGTAACTATTCACCGCATAGCGAGCGCCCTCGGCATCTCAGAAGAACATTTGTTCTGCGAGGACACCTCAACACAGAAAGGGAAAAAACTTTCAGAATACCAGGAAAAAGTGCTGAGTTTGATGGAGCACCTGCCTGTCAACGAGCAGAAATTCCTTTACAAAACAACAAAAGAACTCTATAACAACACCCGGCTAAGCGAAAGGAACTAAGCAGGGGCCTATACTCCCAGACGTTTGAAAATCTTGTCAACATTCTTAAGGTACGCTCTCAAGTCAAAACAAGCGTCTATCTCCGCGTCCGTCAGATGTTTTGTCACCCTGTCATCGGTCTTCAAGAGTTCAGCCATCGTTCCTTCTTTCTTCCAGACCCGCATCGCGGAATCCTGGACTATCCGGTAGCCGTCTTCCCTGCTGATGCCCTTCTTCGTAAGGCCTATGAGCACTTTCTGCGAGAACACAAGCCCTTTCATTTTATTCATATTTTCCATCATATTTTCAGGATAGACATTCAGGTTCTCTATCAGCCAGTTAAATTTATGCAGCATGTAATCAAGGGCTATGGTGCTGTCCGGCAGAACCACCCTCTCCGCCGAGGAATGAGAGATGTCCCTTTCGTGCCAAAGCGGCATATTCTCAAAACCGACAATGGCGTTTGCCCTGAGTATTCTCGCCAGGCCTGATATTCTCTCGCAGGTAATCGGGTTTCTTTTGTGAGGCATTGCGGATGAGCCCTTCTGGCCCTTGGTAAAAGGCTCCTCGGCTTCCAGCACCTCGGTCCTCTGCAGGTGGCGTATCTCGGTGGCAAATTTATCAAGGGAAGAAGCGGTGATTGCCAGCGCCGCCAGGAACTCGGCGTGCCGGTCGCGCTGGACTATCTGGGTGGAAACCGGCGCGGGCTTTAAACCAAGCTTCTTGCAGACCGCGACTTCAACAGCGGGATCAATATTCGAATAGGTGCCGACAGCGCCGGACATTTTTCCGAAACTGATGGCCTCCCTTGCGCGCCTGACCCTTTCAACATTTCTTTCCATTTCCTTCCACCAGATAGCAAGCTTCAGCCCGAAGGTGGTCGGCTCAGCGTGAATACCGTGTGACCTGCCGATGGTAGGGACATGTTTGTATTTCTTTACCTGGGCTTTAAGAATCTTGACAGACCTTTCCATCTTTATCAGTATCAGGTCTGCAGCGTCGCGAAGCTGGAGCGCCAGGCCGGTGTCTAAAACATCAGATGAAGTCAGGCCGCGGTGAATGAACCGCGAATCTTTTCCGACATATTCGGCGACGGAAGTAAGGAAGGCTATTACGTCGTGCTTCACTTCTTCTTCTATCTTGTTTATGCGCGCGACATTGAATTTGGCTTTTGATTTTATGGTTTTATAGGCATGCTTGGGAATCTCGCCTCTTTTGGCAAGAACTTCGCAGACCGCGAGTTCCACATCAAGCCATTTTGAATATTTGGCCTGCTCGGTCCATACATTCCCCATATCCGGCAGAGTATAGCGTTCTATCACAGAAGCCTCCTGTCAATGAAACGAGACCCAACGATTTTGTTAACACAGGAAAAGGAAAAGGCGTTAAACTATTCTTTTTTCAAACCCAGGTCAGACGCGACCTGATCAATGAGAGCCGGCTCCACGAGAACCTTTTTCTGGAGGAGCGCCTCAAGGAGAGCGTTGTCGCAAAGAGCATTTATCAACCTCGGCGTGCCGCGGCTATATTGAAATACGCTTCTGCAGGCTTCTCTGGTTATTATTTCCCTGGTAGCTCCCGATACCGCGAGCCTGTGGCCTATGTAGCCGATGGTTGATTTCTCGTCAAGCGGCCTGAGCGTGAATTTAAGCCCGATTCGGGATACCAGCGGCGGATCAAGTTGCATAAATCTTTCCAGCTCCGGGGGTCCGAAAAGGACAATATTGAGGAGTTTATGACTTGTGCCTTCCACATTAAGCAGGCCGCGGAGTTCTTCATATATCTCCTGCGTCTGGAGCATGTGCGCTTCATCCACAAGAATGACCGCGCGCTTGCCTGCTTCATCAAGCTCGATGAGCTTCTTGCATATCTGGGATATTAGCGTGGACTTGTCTTCCGCCGGCGCCTCCACCCCAAGCTGAACGGCTATCTTTTTAAGAAGCCACGCAGCCGATATTTCATGATGAATAACTATCAGGAGGGCTGCTTCGTATCTTCCGTCTTCGGACTGAAGTTTATCGAGAAGTTTACGGCTGATAAAGGTCTTTCCGAGCCCCATATCGCCGATAACAATCGTGAGGCCTTTGGCGGTATCAATGGCGTGCTGGATCCTTATCAAAGCGCCCATATGCTGGTCGCTTTCGTAGAAGAATTTGGGATCGGGGGTTATGGCAAATGGCTGTTCTCTCAAGCCAAAATACTGTTCATAGCTCATAAACCTAATGTATCACAGGAAAAGCCCTTAGTCAATGTGCTTTCAGGGATTCAGCCTTAATGTAGACTGGCTTTTCTATATGCTGTATAATCCATTATGACGCTTGAAGAGAGCCTGAATAACCTTCCGGACAAACCGGGGGTCTACCTGATGAAAGATATCCTCGGCAGGATAATCTATGTAGGCAAATCCGCGTGCCTGAAAGACCGGGTCCGTTCGTATTTTCATGACAGCGCTAAATACGAGATGAAGGTCGCGGCCATGGTGCCGAACATCACCTCGTTTGAGACTATTGAAACTGCCAATGAAATGGAAGCGCTGATACTCGAAAGCCGGCTGATAAAGAAGTACCGCCCGAAATACAATGTCATGTACAAGGACGACAAGACCTATCCCTATCTTAAACTTACCGTGAACGAGGATTTTCCGCGCCTGGCCCTTACCAGAAGAATAACTCAGGATAATTCCAGATATTACGGGCCGTATGTGCTCGGTTCGGTGAACTCTCTGATTAAGGTGATAAACAAGAAATTCAAACTCCGTGACTGCCGCATTGATATGAACAAAAAGCTTGAACGCGCCTGCATAAAGGAAGGCATGGGCTTCTGCACCGCGCCCTGCACGGGGAAAGCGACAAAGGAATCCTACGGCGAACAGGTAAAACAGGTGGAAGAGTTCTTAAAGGGGAAACAGAGGACTCTCATTGCCGAGCTGGAAAAGAAAATGAACAAGGCCGCGGAGAACCTGGACTTTGAAGAGGCGGCAAGATACAGGGACCAGAAAGACCTGGTGGAACTCATTCTGCTTCAAAACGACAAAACTATCGGCATGAAATCGCAGGCGATGACGGATTATATGGACAGGGAATCCACCAAGGCCCTTCGCATGCTGAAGGACGCGCTGAAACTCCCGGAAGAACCGGTAGTAATTGACTGCATTGATATCTCAAACATTTCCGGCAAGGATTCGGTCGGCTCGGCTGTCAGGTTCGTCTCGGGGCTGCCCGACAAGGACAAGTACCGCAAGTACAGGATACGGACGCTTTCCGGCCCTGACGATACGGGAATGATATTTGAGGTAGTATCCAGAAGGCTCAAACGTCTGAAAGAAGAGGGCGACCTCCCACACCTTCTAGTGATAGACGGGGGCAAGGGACAGCTTAACGCGGCGCAGAACGCGATGAATATATCCGGCGTTTCCCTTCCAATAATTTCTCTGGCAAAACGGGAAGAAGAGGTCTTCACTCTTGATTCGGCGGAGAGCATAAGGTTTCCGAAGGATTCTCCCGCCCTTCATCTCCTTCAGGCGGCGAGGGACGAAGCGCATAGGTTCGCCGTAAAGTATCACAAGACGCTGCGGGATAAAAGAACCACCGAGTCCGTGCTTGACAAAGTAGAAGGCATAGGAAATAAACGGAAGAAGGAAATTCTCAGGAAATTCAAAGAGCTTGGTAAAATAACGCGCGAAGACTTGCAGACAATAAAAGGTATACCCGAGAGAATAATTGCCGATATACTTGAAGCGGTAAAAGGGCTCAAAAAATGAGTATGACCGAAGCGGACATATTAAAGATTACCTCGACTTACTTCCGGCAGAGGCGCGTGAACGCGTGGGCTGTCGGCGGCTATGTGAGGGACCTGCTTTTAAAACGGGCCTTTTCAAAGGATATCGATATCGCTCTGCCCGGAGAAACTCTCGGGCACGGAAAGGCGCTGGCCCGCCTGCTGAAAGGCACCGTGGTTCCGCTCTCAAAAGCGTTTGGCATCACACGAATCGCATTGAGGGGTGGCATAACGGTTGACCTTTCGCGCCTGCGCGGCAAGACAATTGAATCAGACCTTTTGAAAAGGGATTTCACTATTAATGCCATCGCCTTCCCTCTCTCTTCCCCCGAGGTATTTATCGATCCCTCCGGCGGCAGGGCGGATTTAAAAGTGGGAATTGTGCGGATGGTCTGCAAAGAAGCGTTTCAGGATGACCCTGTAAGGCTCCTTCGGGCTTTCAGATTCTCCGCGACGCTTGGATTTTCTATAGAGAAAACAACGCTTTCCGCGATAAAAGAGTCCGCGGAACTTCTGCATTCTCCGGCAAGCGAGCGCATCAGGGATGAGCTCCTTAAACTTCTCTCTTCGAAAGATCCGATTCCAAGCCTCCTTGCGGCGGATTCCGCTGGCGTGCTCACCGGATTATTTCCGGAGCTTTCAGCGCTAAAAGGCGTGGAACAGCCGGGTTATCACCACCTTGATGTCTTTGAACATACGCTGGAAGCCGTAAAACTTTTGCAGAATATCTCCCTGCTCTCGGATTTCAAGATAGAAAAGAGCACGCGCGCTTTCACCCTTGACCGGCTTAGGGAGCGGCGGGGGCAGTTTGACGTTCTGACACATCTGAAATTTATTTGCCTCTTTCACGATATAGCCAAGCCTGAGACTAAAACTCCAGGGGAGGACGGCGGCGCGCACTTTTACAATCACGAGCTGCTCGGAGCCAAAACCTTCGCGGCCATCGCCAAAAGGATGCGGCTCAGCAACCTGGAGACGGTAGCCGGAGTCAAGATTATCAAGAACCATCTGCGGACGGGTTATCTCGCGGGGCTGAAAGAGATCTCAAAAAGGTCGGTGCTCAGATTGCTTCGAGAGACCGGGGAGTTTACCGTTGAGGTGCTGCTGCTTTCCTGGGCCGACAGGCTCTCGGCGCTCGGGCCGAAAATCGAGAAGTCTGATATTGAAGCGCAGAGAAAAGTTATTTCTATGCTTTTAAACGAGCATTACCGGCTCAGCACCGAAAAGCCGCTCCCAAAAATAATCAACGGCAACGCGGTAATGAAGAAGTTTAAATTGAAGCCCTCGCCGGAGCTCGGAAAACTTCTCGCGGCGGTGAAGGAAGGGCAACTTTTAGGGACGGTGGTTACTAGGAAGGATGCGTTTGAGTTAATTAAGTCTCTGTTAAAATAAATATGCTTCTCTAAAAGTTTATAAGGTTTATAAAGTTTGTAAGGTTTGTAAGGTAAATTCAAAAACCTTTAAGGTAAAATCATATCCAGAACACTTTCACCACATCCTTCAGGCATTCAAACTCTTTATCTCCTGTTATAACTTCAGCCTTCTTCATTTTTGCCAGCGCGGCTGAAAAGCAATCCGCATACGAAAGCTTGTAATGCGCCTTAATAGCCCCGGCCTCCCGGGCAAGATTTATGTCAACATCAACTATGTCTAATGGAAGCGTTTTTATCACCGCCTCAATTTCCCTGGCTTTTTCCGCTCCGTACTCCCGCATGACTATATAATAGACCTCCCCATAATTCACAGAAGACATAAGAAGATTATGATTATTTTCAACTGCCGATGAAAATAATGACTTGACCTTCTCATATCCGGATTCCCTCTCAAAAAAGGCGAGCAAAGCGTAGGAATCAAGTACGCCGATCATCTTTTCAACTCCTTACCAAGATCCTTCTTTCTTTCTTTGAGCAGAGCTTTTGTTGACTTCCCTTTTCCGGGCAGAATTCCGGCAATATTCTCAAAATACTCGGCATTAACAGCCCTTATTACGAGTTCTTCCCCTCTTTCCTGAATATATACCCTTGTTCCTTTGTGCATATTCAAGTGCTTCCTCATTTTTGAGGGTATTACAACCTGCCCTTTAGTTGTTACCACAGATGTTGTCATTTTACCCTCCCTGACACCAAAGTATATACATATTTACAATGTATGTCAAGTAAGTTTTGTATTACATATATATTTCGTATTACTTTTATAATTTGGATAATTTCTCGCCAAGGGGTTTACAAATAGGGGCGCGTAAACAAAAGCTTGTAAGGTTTATAAGGTAAAAGCGCTCGCGGTTGACAGGTTAGCATTCAGGTGAATTTTAAGCAGTTTTTCTTGCATTTGCCTTGCACTTACCTTACAAACCTTATGAACCTTAAGAACTTTATGAAACTCCCCGAGCTTACGAGGCTGTGCCAAAAGGTTCCTTGTTCTTTGAGACTAATATATACTTTTCACCTTTGAAAGTGTAGAATAAAACGAATTCAATAAGGAAGTGCAACACTTTTGAGGTGAAAAATGGCCC
>CAIWWK010000024.1 GCA_903916325.1 Candidatus Firestoneibacteriota bacterium
AAGGTTCTTAAGGTTCATAAGGTTTATAAGGTGAAATGCAACTTTTGTTTGAAAGAATTAACTTTATAAAGAAGACGGCTAATGGCTATAATATCAGAGGTTATAAAAGGAGAAGGCGGATGAAATTGTTGGCCTGTTTAATGGCGCTGGTTGCTGCCGGAGGGTGTACCGCTATGAATAAGGGATATTCACTTGAACCGGGTAAGGTGAAAATATTCAACTATGAAACAGGCAAAACAGAAGAGGTTGAGAAAATCATCAAGTCGGACGACGAATGGAAGAAGTTATTGTCCCCGGAAGAATTCAAGATAACGAGATTCAAGGGGACGGAGCTTGCCTGCACCGGCATTTACGACAAGAATAAGGAACCCGGAGTTTATAAGTGCATCTGCTGCGGCACGGCGCTCTTCCTTTCCGAAGCAAAGTTTGATTCCGGCACCGGCTGGCCAAGTTTCTTTAAGCCCGTGTCAGAACTCAATATACTTTATGTTGAAGACAACAGCTTCGGCATGGCGCGGACCGAGATGATGTGCGCGCGCTGCGGGGCGCACCTCGGGCATGTCTTTGACGACGGCCCGAAACCTACGGGAAAGCGGTACTGCACGAATTCAGCCTCACTTATATTTGTCAAAAATAAGTAATTTACCAAAACGGAGGAATTATGAATAAGTTTGTTCTGTTTCTTGCCGCGGCTGTCGTCTTGCCGCTCGCTCTCGCTTCTCAGACGGTGGAAGAACTTAAAGTGATGAAAGCCAACGCCGATATACGCCAGCTGATGAATATGACAGGCGCGGGAAAGCTGGGGCCGCAGATGAAGGACCAGGTGGCGCAGATGGTTATGCGCGCGGCCTTTGAGGCCGCGGGAAGCCAGGAACTTGACGAGGCTTCTAAGAAAGTTGTGGATGCCTATACAGGCAAGATAATAGGGAAATACCTCAGCGATGACAATATTAACGCACTGCTTGACGAGGCCGTGCCTGTTTACAAAAAGTACCTTTCGTCGAAGGAAGTGAACGAGATACTGGAGTTCTATATTTCCCCTACCGGCCGCAAGATGCTTGAAACCATGCCTTCAATAATGAAAGAATATATGAGCATAGTTATGGAAAAGCAGAAAGGCTGGGGAAAATCCATCAAGGACGACACCGCGGAGATGCAGAAGGAACTGAAAGCCATTGCGGATAAGAAGACATCAAAAGAAACGAAGTAAAGTCTAATTGCCCGGGGGCCCGATGAAAAGTTTTGCGATTTTCCTGGCAGTGTTCTTTGGTGTTTCACCGGCGGTTATTGCGGGGCAGGAAACGCTTTCCGAATCAACTGTATGCACGGCAGAAGTATCAGGACAGGAAAAATGCCGGGCAAAAGTCATGAAATACGAAGATGAAGCTTCGCAGACGCCGGAGAAAAAGGCCGTTGTGACTCTGAGGGGCATCGCGTCGGCCCTTGAATTGTATAATTTTCGTTATAAATCATATCCTTTGGACCTTCAAACGCTTGTGAAAGAAGGATATATGGCTGAAAGCATGCTTGCGGATCCGTGGCAACAGGCATTCCGGTATAAACCTTTGGCCGACCCAAACGGCTGTTCTATTTCAAATTACCTTTTGGGAAGCAATGGTCCTGACGGCAAGCCTGACACGGCGGATGATATTGCTCCTGCAATCAATCCGGTAAGGCATTCATTCCCGGGCTCAAATTCAAAATAGCCGCGAGGCTGTTAACTCAAAAGCAGTAATATGGAGGAATAATGAAAAAGATAGCGGTGTTTCTTTCGGCGTTTTTGATGCTCCCGCTCCTGGCGGCCGCGGCGGACGATCAGGGGCAGGCCGGGCGCGAGGCGAAGGTCAGAAAAATGATAGAACTTAGCGGCGGCACAAGAATGATCACCCAGATGAAGGAATCAATAAAAAAGATGACTGCGTCAACCGCCAAGCACGCGCTTGAAGGCGAAAATATGGACGATGAAACTCAAAAGATACCCCAAAAATACTCGCAGAGGATGATGGATAACATCCTAAGCGACGAGAAGATCTCGAACGGACGGCAGCAAAGGGCTCTTGATTTTGTTCAGATACTTATGGACGCGCCGATAG
>CAIWWK010000025.1 GCA_903916325.1 Candidatus Firestoneibacteriota bacterium
CAATTACTAATTGCTAATTGCTAATTACTAATTGTTGAAGAACAATATTTAAGACGGGACCGGGGGCGGGTTAACGCCCGCCCCCGAACCGTAAATAGATGCGCTTGAATGAGCGGCGTATTTAAAGGTGGTAGTTAAATGGGTAAAATTATCGGAATAGACCTTGGAACCAGCAACTCGGCCGCAGCGGCAATGATTGGCGGCAAGCCGACCATCATACCTTCGGCGGAAGGCACCTCAATAGGCGGGAAAGCTTTCCCGTCCTTCGTCGCGTTCACCAGGGACGGGCAGAAGCTCGTCGGAGAACCGGCAAGGCGCCAGGCGGTTTCAAACACGGAAGGAACAATCATAGCGGCAAAGAGAAAGATGGGCACGGACTTCAAGTTCAAAGCCTACGGAAAAGAATATACCCCTCAGCAGATATCCGCTTTCATACTTCAAAAAGTAAAGGCGGACGCAGAGGCGTTCCTTGGAGAAAAAGTAGAGAAGGCGGTCATCACGGTTCCCGCCTACTTTAACGATAACCAGAGACAGGCGACGAAAGACGCGGGACAGATAGCAGGGCTTGATGTGGTCCGTATCATAAACGAGCCTACCGCTGCCTGCCTGGCGTACGGGCTTGACAAAGCGGGGAAAGAACAAAAGATTCTGGTGTTCGATCTTGGCGGCGGCACGCTCGATGTGACCATTATGCATATGGCGGAAGGGGTTTTTGAGGTCATCTCCACGAGCGGAGACACCCAGCTCGGCGGAACCGATATGGATAACACGCTTATTGACTATATTGCCGGAGAGTTCAAGAAGAGCGAAGGCATAGACATCAGGAACGACAAGATGGCGGTGCAGAGGCTTCGCGAGGGCGGAGAGAAAGCGAAGATAGAACTTTCGACTACGCTTGAGACGGAAATAAACCTTCCGTTTATCTCGGCTGATTCTTCAGGCCCGAAGCATCTCGTGCTCAAGATAACCAGGGCAAAACTGGAAGAACTTGTAGGGCCAACTATCAACAAATGCCGCAAGCCTGTTGAACAGGCTTTGTCAGACGCAAAGATGACCCCGAAAGACATTGACCGCGTTATATTTGTAGGCGGCCCGACCAGAATGCCGATTGTCCAGAAATTCGTGGAGGATATAGTAGGCAAGAAGGTGGAAAAAGGCGTTGACCCGATGGAATGCGTCGCGATGGGCGCGGCGGTCCAGGGCGCGGTAATGACCGGCGATGTAAAGGATGTTCTCCTCCTTGACGTCACTCCGCTTTCTCTCGGCATTGAGACGCTTAACGGGATATTTACCAAGCTCATTGAGAGAAATACCACCATACCAACAAAGAAGAGCCAGGTTTTCTCCACAGCGTCAGATAACCAGCCGAGCGTAGAAGTCCACATCCTGCAGGGCGAGCGCCCGATGGCGGCAGATAACACCACTCTGGGCAGGTTCCAGCTGGTGGGAATAGCTCCGGCGCCGAGAGGCGTTCCGCAGATAGAAGTTACCTTTGATATCGACGCGAACGGCATCATCCACGTTTCCGCGAAGGACCTGGGAACAGGCAAGGAACAGTCAATGAAGATACAGGCACCAACCAAACTTTCAAAGGAAGAGATAGACCGGATGGTAAAACAGGCCGAAGAGTTCGCCGAAGCGGACAAGAAGAAGAAAGAGTCCATAGAAGCCAAGAACCTGGCCGACCAGCTCATCTACCAGAGCGAGAAGGAACTCCAGGATTTCGGGCCAAAAATTGACGATAATTTAAAGTCTGAAATCTCCGCCGACATACTCGAGGTCAAGAAGACGCTTGAATCAGGCGACGCGGAAAAGATAAAGGCGGCTACCGACAAGCTCAATAAATCGCGCTCCAAGATGGGAGAAGCAGTTTACAAGCAGACCGGTCAGCAGCCCGGACAGGGAAATCCGCAGGGCGGCCCTTCGGGGGCGCCGGGAGCGGGCCCGGAAGCCGGCGGCAAGAAGCCGGATGATAACGTTGTTGATGCGGATTTTAAGGTTGAGGATGATAAAAAATAAAAGTTTATAAGGTTTGTAAGGTTTGTAAAGTTTGTAAGGTATAAAAGGCAAAACAACAAAGAGGGTGGGAGAGATCCTGCCCTTTTTGTTTTTGTGGTATAATGGTTTGCACTAATAAATTTCAGCGAGGAAACGGAATGAAAAAGCTCATCTTTGTCGCCGGAGCGCCGGGAAGCGGGAAAAGCACCGCATGCGGACTGTTGAAAAAAAGACTTCAAGGCCATCTTATTGAATTTTCCGACCTGCGGGAATGGCACCTTGACCGTGAATGGAAGAACGAGTCGGAAAAAGAAGAAAAAATGGCGTTTGAAAACCTGGTCTTTATTCTCCGGAACTATATAAAGAACGGCTACGAAAATGTCATTATTACCGATCTGAAAGACAGCAAAGTTCAGGAACTGCAAAAACATTTCAAACCGGAAGAATATATCATTGTAAGCCTGATTGTAGGAGATGATGAAGAAATAAAAAGACGGCTTGTAGAGAGAAATAGCGGTTATAAAAATACTGAAGCCGCAATGGAATGGAACAGAAATCTGATACTCAGGTCTCCTTTTCCGAACGAATTCAAAATAGATAATTCCGGCAGCAATCCCGGCAGGGCGGTTGAGGCAATAATAAAATTACTATAGGGAGGAGGGGAAGTGGCTGTAGAAAAATTCACTCTGCGTCGCGCGACCCAAAGAGACGCGGATATCCTGGCTTATCAGCGGCGGGAGATGTTCATCGACATGAAAACCTATTCAAGGAAAGAGGCAGAGTTGGGGGACAGGGAATATATCCGCTGGGTAAAGGAAAAGATGAAGTCAGGAAAGCTGACAGGTTTTCTTGTTGAAAATTCCGAAAAGAATATTGTGGCGGGCGGATGTCTTTGGCTAAGGGAAAAACAGCCGCGTCCATCGGCAAAGAAGAAGGATGTGCCTTACCTTCTCTCGGTCCACACGGAAAGGGCTTACCGGGGAAAGGGGCTGGCGACGCTAATTGTGAAAGAATCAATTAAGTTGGCGAAAAAACTGGGTTACCCGAGAGTCGAGCTTCACGCCTCAAAGCAGGGAGAGGGAGTTTACAGGCGGCTCGGGTTTGAAAGGACAAATGAAATGGTCTATAAATTCAAAAGTTAACAACGTGAAGCGCAATGAGAGGGCGGAAGAGTTTCCGCCATTTTCCATTACTATTAAAAAAACTTAATTTGAATCTTTATCCGGCTAGGCATATAGTTATGCAGAGGCGCCTATCTGTGAGACTTGCCAATAGCAAAAAAATAGTTTGGCTAATAGCAGGTATTCTTGCCGTATTTATATTTTCTGCTTCAATTCATTATATCTTTGAGGGACAAATCAGGGTTTGCTTCAAGGGCGAATGCCCGTTTTGCAATTTCATTTCGTCGGTTGGTAATTCCGGCGCCGGTCTTCGGTCTGTCTTCCTTTTATTTGTGATTCTGCTTTTCTTAAACAGCATTTCTCAGGAAAGTAATTGTTTTTGCCGTCAAATTTCCTTTAATTATTCCAGTCAGGCGCCGCCTCTGTCCTAAACCCAGCCGGGAAATCTAGAGTCAGTTTCTTCATTTAGGCTTTTAAATCAGTCGTATTATTCAAAATTATTAATTTAATTCATGGAGGCAATATGAAAAAAATAGCGGTTCTTATCCTTTTAACAGGTATTATGTGCGCCGGTTGTTCCACGATGAATACTGCGGCGGCCCCGGCTGATCAGACAACAGCCCCCGTTCAACCCGCGGTAACCGCTGTACAGCCGGCGGCAGCTCCGGCCGCACCTGCGGTAACGGTTCCTGCGGCGGACCAGACAGCGGCTCCTGCGGCAGCGCCGGCAACAACGGACGCTCCGGCGAAGTAATAATTAAAAGTAAAAAGTTTAAAAGGTTCTTAACGTTTGTAACGTAAAGATAAAACAAAAGGGCCGGGGTTTCCCGGCCTTTTTTTCGAGATGACTTTATTGGGCATAAATGGTAGAGTTCTTATATAATGGATAAATCAGAGAAACTCGCAAAGGCAGCTATTTCCGCGGCGCTTCGGGAAGGAGCAGAGTACGCCGATGTGCGTATTGTCTCACGCCGCTTCGAGATGCTTGAACTGGATAACGGAGCTGTCCAGATATTCGACAATACGAGCAGCAGCGGTTTCGGGGTTAGAGTCCTTTGCGGCGGAGCTTGGGGTTTTGACTGCAGCCCTTTGCTTACCGAAAGTGAAGCAAAAAAAATTGGCAAAAACGCTGCGCTGCTGGCAAAGGCCTGTTCAAAATTCAACAAGAAAAAAGTAAAACTGCTTCCCGTAAAGCCGGTCAGAGATTACTGGGCGGCAAAAGTTAAGCTTGACCCTTTCAAGGTCCCCCTCAAGCAAAAAGTTGACTTTTTGCGCGAATTAAGCGCAAAGGCTTTCTCTTTTCCGCAGGTAAAAAACCTTCACGGGGGCATGGATTTTGAATCCGAGCATAAGGTCTTCGCCAGCAGCGAGGGAAGCTACATTGTCCAGGATCTCCTGTATTCCGCCGTTGGCTATTTGCTGAATGTGGATAACGGCGACGGCGCGATTCCAATTGCTTTCAATTCAGAATACCCTCCCTGGGGCTGGAACGGCAATTATCACGGAATGGGCTATGAGACCGTGAATGATCGTCAGTTGAACTCGGGTATAGCCGCTTCTGTCGAGAAAGGCCTTTCTCTGCTCTCAGATATGAAAGAGGCAACGACGTGTCCTGCCGGGATAATTGACTGTATCGGAGGGCTGGATATCCATCATTTTGCCGGCCACCCCATAGAGCTTGACCGGATAAACGGCGCCGAGACTAATTTTGCAGGAACGACCTTTATTAAAACAGACGACCTGGGGAAATTGAAGATTGGATCCAAGCTGATTAACTTAGAGGTGAACGGTAACACTGTGGTGCGCCACCGGCCAAAAAAGGACTTTGGGAAGTACTGGAAGTATTTCGAGATAATTCAGAACAAAGGCGATATTTACAGCCCTGCAAACTACGGCTATGATGACGAAGGTGTTCCGGCAAAACGTTTTGATATAATAGAGAAAGGCGTGTTGTTAAGGTGCCTTAATTCCCGCGAGACCGCGCAGGAGGCAGGGCAGGAGTATTTGACAGCCTCAATGCGCGCCCACGGATGGAACCGCCCGCCTATTATCAGGATGCATAATATGCATATCGTTCCCGGAAGCACGTCTATCAGGAAATTGATAGAGAGCACGGAACGAGGCCTGATTATCGGTCCTCCGATTCCCGGCATGGGGGCGGTGTGGGAAGTTACTCAATCGCGCGACAGATCAAAATCTATAGCTCCGTTGGGGCTAAGCTGGGAGATTTCTGACGGGAAAATTATAAGGCCGGTAAAGGGCGGAATAAGAAGTTACGAACCGCTCCAGCTCTGGAAATCGGTTGACGCGGTGTGCGACGAAGAAGTTTCGACGCTTGACATAGTGCGCTGCGGAAAAGGACAGCCTCACCAGTCGGTAGTAACCTTTCACAGAAGTTCAATTTTCAGGCAGAAAAACGGAGTAATTGAATAGCCATGCTCAGCGAAAAAGACGCCAAACATATTCTTCGCGAATGCCTCAGGCTTTCACCCGCGGAGGGGACCGAAGCCGCGCTCTCGGGCGGCAATGTTTCGCTTGTCAGGTTTGTTGAGAACGAGATAGTCC
>CAIWWK010000026.1 GCA_903916325.1 Candidatus Firestoneibacteriota bacterium
GACAAGTTCTCCTTCGCTCTTTGGAGTTTTCTGCCCTGTTTTCCTGCAATACGCGCGTATCTCTTCCGGCATGTCGCAGGGAGTGAGAAACGGCGGATGATTTGTGTCTATGACGGCAACCGCCTTTCCCGACTTTCTTGCCAGGCCGGACAGCTCCGCGAAGCTTCTCTTTCTTCCCCTCTTCGCGAGGTTCCGCGCGATCTCCTGAATCATCCAGAGGCCGTTGATATTTTTCAGTATTCTGAAGGTTCCTTCCGCTCCGCCCTCGTTTGTATAGTTAAGTTTCGCAGAAAGCGCGGTTATGCAGGGCTTCTTTGCCTCATAGCCGACAAGAGACCAGCTTCCGCTGCTGATATAGGCGAAATCCTCCCCGCTCGCGGGGATGGCCGCGACCGCGGAGGCCGTGTCGTGAGAGGCGACATTAATAACCGGAACGCCGTAATTTATTCCCGCCTCTTTGGCGATCGCCGGAAGAATGTTGCCGAGAATATTCCCGGGCCGCGCGAGAGGCGGCATAACGGATGTGTCCACTCCGATGCCCCTGAATATCTCGGGAGAAAATCTTTTTTCGCGCGGGTTATATAACTGGGAAGTGGTCGCAACGGTAAATTCGGCTGCCCGCTCTCCGGTCAGGAAGTAATTCATGAGGTCGGGAATAAAGAGCAGTGTTTTTGCCTTTTTTAGCGCTTTGTCGTTTTTCTTTGCGAGCGCGAAGAGCTGGAAAACCGTGTTAATCCTCATTATCTGTATGCCGGTGAGTTTGTAGAGGCGTTCCCTGGGAATTTTCTTGAAGAGTTTCTCCGGCATTCCTTCTGTCATAGAATCACGGTAGCAGATTGAGTCGGATAGGAGTTTCCCTTTAGCGTCCAGCAGGCCAAAGTCCACTCCCCAGGCGTCAATTCCGGCCGAATCAATCCTTTTGCCCGGCTTCGCGCAAAGGGCAAGGCCTTTTTTTATCTGCTCAAACTGTCCGCGGGTGTCCCAATAGAGGCGTCCGTTCTTCTTTACGGGTTTGTTTGAAAATCTATGAATCTCAGAGAGTTTAAGGCGTCCGGAAAACGAGAGTTCTCCCAGAACCGCTCTGCCGCTTCCGGCGCCAAGATCAAAAGCCAGGTATCGGTTTACGCTCACTTTCCCTCAGGAATTCCCGAAAGCGCGGTCTATTTCTTTGAGCTGCGCGCTGCTCAGCCCTTCCGGCTCTTTCCCGGCCATTTTACAAAGGAAATAAATATCCGCGGCTTTCGCTATCGTATCGATAAAATCAAAAGACTCGAAAATATCAACTCCGGTTGAGACCACTCCGTGTTTCTCCCATACTGTGACGCTCTTGCCTTGTAAGGAACCGATAGTCGCCTCCGCAAGGTCAAGGGAGCCGGGACACCTGTACGGAGCAAAACCGGTTCCCTGCGGCAGGACCACCCGGACTTCAGGATGCATGCCAAAGAGGACAGCGTTCAATTTTGCTTCATTCTTGAACTTTTTCATCTGTGAAAGAGCGATTAGATTGTTTGGATGGGTATGGATGACCGCCCTTTTCGGAGAGTCGGAAGCGCGGAGCATACCGTGAACCATAAGATGAGAGGGGAACTCCGAGGTTGCCTTCTTCGCCGCCTCCTTCTTCGCGCTTAAGACATAGTACCCGCTCAAATCCTTTGCGACCAGCACAACAAGCAGGGTGTTTTCCCTGTCTTTCGCAATGTCGCGAAGCCTCGCGCCGGTTATGGTTGTTATAAACATCCGTCCGGCAAGATTTTTCCCGCACTTTTGCAGCGGGTATTTCCTGTAGCGGCTAAATTCCTTCGGAGCCGCTACTTCGCCGGTGATATCAATTGAAAGATTTCCGGCGTTCCGCTCGGCCCAGCCTTTCTGCCAGAGGTATTGCGTGACTTCGGAGATGTCTTTCCAATAACGCTTTAGTACTTTATCGGTTCTGAATGAATACTGCTTTGACATGACCACTCCTTTTGCAAGAACCTGCATGATTACACAGATTACAAAAATAGATTGCGCAGATTAATGCGTCTGCGAGAGATATTACTAGCGCTTTGATAAGACGCTTTTTTCGTACGCTTCCACCTCTTTCAGCCAGTCCATTCCTTCCGGAACATTGTTTTGGCGGCAGAACTCGTCCCAGACAGCTCCGGCAGGCAGCGTCTTTATCTCCTCTGAAAGCGCAAGGCGGGCCGTGAAGTTCCCGTCCGCTTCGAAGGCACAAAGTTTTGCGTGCGGCTCAAGCAGGGCAAAAAGCAGGGCTTTTCTGGCGGCGCGAAGTCCCGTCACCCAGGCAGCCACCCTGTTTATGCTGGCGTCAAAATAATCAAGGGCGAGGTAAACCCGTTCCGTATAACCGCCGCGGACTATCTCTCTCGCGAGAGAGATAAGCTCGTCGTTTAAAACAGCCACATGGTCGCTGTCCCATCTGACCCCGCGGCTGATGTGTATAAGGACGCTGTCTAGATTCACAAGCAGGGCCGAGATTTTGTCGGCAACGGATTCTGTCTGGTGAAAATGGCCCATGTCCAGCGTAGGCAGAAGGCCTTTTTTCGCGGCATAGCTGAGATAAAAATCGTAGGAACCTGTCACATAACTCTCGGAACCGATTCCGAAGAGCTTGCCTTCAACAGCGTCAAGGATATCGCGTTTCGGAAGCTTCAAGACGTAGATTTTATCCAAGGATTTCTTAAGGCGCTCCCTGGGGCTTTTCCTGTCTGCCGGTTCGTCCTTATAGCCGTCAGGTATCCAGAGGTTATTTATGGAAGTTTTTTTAAGCGTTTTGCCCATGCCCGCCGCAATCTTTCTGGAGGAGAGCGCGTGTTCTATCCAGAAGTTCCTGATACCTTCGTCCGCCGAGGAAAGCGTAAATCCTGAGGCAGCTTTTGGGTGTGAGAAGAATGTTGGATTAAAATCCAGGGCAATACCTTTGCGTTTTGCCCAGTCAATCCACCTGCCGAAATGCTCAAGCTTCAGTTCATTCCTCTCAACCGGCATCCCGTTGGTCTCGGCGTACTTTGCGTGGATATTCACGCGGTGTTTTCCCGCGGATATTTTTAGCGCGAATCCCGCGTCAGCCCGGAGTTCTTCCCCATTCCTCGCCCTTCCCGGGTAATTTCCTGTCGCTAAAATGCCGCCGCTTAAAACTCCGCCTGATTCTTCAGTTCCGGAAACATCATCTCCCTGCCAGCAATGAAGCGAAAGCTGAATAGCAGCGAGTTTCTTTATGGCAAGGTCGGTGTTTACGCCGTAGGAGGCGTATACGTCGCGTGCGTTCTTATA
>CAIWWK010000027.1 GCA_903916325.1 Candidatus Firestoneibacteriota bacterium
AACCACGGTAATATCGTGCGCTTTCTCCGCGCAAAGCGCGGAAAGCGTGGGGACGGCTATTTCGGGGGTGCCGAAAAATAAAACTTTCAATTAACCTCTTTACGTTTATAACGTTTATAACGTTCTTAACGTTCATAACTTAATGCGGACAAAGAATATATTATTTTTTTGATAATTTCTTTAGTTCTTCTAACTGTTTTTTGAGCAACATTTTTTTGGTAGTTCCGAGATGGTCTATGAAAAGAACTCCGTTTAAGTGGTCTATTTCGTGCTGCACCGCCCTGCCAAGAATTCCGTCGGCTTCAAACTCGAACCTTTTTCCGTCAAGCCCTGTAGCCGAGAAGCCTACTTTTTCTGGCCGCTCCACCTCCGCGGAAATATCCGGGAAACTCAGGCAGCCCTCTTCCAGCTTAACTTCGCCTTTCGAACCAATAAGCTCCGGGTTTATAAGGGTGAAACAATGACCTTTGGTCTCTCCCCTGTTGGTATCAATGACTACCAGCCGGTCAAGAGCTCCGACCTGGTTTGCGGCAAGGCCCACCCCGCGGGCTTTCTTCATTACTTCAAACATGCGCGCGGAAAGATCCCGTATCCTGTCGTCTATCTTTACGACCTGTAAGGCTTTTTTTCTTAGAATCGAATCGCCGAATATTATTACACCCTTGTTCGTCATGGCTCAATTGTAGCAGTCACCCCTCAATAATTCAAGTATTGACTATGTTTTTGGCTTAAGTTATAATTTTGATGATTGTCAGCGTCCAAAGGACTGTAAATGAAGATACAGAACCTGCTGCTTTTGTGTGTTGAAAAACACGCTTCAGACCTGATTCTCACTGCAAATACCCCCCCCATCATCCGCAAAGACGGCGAAGTTATAAGAACGGATTTCGAACCGCTAACCCCTGAGAAAGTGCAGGAACTTGTCAAATCACTGCTCACGCCGGAACAGGTTAAAGAGTTTGCCCAGAAGAAAGACCTTGACCTTTCGATGGAGATAAAAGGCGTAAGTCGTTTCAGGATAAATGTTTACTACCAGAAAGGCACTATGGCTGCCGCTCTCAGGATAGTTCCGCTTCACGTGCCGACGATAGAGGGGCTTAACCTCCCGCCAATTCTTAAAAAACTCGCGCTCCTTCCCCGCGGGCTCATACTGGTTACCGGCCCAGCGGGCAGCGGAAAATCCTCAACGCTCGCCGCGATGATACAATTCATAAACTCAAACAAACGCTGCCACATTATCACCATTGAAGACCCCATAGAATACATGCACGAAAATGACCTGAGCATCGTGGAACAACGCGAACTCAACATTGACACGGATTCTTTCGCAGACGCGCTGAAACATGTAGTCCGGCAAAGCCCTGATGTCATCCTCGTCGGCGAGATGAGGGATCTGGATACCATCTCTACCGCGATTACCGCGGCAGAGACCGGGCACCTGGTGCTCGCCACGCTCCACACTATTGACGCGCCGCAGACAGTCCACCGCATTATAGATGTCTTCCCGGGAAACCAGCAGGAGCAGATTCGGACCCAGTTCGCCGGGTCGCTTGCCGCCATAATTTCACAGCAGCTTCTCCCTGCCGCCGGCGGAAAAGGACGCGTTCCCGCAGTTGAAATTCTCATCAATACTCCCGGCATCAGGTCACAGATCATGCACAACGACATCCAGCAGATTCCGCTGCACATCCACACGGGAAGGGATGTAGGCATGATTACCATGAACCAATCTCTGAAACACCTGGTTGAGGACGGAAAGATAAAGCTTGAAACAGCCGCCGGCAGGGCTTCCTCCCCTTTGGAATTCACGGAGATGTTCACAATAGAAAAGAAAATACGCGTCAGGTCATTTTTCTCGGCGTTTTCAAGCCTCACACGCATTCTGCTTAAACGCAGATACCTGCTCTACAGGGCCGTAAAAAGAGCCATCAAGGCTCATAAAGAAGACCAGATAAGGATGAGGGGCCACCGCTGAATAAGGCAGGCCTGTGTCTCCCGCAGAATCCAAACCGCATTTTAACAGGAGGATAGATGAGCATAATTCCGGCAACAAGCAAAGCATACCTGAAAATGCTGACAGAGGACTGCCTGCCTTTCTGGGAGAAACACTCTTTGGACAGAAAGAACGGCGGTTACTTTACCTGCCTTGAGCGGGACGGTTCGGTCTATGATACGGATAAATTCATGTGGCTGCAGGGAAGGCAGGTCTGGACCTTCTCTATGCTTTTCAACCGTCTTGGAAAAAACAGAAAATGGCTGGATATCGCCTCGCACGGATATCGTTTTATCAGGAAACACGGCAGGGCTCCGGACGGAAACTTCTTCTTCTCTCTTGACAGAACCGGCAAGCCGCTCATCCAGCCTTATAATATTTTCTCCGACTGTTTTGCCTGCATGGCTATGAGCCAGTACTCGCTTGCTTCTGGAGACGCCACCGCAAAGGCGATGTCCTATGATATCTACAAGCGCATACTGTCGCGCAGGAATAACCCGAAAGGGAAATGGACAAAAGCCTACCCCGGGACCAGGCCGCTAAAGGGTTTCGCCCTTCCGATGATACTGAGCAACCTGTCTCTTGAACTGGACTGGATGCTTGACGACAAGGAAATTGACTCTACTCTCGATGCCTGCGTCAGTGAAGTTATGGAAGTCTTTTACAAGAAGGACCGCGGCATTATTTTCGAGCATGTAAACCCTGACGGTTCTCTCTCAGACAGTTTCGAGGGCAGGACAATAAACCCCGGGCACGGCATAGAAGCCATGTGGTTCCTGATGGACATCGCGGCGCGCAGAAAAGATCCCAACCTTGCGGAAAAGTGCAGCGACATAGCCTTAAACATCCTGAAATTCGGCTGGGACAAGAAGCACGGCGGCATCTTCTATTTCCTTGACGCCCAGGGGCATCCGCCCCAGCAGCTGGAATGGGACCAGAAACTCTGGTGGGTCCATCTTGAAACTCTCATATCACTGATCAAAGGCTACAGGATGACCGGCAGGAAAGAGCTTCTGAACAACTTCATGAAACTGCATGAGTATAGCTGGAAACACTTCCATGACCCAAAGTTTGGAGAGTGGTTCGGTTACCTGAACAGAAGAGGAGAAGTGCTTCTCCCGCTAAAAGGCGGAAAATGGAAAGGCTGTTTCCACCTGCCGAGGGCGCTCTTCATAATCCAGAAGGAACTGAAATTGCTCGGAATGTGATTCCGCCGGTTAAAGCAGTATCTTCCTGTTCTTCCTGGCCGATTCCTCGCAGGCAAACGCGGCTTGCATGGTTTTGTAGGAATCAAGCGCCGTGAACAATTCCTTCTTCCCCTTCCCGACTCTTTCAATAAAATCCTTGTCCTGATAATCAAAAGATTCGTAAAGCTGTGCCGCGCTGTACTCCTTGAATATCTTCTTTGAAACCAGCTTTGACTTCCAGGCCCCGTCTTTTTGTTTAACGAGCTTGCAGGTCGTAAGAGATTTATCCCAGTAATTGTAACTAAGGCTGCCCTTGGTGCCGATAAAATCAAACCTGAGAGAATGCCCGTATTTCGGATATTCGCTGTCTTTCAACCCTTCTTTTGCGGCAGCCAGTCCGGTAATGAAGCTGATATGCGCCACCGCCCCGCTCTTAAAAGCGAAGATCGCGTAGCAGTTGTCCATAACTTCATAATGCGGCGCCGTGTTCGGCCCGTGATACACTTCTACAGATTTCATATCTCCGAGGAAATGCCTGAAAGTATCTATCTGGTGGCAGAGTTTCTCTATAAAGAGCCCGCCCGAGAGTTTCTGGCTCACCTTCCAATCGTTCTCTTTTTGTCCGGGCGTTTGCAGGAAATGGATATGTTTTATTTCCCCGACGGCCCCGCTGTCGATTATCTTTTTAATTTCAAGCATTATCGGGCAGGTTTTTAATTCAAACCCGATTGTGAGGAATCCTTTGTATTTTTTTACGGCCTCAGCCATGGCCTTTGAATCGGAAAGCGTGTTGGCCATCGGCTTTTCGCAAAGGACCTTAAGGCCGGCCTTTAAAGCTTCCACAGTCAACTGCCTATGTGTCCAGTTTGGGGTGGATATTATTACCGCATCCATTTTTGCATTTTTAATCATTTCAGTAAGGG
>CAIWWK010000028.1 GCA_903916325.1 Candidatus Firestoneibacteriota bacterium
AGTTTTCCCTGAAGACACCTTGTAGACTACGAGGTTGATAGGGTGGAGGTGTACAGCCAGTACTGGCTTTAGCTAACCACTACTAATCTGTCGTTCGGCTTGACCATATAAATTGGCTTTGTTATTTAAGTTTTTCGCTCCGCTATTGTTATGTAAATCTGCCGGCCGCCTTTGGGCGGTCGGGGCTAAACAAAATAAAATTCTAGTGATCATACCAGAGGGGAAACACCCGTTCCCATTCCGAACACGGTAGTTAAGACCTCTAGGGCCGATGGTACTGCACGGGCAACTGGGTGGGAGAGTAGGACGTCACTAGATTAAATGAGGGCCGATGCCGCAAGGTGTCGGCCCTCTTATTTTTTGTGAATTGAACTTGCTCCCTGCATTTGTTACTAATATAGTATGAGAGCAATCCTTCTTTCAGCCTTTCTGCTGGTGCCGTTGCTCCTTGGGGCGGAATCGCGGGTCACGGAAAGGACCTTCATTCTTACAAACATTAATACTGCGGAAACATTTACTTTCAACCGGGAAATCAGGCCTCTAATGACGCCGGCAGGGCGTCTAAAAATTGATACAAACCGGAATGCGCTCGTTGTTTCAGACACTCCGGAGGTTTTGCAGGCAATTGAGAAAAGGCTTATGGAAGTTGATAATCCGCAAAGGAACGCAAAGAAGATCATTACGTCTATTCGGCTTTTCACAACACCCGTCAATAAAGGAAGCCTGACTTATCCAATCACCGGAATATTTCGGGGGGATTATTTCGGGGAAAAATATATCTCAAGCCGTGATATTTTTGGTGTTACCTCTGCTCTGCTTTCGGAGTACAAGGAACTGAAACTGCTGTTTAGTTCCGATACCGAGGTTGAAGCCGGCGCTTGTTTCACATTCAGTACGGGCCCGGCTGAAGTCTCTGTTGTTCCGGAAATATCCTATAACGCAGATAACCCGGCTATTCAGATTCAGTTGGATTTCAAGTGGAAGAATATTATATTTCACAAGGATGCTCTGGTCAATAACGGCGGCATATGGGAAGGCGGAACTCTCACGGTCTTAAAGGACGGCAGGTCTTCAAGGTTCATTCTGCTTCTTTCGCCGCATGTTGAAGATATGGCGCCTCCGAGATGCAGGCAGTCGGCCGGTATACAGGAATTGAAAGCCGAGGTTCCGGAGTATTCCCCGGCCAAAAATGTTTTGGTATCCTGGGGCGGCGATCGGCCTTTCGGAGCTAACGGCATAGCCAGATATATGATTTACAGGGATAGCAAGCCCATTCTTTTCAAGGACAAAAATAAACTGATTGTAAATGACCTGTCACCGGAAGCTGTTTGGTTTTGGGACGAATCTCCGAAAGAACCCGGGAAAGAATATTTTTACGCTGTGACTGCCGTTAACCCGTCCGGGGATGAGCAGGTAATGTCAAAAAATTCTTCGGTGCGGATCAGGAAAACCCCGGAGGCTATAAAGTGAAGAAAATTATTATCATCCTTCTTCTTGCCCCTGTGTTTTGCGCCGCGCAAGCTCTTCTCGTGAAGAATTATCCGCTTACATATATTTCATGCGAAGACAAATCAGTGGAAAAAATCAAGGCTGTTCTGGGTCCACAAGGCAGGATCGAGGCCGACAAAGAGAACAATTCCATCTGTGTCAAGGATGAACCGGGATATTTTAATGCGGTTGAAAACCTGCTTAAGGAGCTGGATAATCCGGAAGTGCATCCTGTGAAGATAAAGGCCTCATTGATGCTTCTGGAGATAAACCGCAGGGATGATGACCTTGAATACTCTTCTTTTTATAGAATCAAGAATTCATATTATTCCGGCCAATACCTTGTGAATCCCGGCTTGGTTGAAACCATAAGCAGTCTGAGCAAAAGCCGCGCCTCTCATATCACCGTCCTGGATCGAAGGGATTTCGTTTCGGAAGATGGAGCCAGCATTAAAGAAGAAGGCATTGATGTCAAACCGCAGAGTTATCGCAACGGACAAATAGGGGCGGGCATCTCATATAGATGGAAAGATTTTGATTTTGAAGGAAAGATAACGGCCGATAACGGCGGTGTTCATTGGTGCGCCGGTGCCGTGGAAGCAATCCCGGAGGGCGGAGTAAAAGAAACTATCTTAATAACAGCTTTAACTGTTATCGATAATGCTCCGCCAAGGTGCAAGGAAACTCCCTGGATAAGCGTTCTTAGGCTGGCACAAAAAAACAATAATGATGTTCTGATTGACTGGAGTGCAGATCTTCCTTTTGGGGGCCATGGTATACAGAAATACTTCATCTATAGGGACGAGAAACCAATAGTCGCAAAGGAGAAAGATAAACTTATCATGGCTGATCTTTCCGGTGATTATACATCGTTTCTTGACTTGGCGCCAAAAACACCGGGTAAAGATTATTATTACGCCGTTACAGCCGTGAACCCTTCCGGCATGGAACAGTCATTGTCGAAACCGGTATCAATCACTTTATCAAAAACATTTGTTTTAGGTGCTGAAGATAAGCCGGGATTTATTACACGGCGCTATATTTGCCGTTATTGCCGCCCCGGAGAGGTTATACGGCAGGTAAAAGGGGTGCTGACAAAAGAGGGAAAAGCAGAAACCAATCCATTGACTAACGAACTCATTATCACAGACATAGAAGATGTTTTTGAAGGTTTCTATCAGCTTATGAAGGAACTTGATAACCCGATGTCCAATTCAAGTGATATAACCGTCAGTACTTTGTTTTTTGAGATGCCGGCAGGGAGCGGCATTTGTCCTGATAATGAAACTGTCCGTGATTTCCTTTCACGGGAAAAAAGCGGGACATCTGCTTATGAATGTGTAAGGACGTTTACGGATATAGCCTCGTTTCTTGCCAAAAACTGCGGATTTAGCTCTCCGAATTATTATTCCTTGTTTGTAAATTCAGAAGACGGCTGTGAAACCAGGGTTAAAATGAAGGACGTTGTCTTTGTTCTGACGCCGCAATCTCAAAGGGATGGGACTATTTCATTTCAGTATTTTTTGAAGAATGAAGACACCGAGACCCGGACCAAAACTTTTGGTTTTCAGAACCAATCCAAATTGATTCATAAAGGGCTCCAGGACGGGTCTCAAAAGTACTATTTTCTGAGAGGATACGGGTTATCAGGCGTGGATTCTGCAAATTCTCTGCCTCCTTGCCCGGCAACTCATCCGGGAAGCCCGGAGCTTGAGATAACCGTTGTCAAAGATCCTGTTTCCGGCGCGGATAATATCCTGCTTGACTGGAGCAAAGATATGCCGTGGCATGCCGAAGGGATATACAAGTACAATATTTACCGCGACTCAAAACTTCTTGTGAATAACCTTAAGGGCAACGCGACCTCTTTCCTGGACGCTTCTCCGGAAGGGCCCGATGGAAAGCATATTTACGTCGTAAGAGCCGTAAACCAATTCAATGTTGAACAATAGGAACAGAACCTGCCTTTGTTTCTTCCGGAATTTAAATGTCTTGCGATAAAATGAATATTGACAATAGAACAATTTTAACTAAAAAGAGGATAGCGGCCGTAAGGCAATAAAAGGATACGCGCAAATACATTGCTGTCTCTGTCTCGTTTTCCCCTGGTAAAAGACTGCGTCCTTCAGACCGCAGTCTTTTGCTTTTTGTGGATGCGATTACGCTGATTGCATGCTCGAGTGAGAAAAACCACTAAATCTTAACAAGAACTTTATGGTCAAATACTCGCCGCTGTGTTATAATATTTTAATAAAAGACTAATGTTGCCAAAGCCTGATAAATACCAGTAATCGGAGTATATATGAAATCACCACTTTTTGCTTTGTTCAGTTCAGGCAAATTCAAAAAAGCCCTTATAATTCCGCTATTTATTACCCTGGCTGCCCTGCCTTTGAACGCGTCCTGGACATCCTCGACAGTTGATTCCTCGGTTGGGAACTCAGGTACAACAGCGGATGACGCGTATCCTGCAATAGGCGTTGACGCTTCGGGCGATATTCACATTGTTTACTTTGATTTTACCGGCATTAATGATTCCACCCAGAAATCAAAGTTCAAATACGCGAAAATACATAATTCCTCTGCAACCGTCAGCACTATCGAGAGCGTTTTTAATGTCGGGAGAAAAGCTGTATTGAAAATTGACGGCGCCGGGGCGGTTCACACCGCGTATTATGACTATACAAATAAAAATCTGAAATACGCGAAATACAACGGCAGTTCCTGGACAACGACGGTCGTTGACGGAGCGCTGACTAATTATGGGGTTACCGGCGATTATATGTCGCTTTTTCTGGACGGTTCCAATCAGCCCCACATTGCCTATTTCACCACCAGCGGCACTCCGATGACCGCCTCAATTCTAAAATACGCTTATTATGACGGGAGCTGGCACACAAGCCCTCTTATTTCCGATACCTCGGGTAAACACACCGGTTATCACCGGGCGCTGGTAATGGATGGCGCCGGACATCCGTATATAATTTTCTCGGACGACGAGAATTTGAAATGCATTAAAAACCTGGGAGCCGGCTGGCAGACAGAAACCATAGAAAATGTCGGACCGGGAGATCTTTTCGCCGCTATTGACGCTTCCGGAAATATTTATGTTTCTTATCACGACCTGCAAAATAGTTTAGGCAAAGTTGCCAAATATAACGGGAGTTCCTGGGCTATAACCACTCTTACCGGATCAGCAACCGGCGCCTATGGCCCTATAGCGATAAATCCTTTGACAGGATATCCCGAGATTAAGTGCGCTGTTACTCAAGTCAAATACAACGGTACATCCTGGGTTACGCAGGAGACAAATACAGTCGGTTCTGGAATGCCCTGTACACTGGCCTTTGATTCTGCCGGCAATGCGTACACGGCTTTCTATGATACGAATTCACTCCCTTATAAATTGGATTATGCGAAATCAACCTACAAACTTTCAGGCCGGCTGCTGACATTTTCAGGGACAGGCACGATTAACCTTTCCGGCTCGGCAACTGCTTCCACAACCAGCGATACCAATGGCAATTTTTCCTTTGACTTCCTGCCTGGCGGCGGGACCTATACCTTGACGCCGTCCGCAACCGGCTACTATTTCAATCCGTCCTCCACGACGGTGACTAATATGTGGGATGACAACAGCAGCAATTACTTCTACGGGAATACGGCTGCTCCAATCAGCATCTCAGGAAACATTTCCGACGGGGCCTCCCCGCTTAGCGGTGTGAGCGTTTCGCTTACGGGAAGCACGGTTTTGGGCGCTACAACCAACGGCTCGGGGAATTATTCCTTTTCAAGCGTTGCCGGCGGAGGTTCCTACACCATAAGGCCGTCGAAAACGGACTATTACTTTTCTCCGGCAAGCATTAACCTTACGGCTGTTACTGCCAATCAGACGGGGAAGGATTTTACCGGCACGCTGAATTACTATATCAGCGGCTATACAAAGGACAGCCAGGGTACAGGGGTTACGGGGGTTACTGTTTCGCTTTCAGGAACCACCACAGCGACGACTATCAGTTCAACAGGCGGCTATTACGAGTTTTTAAATCTCACTCCGGGCGGGAATTATGTTGTAAATTTCTCGAAGGGCGGAACAAATGCCGGCTCCACAGCCATAACTATCAACAATCTCTCATCGGATACCTCAAACCAGAACGCGGTCTCCTCCCGGCTCTACTATATCAAGGGCCTCGTGAAGGACGGCTCCGGAAATCCCATAGCAGGGGCAAGCGTCCAAATAGCCGGTGGTGTCAGCGCCGGCACCACGACCGATTCAACCGGTTACTATGAATTCTTCAACCTTCCTGAATGGCACGACTATTCGGTTTCGGCTTCTTTAGCGCATTATTATTTCGCGAGCAACATTCCTTTTGGCGGCTTAAGCGGTAATTACGGCCCTGCCCAGCCCGACCCGCATTACAGCGTTTATGACGCCACTACTCCTGTCATAACGGGAAATCATATTTTCAACGTCCAGGGAAGCGTGCAAGACGGAAGTTCACAACCTGTGAACGGCGTCACGCTGATGCTTACGGGAACCACTACTTCAAGCGCGATTTCGTCAGGCGGGCAATTTTACTTTTTGCAGCTGCCGGCATACAGCAATGTCATCGTAACTCCGGTGAAACCGGGCTATACCTTTGTTCCTTCAAGCGCGCAGTTCAATCCGATATCGGATGATCAAAACTCCTGCGATTTTACCGCCACGCAGAACCAGTATAAGGTGAGCGGGCATGTTTATTGGCCGGGCGGCTCCCCTTTCTACCAGCCGGTTGTCACCGCAACGGGTACCGGCACGGTGACAGTGACGGGAGACAACTCCGGCTACTATGAATTTCCTCTGCTTCAGGGCGGCCAGAGCTATACGGTAGTCCCGGTAGAAACCTGGCAGTACCATTTTACGCCAACGGTCATTCCGGCCCTCGGGGCGGATACTTCCGGAACGGATTTCACGCTCTGGTATAGAATATCGGGAAATGTTACTTTCAACAGGTACGACGGCTCCTCGTTTACGACTACAGGAGTTTCCGGAGCTACTATAACATCAACAGTTGGAAGCACTCTGACAAATACGGTACTTACGGCGGGTGACGGAACATTCTCTCTGGATCACCTGGGAGCAGGAGAGCATGTAGTTACGGCTTCCTTTATGGGCGTTGACATGTCTCCTACCGCGTATACCTGCACCAACGGAATGAATAATACTAATGCTAACTTCTCCGTGAGCGGCTTGCGCTATTTTGTAAGCAATGGTTCTATAGCGGATCTTTCCGGAACAACGGTAACTTTTGCCTCGGCTCTTGAGTCCTATACGAAAGACTATATCGGCCAGGGCTACCTTATAAACAAACTCCCTTACACTATAACCCCTGTAACCCCGGGTTTCACCTACACGCCCTTAAGCACCATTGTGACCGCGAACGGCTCAACGGTTAATGTGACCATCAACCATACCGCGAACTATTATATAGACGGTTATGTAAAGAATGCAGGAGCTGTCGGGATAGGAGGGGTAGTAGTGAGCGTCTTAAATAGTTATCCCTCCTGGGTAAGCGGCACACCACTGACTACTGATTCAAACGGCTATTACAGAACGCCAAACCTCGGACCGGATACATATACTTTTACTCTATATAAACAGAACTATGCTTTCGCGCCGGCCAGCACGCAATGCACAATTGTTTCCTCAAGCGCGTCCAACCCGGACATCATTGGCACGCTAAGCACCTATTCCTTAAGCGGCTATTTGAGGGGATATGCGGCTAACCCCGTAAGTGGTAGCGTTGTCAGCCTTACCGGCTCGGCGGCGACAAGCGTGACGGCAAGCACGGCCGGGTATTACCAGTTTGATAATCTTCCGGGCTCCGGCAATTTTACCATTACGCCTTCAAAGGCCGCCTATACTTTCAGCAGCATCTATTCAACGGCTTCACTGTCTTTCACAAACCTAAGCGGAAGTGAAACCGACCAAAACTTCACGGGTTTGAACTACATTAAAGGGCACGCGAAACTCGCGAGCGGAACGGCGGTTTCGGGAGTGACAATCACTATTTATGCCAACAGCAGCCCCATAACAAGCACAACCACCGCGACTGACGGATATTACGAGATACTGAATCTGCCCGCGCCGCAGAATCTTTCGATCGTGCCCGGGAAGTCAGGGTATCAATTCACGCCGAACTCTTTCGGATATAACCCGCTTGACGGCAGCCTGGACAACCAGGATTTCACTGCCGAGGCGAAAGTTGACATCTCGGGCAATGTGAACGACGGGCAGGGAAATCCTCTCCAGGGAGCCAGGGTAGATCTTACGGGAGATGCTACTGATTTTACTTATACGGGATCATCAGGGTACTACAGTTTTACGGTCTCGACAGGCGGAAACTTCGCGGTCGCAGCTTCGCTGACCGGCTACATGATATCCCCCGGGAAGAGGAACTTTCCGGCGATTGCTTCAAACCAGTCCGCGCAGGACTTTACCGGGGTTGCGGAGGCAGACCTAAATACTGCTCTTGATAACGGAACTTTGGTGTTCACTACCGGCGGGAATAATCTATGGTTTAAAACAACTTCCACTTCGGTGAGCGGGGGAAGTTCGCTTCAGAGCGGTTCCATAAATTACGGAGAAGAGGTCTGGGTGAGAACTTCCGTCACAGGTCCCGGAGTCGTGGGTTTTCAGTGGAGCACCTCCTGCGATGCTGCCGGAGCCGGATTGGGTGTGTATGTTGACGGTATAATTCAGGATAGTATTTCAGGAACGGTTTCGTGGACGGCAAAGAGCGTTAGCATTCCCTCCGGAGTTCATACGGTGGAATGGCGTTTTGTCCGGGATCTGTTCGGGACGGCAGGTTCAAATTGCGGCTATCTTGACGCCGTAAGTTTTGCTGTTACCTATAACCTCTCCGGCAGGCTGACCGACGGAGCAGGCACGGGAGTCTCGAGCGTAACGCTGGCCCTCTTTGACGGGTCCAATACCACGGATACGACTTCGGATACAGGCGGCAATTACCTGTTTGCCGGGGTTGCGGGCGGGAGGACATATACAATAACTCCCGTTGATGCCGACGGGTCTTACAATCCGTCCGCAATTACCTGTGTTTCTCTTGCTTCAAATCTGACAGGGAGGAATTTCTCAAAATTCATTATGCTGTCAGGAACTATAACCGGCACGGGTAAAAGCGGAGTTCCCTTGGTCTTGACCGGCGGTGTAACAGCGACGCTTATTGCCGATGTGAACGGCGCGTTCAGCACGACCGTACCTTCAGGCCTTTCATATACATTAACTCCCTCAAAACTCGGATACTCATTCACTCCGGCAGAGTACTCCGCAACCTACTCCTCAAATATATCAATCCTGGATTTCTCGATATTACAGCTTCCGCCAAGGAGCGTATCCGGCGCTGTGAAGGATCCTTTCGGCACGGGCATCTCCGGGGCTGCGGTTACGATAGCGGGTTCCGCTTCACAGGGAACAAGGGTTATTACGGCCGCTTCCAACGGCACATACTCTTTCACAAACCTTTTAAACGGCGGCGATTACACGGTGATCCCGGCGAAAGCAGGTTATAATTTTTCTCCGGCCGTTGTTTCAGGAACCAACATTACCGCGGATTCGACGGGCAATGATTTTACCGGTTATACCGGAACAGCACTGACTATCTCGGGGAAGATAAAGGACGGAACCGGAACCGGAATTTCCGGAGTTACCATAGTTCTCGGACAGGGCGCGAGCAGCGCGAATACGACAACGGATACAAGCGGTAATTATATTTTTGCAGGCTTTGACAGCGGCAGAACCTATACCATAACGGCGTCCGACAGCACGGGGGTTTACAATCCGTCCGTAGTCACGCTCGCGGCGCTTGGAGGTAACACGGCAGGCGTGGAAATGACGAAGTTCGTGAATGTCTCCGGAACAATATTCAGCACCGGCAACAGCGGGGTCGCCGTCGTTGTTACTACCGGCGGTGTTTCGGTAACGCTTGCGTCCGATGCCGGCGGCGCCTTCAGCACGATTGCTCCAACAGGGCAATCTTATCAGATTGCTCCCGCGAAAATGGGTTATACTTTTAATCCTTCAAGTTACGCGGGTTCCTTATTGCTGAATAACCTGTCAGGCTTGAATTTCACCATAGCGCAGTCACCGCTAAAGAGCATTTCCGGCACGGTTCGGGATGATTTTGGCGCGGGCCTTTCCGGTGTGGTGCTCACGCTTACCGGCACGGCATCGGAGACAGGTCCTTTGGTGTTGACTTCCGCTTCTGACGGGACTTACTCTTTTACCGGTTTGCTTTACGGCGGGGACTATACGATTTCCCCGGTAAAAACCGGCTATACCTTCTCTCCGGCCGCATTTCCGGGGACGAATCTCACGGCTGATCTCACCGGCAGGGATTTTACGGGAAATCAGGGTACTCCGATAAATATTACCGGCACGGTAAGGGACGGGATCGGAACGGGACTCGCCGGAGTGACCATAACACTGGCCCGGGGGAGCAGTAATACAAATACCACAACAAGCACGAGCGGATATTACACTTTTACAGGGTTTGACAGCGGGCAGACCTATATTATAACGCCTTCTGCCGTCAATTATTCCTACAACCCGGCGGCAATCACCTGCGTATCAATACCTGCCAGCCGGCCGGGCTCGGATTTTGTGAAGCAGGTGACGCTTTCAGGCACGATATACGGTTCCGGGAACAGCGGGGCTTCCGTAGTGGTTACGGGAGGAGCCGGCTCAACCTTAACTCCCGACGGAAGCGGTGCTTTTAATGGAACCTTACCCTCGGGTATCGCTTACACGCTTACCCCGGTAAGGCTGGGTTATTCTTTCGCGCCGGCAAATATATCGGGGGTCTATTCGACAAATACATCGGCGCTTAACTTTTCGATTTCTCAACTTCCTCTGGTGAGTATCTCGGGATTGGTGAAGGACGCGCTTGATGCCGGTGTAACAGGCGTTACGCTAAGCCTCACCGGATCAGCCGGTCAGACAGGCACTTGCACGGTAACCGCGACGAACGGTGCTTATGCTTTTACGGGCCTGCTTAACGGGGGAGATTACGATATTACTGCCTCAAAGGACGGGTATGTTTTCGCCCCGGTAAAAATGTCAGTAACAACTCTTACAACCGATGTGACTTCCAGGAATTTTCTCGGCAGCAAAGGTTACACTGTCGATATCACGAAAGATAATAGCCTGTCCTTCCTGCTGCCGAAGGGAGAGGTGAAGGTTGATGTTCCGACCGGGTCTTACAGCCAGACCGTAACGATAACGGCCAGCCAGCTCGCGTCAGTGCCTACCACAAGTCAGACAAATATCTCGGAAACCCCTATAGGCGTGGAAATAACATTGACCGGAGCGGCCGCTTCAACCTCCTCAAAACCGATGACGATTACGCTAAAATACAGCGACGCTGATATGATTAGTTTCGACCAGGACAAACTGGTCATCGGCTGGTATGATGATGTTAACAACCGCTGGGTGGTGCTGACGACGACAAGGGATCCCATTGGCAATGTACTCTTTGCCGTGACCACGCATTTCTCAAAATATGCCATATTGCAGTTGTCGCCTTCGGCAACCCTTGACAATGCGACCGTTTATCCAAACCCCTACAGGCCGGGAAGCGGCGGCGCGTTTGATTCAACTGTCATGACCTTCGCGGGCTTGACCTCAGGAGCCAGGATTAAGGTCTTCACTGTTTCCGGGGCGTTGGCCGCGGAACTGGCTGATACAGGCAGCGGGCTGGTAAACTGGAATGTAACCAATTCCTCAGGCGACAAACTTGCCAGCGGATTGTATTTCTACATTATTACCGACACGGCCGGGAAC
>CAIWWK010000029.1 GCA_903916325.1 Candidatus Firestoneibacteriota bacterium
AAGGTTTGTAAAGTTTATAATTTTTGAAAGCCGCACTGCAACCTGCTAAATTTGAGGCTTCTATTAAACTATGAAAATCCGCAAAGTCAAAAACATAACCGAAAGCAGACCTACGATGGAAGGCGCGGGGGTTAAACTTCACCGCGCGTTTGGATTCGGAGATACAAAAGCAACCGACCCATTCCTTCTTCTTGATGATTTCAGGGGAGACAGGCCGGGTGATTATATGTCCGGATTTCCCTGGCATCCGCACCGCGGTATTGAAACGATAACCTATATGTTTGAAGGGGAAGTCGAGCACGGTGACAGCATAGGAAATTCCGGGGTTATCGGAGCCGGAGATGTACAATGGATGACGGCGGGGAGCGGAATAATACACCAGGAAATGCCAAAAGAGAGCAAGAGCGGCAGGATGGGCGGATTTCAGCTCTGGGCCAATTTGCCGGCAAAACAGAAAATGACAACTCCTAAGTATAGAGGATTGAAGGCAAAAGACATACCTTCACTAAAAGACGCTTCCGGAGAAGTAAAGTTAATTTGCGGAGAATACAAAGGTGTAAAGGGTCCGGTCCGGGATGTTGTGATAGAACCGGAATATTTTGACGTAATGCTTAAGGCGGGAGGCAAGTTTGAGCATCCCGTTAAGGACAGGCATAACTGCTTCGCCTACGTTTATGACGGAGAGGCCTCTTTCGCGGGTAAAGCCGCAGGCAACAGGTCTCTGGTCTATTTTGAAGACACCGGAAATGTTTCAGCCGTTGCAGGGAAGGAAGGCGCGAGTTTCCTTTTAATATCCGGCAAGCCGCTTAAAGAACCGGTGGCGTGGTACGGTCCGATAGTCATGAATACAGACAAAGAACTTGAAAAAGCTTTTACCGAGTATGAGAACGGAACATTCATCAAAAAGAAATAATCATTAAAAATCCGCTGAAACTATTTCCCTCCGTGAAGGGTCTAATTACCGAAGAATTAAAAACAGGCTTTACGGAGGGTATATGAAAAGAATATTGTTTGCTTTGCTCTGCACCGCTTTTCTTGGCGGGTTTATTGCCGCGGAAGGGGATAATCCGCCGCCGGGAACAGATCAGGGGCAAGGCGCGAAACCCGCGCATGAAGGCCGTCCCGGAAAGAGAATGGATCCTGACCAGCTGCTCGCTAAATGCCCGGATTGCGCTGATCTTGTGACCCAAATTAAGGCCAAGCTTGCGGATATGAAAACGCTTGATGATCAGATTAAGCCTCTCATGGATGCGGCAAAACAGAAACATGAAGCGGAAATGGCAAAGCTGAAAGAGACTGATCCTGCAAAATATGCCGAGTTACAGGCGAAGATGGAAGAACACAAGAAGAAAGCCTCGGAAGCCGGACAGGGCGACCAGGCGAAGAACGCGGCTGAAGGCGGAAAGGCGCCGGCTGACAACGGCGGAGACCAGCAGGCTCCTCCTCCAGGCCACAAAAACCACGGTCAGGGCGGTCCGGACGGGGAAAAGAGGATGGAGATGATGAAGAAGAACAATCCTGAACTTTATGAATTGATGGTTAAGAAGCAGGCTCTTGGGAAGGAAATAAGAGAGCTCTTTGAGCAGGCGAAAGTGATTATAGACGGGAAGAAGGAAAGTAAATAGAGGTTTGTAACGTTCTTAACGTTTATAACGTAAACCTTTTTGGGCCTGCCGGGAGACCGGGAGGCTCAAGTTTTCTTGTATCGCGGGTATTTTAGGTGTAAAATGACTCAGGTTTCTTCCATGCGAGGTAAACATAATGAGGATACTGATAGTTGAAGATGAGAAAAAAATAGCAGCTTTTCTGAAGAGAGGTTTTAAAGAAGAAGGCTATGTGGTAGAAGTGGCTGAAGATGGGTTGAAAGCCCAGAGCCTTGCGGAAGCAAACGAGCATGATTTGATAATATTGGACATTATGATACCGGGGCAGGACGGGCTTGCAGTCTGCAGAAAACTAAGGGAAAAGGGGAACGCTGTTCCAATAATTATGCTCACTGCCAAGGATCAGCTTAAGAATAAGGTTGAAGGACTTGACGCGGGAGCAGATGATTATGTGACAAAACCTTTTGCTTTCGAAGAATTGCTCGCCCGCGTTAGGGCGGTGGTCAGGAAGGCCGGCTCCGGCAGAGCCGCATTAATAAAAGCGGATGACCTTGAGATAGATCCGGTAACTCATAAAGTAAAACGCGGGGGGGTAAATATTGACCTGACCTCCAAAGAATACGCGCTCCTTGAATACCTGGCCAGAAACAACGGCAAGGTTATCACGAGAACCATGATCTCCGAGCATGTCTGGGATATTGATTTTGACACGGGTACGAATATTATAGATGTTTATATTAATTATCTGCGCAAGAAAGTAGACAGCGGCCATTCAAAAAAACTCATTCAGACCATGAGGGGCCGCGGCTACAGGTTCGGCCTCTAAAGTGTTCACTTCGCTAAGGGTCCGCATCTTTCTTTTTTATATGGGCCTCTTCACCGCAGTCCTCCTGGTTTTTTCTATTGCGATATTCGAACAGCTCAAGACGGACATGTATTCGAATATGGACGAAATGCTTGTTTCCCGCGCCGAAGGCATAAAGGGTTCAATCGACGCATATAGGGAGGCGGAGAAGCTGGAATGCCTGAAGGATGGCAGACCTTTCCTCTCAATTTTTGAACTGGACAAGTCCGAGTTTGTCTCGATAGCGGCAAAATTGCTGGAAGAAGACGAGAAATATGACCCCAGATTCCTGAAATTTGATATTGAACTTTTTGACCGTGACGGAATCAGCATTGCCCATTCTAACGCCCTCCCCTATCATATAAATATTCCCGTGGAAGAAAAGACGGAAGCAATGCTCGGTAATATCTTTTTTCATAATTATATAATAGAAATTAATGACAGGAAGAAGAATGATATGCGGGTCTTTCTGAGGCCGGTTACCGAAGACGGACGCGTTGTTTATCTGGTGCAGATCTCCACTTCTTTGAATAACCTTTACGCTTCTCTGAACCGCCTGAGAATAGGGCTCTTTGTGCTTTTGCCGCTGAGCCTTTTGGCGGCGGGGCTGGCGGGCATTTTCCTGACCAGATTTGTGCTCAAACCGGTTGACCGGATGATAAAGAGCGCAAGAGGCATGTCAGGCCTTGATTTCAAGCAGCGCATCCATGTTCCCAAGACGAACGATGAACTCCAGCACCTTGCCGAGGGCTTCAACGAACTGCTCGGCCGGCTGGACTCATCGGTAAGCATGCAAAAGAGGTTTATACAGGACATCACGCACGAGCTGAAAACCCCGATAACGGCTGTTAAGGGGCAGATAGAAGTTTCCGCCCGCCGCGAAAGAAGCGGGAAGGAATACAGGAATATTCTTGCCAGTACCCGTGATGAGATGGACCGGCTCGGAAAGATTGTTGAGAACCTGCTGATGCTGGCCAGGTTCGAGAGCATGGAAGTCAAACTATCAAAGGAAGAGGTTGATCTGTATTTCATCGCCGCAAAGTCGGTTAAGAATCTAAGGGTGCTTGCCAGGAAGCGCGGGTTGAAGCTCCTGATGTTAGGAGAGAGCCTGCTTGTTTACGGGGACGAGATGTACCTGGAAAGCCTCGCGGTCAATTTGATAGAGAACGCGCTGAAGTACACGGAAGCGAAAGGAACGGTTGAGGTAAGGACTATGAAAAAAGGCGGAATGGCCGTCCTTTCCGTCAAGGATAACGGTATCGGCATAGGTAGGACCGAACGACTTCATATATTTGACAGGTTCTATAGGGCTGATAAATCAAGGTCTGCCGAAGGATACGGCCTTGGATTAAGCATAGTCAGGTCGGTTGCCGAGGCGCACGGCGGAACGGTGGCAGTAAAAAGCACGGCGGGAAAAGGCTCTGAGTTCATCTTCTCCATTCCGCTGAATATTAAAAAAGATTAATTGTACTCTAACGGCTCTCTAATGATACCCTGCTATACTAATAACAAGCAGTAACCTGCTGTTCGTTTACGAAAAAAGAAAAATCGTGCCAAAGGAGGCATCAAATGAAAAAGTTAGTGATTGCGGTATTTGCAGCGGCGATTCTTTTTGCGGGAGCGGCAATTGCGGAAGAAACTAAGTCGGCAGATCAGCCAAAAGCAGCGAGTTCCAAGGAAACCCCGAAAGTAAAGAACTTCAGGGGCGAGATAACCAACATAGACAAAGAAAAATGCGAAATCACAGTAAAGGGCAAGAAAGAAGAGAAAACGGTAAAAGTAGAAGCGAAATTGCTTGAAGTGCTCAAGGTTGGGGACAAGGTAAGCGTTTCCCCTAAGGGCAAAGTGGAAAAGATAGAGAAAGAAACCAAAAAGTCCGAGAAGAAAGCCGAACCGAAAGCCGAAACGAAGTAGTTGTTCAGAGACATATTTTGCCTGCAGGGCAGTCCTTTGGGATTGCCCTGTTTTTTTTTAACTATTGAGGTTTTTCGTCCTATTCTGATAATATGAAACTCTAAGGGCTTGAGCCCGGCGGTTCTTAAGATATTTGAAGATGAGCCGGATTAAAAGTATTAAAGGTAAAACAATGAGAGAGAAGAGTGTTCCGCGAGTACATAATAAAATAAAACAGCAGGTCTATGATTTTGACATTGTAAATTGCGCCTTGGATGAATTGTTTAAAAAGTTTTCTACTTCTTCGGCCGGACTTTCGTCGGAAGAAGCGCTTATACGCGTGGAAGAATACGGCTACAACGAACCCGCGAAAAAGAAAAAGAGGGCTTTTGTTCTTGAAGCCCTATCAAAATTCCTGAATCCTCTCGTAATCGTCCTGCTTGTGATTGGGGCATTTTCGTTTTTCTTCGGCGAGAAAGCCAGCGCCTTTATAGTTTTTGTGCTGGTGCTCATCAGCGTTGGTATAACTTTCTTTCAGGAAAGGAAGTCAAATAAGGAAGCCGAAAAACTCTCGGAGCTCGTCCGCACAAATGTGACGGTTTGCCGCGACGGCGACTGCATTGAATTGCCGATCAAAGAACTGGTCCCAGGAGACGTAGTGGATCTTTTTGCCGGGGATATGATACCGGCGGACCTCAGGATTATTTCCGCGAAAGACCTTTTTGTCAACCAGGCAACGCTGACAGGCGAATCAATGCCAGTCGAGAAAACAAGCGAGAACAGGAAAAAAACAGGCGCAGCCGCGGATGCCGAAAATATAGCCTTCATGGGCTCCTCCGTTGTCAGCGGCACAGCCCTCGGGGTAGTTGTAAAGACCGGTTCTTATACACAGTTTGGCGGCCTTGCGGTAAGGCTTGCGACAATGACCGTGCAGACCAGTTTTGAGAAAGGCGTTAACCGGTTCGTGGTTATCATGATACGGGCTATGGTCGCGCTCGTGATCTCTATCTTCGCAATAAACGCGGTATTTAAAGGCGATCTTGTCGAGGCTTTCCTTTTTGCGATTGCAGTGGCGGTCGGGCTTGCCCCGGAGATGCTGCCTCTCATTGTGACGCTTAATCTTTCGAAAGGCGCTATTGCTATGTCGCGAAAACAGGTCATCGTCAAACGCCTTAATTCCATTCAGAATTTTGGGGCTATGGATGTGCTCTGCACGGATAAGACCGGGACACTTACGATGGACCAGATTATCCTTGAAAAGTACTGCGATGTGGTAAAAGAGCCGGACGAGGAAGTCCTAAAATTTGCCTTCCTTAACAGTTTCTATCAGACCGGCCTCAAAAACCTGCTTGATAAGGCGGTTCTGAGCAAGGCGCGCGGGCTTAAAGATGAACTTGAAAAGCAATACAGCAAAGTTGACGAGATTCCTTTCGATTTTCAGCGCAGGATAATGTCGGTTGTGGTGGGAGCCGCCGGCAAGTTCACCATAATTTCCAAAGGCGCGCCAGAAGAAATATTCAAAAGATGTTCCAAGTACGAGCTGGAAGGGGATATATTTGAACTTGAGCCGCTCATAGTAGCGGACCTGAAAGAAGAGTATGACCACCTTTCAAAAGACGGCTTCAGGGTAATAGCCATAGCCTACAAGCACATTGATTACGCGCAGAATAAATTCTCAAAGGAAGACGAAAGCGGACTTGTTTTGAAGGGGTATGTCGCGTTCCTGGATCCGCCGAAGGACTCAACCAAGCCGACGCTTAACGAAATAAAAAAGCTGGGCATAGAAGTGAAAGTCCTTACCGGTGACAACGAGCTGGTTACGCGAAAAATTTGCGCGCAGGTAGGCCTCGATATCTTTGGTCTTGCGACCGGCGAGCAGGTTGAAACGCTTACAGACACAGAACTCAGGGAAGTGGTAAAGGTTACGACTGTTTTCGCGCGGCTTTCTCCTCTTCAGAAGGAGCGGATAGTGAGAGCCCTGCACGATAACGGCCGGATAGTCGGCTTCATGGGCGACGGAATAAACGACGCGCTCGCGCTTAAAGCCGCAGATGTCGGTATTTCCGTGAACAACGCGGCTGATATAGCGAAGGAATCTGCGGATATAATCCTTCTCCAGAAGGACCTGGGCGTGCTGGAAGACGGAGTTATTGAAGGAAGGCGGACCTTCGGCAATATAGTCAAGTACATCAAGATGGGTTCAAGCTCCAACTTCGGCAACATGTTCTCAATGACCGGGTCAAGCCTGCTTTTGCCTTTTCTTCCCATGGCGCCGATACAGGTGCTGCTGAATAATTTTCTCTACGATATGTCTCAGACGGCTATCCCGACAGACGAAGTTGACCCGGAGTACATTAAAAAGCCGAGAAAATGGAACGTGCAATCCATACAGAGGTTCATGGTGAGGATAGGGCCCATCTCCTCCATCTTCGACTACCTGACTTTCGGGTTGATGTGGTTTGTTTTCGGCTGCAACAACGCCCAGGATGCGGCCAAAGTCAGTCTTTTCCAGACGGGATGGTTCATAGAATCGCTAGTGAGCCAGACACTGGTTATTTATGTTTTAAGGACCGGGAAAATTCCGTTCATTCAGAGCCGGCCCAGCAGGTTTCTGATATTTTCCACTCTTTCCGTGATAACCGCCGGTATCATACTTCCGTTCACTCCGCTTGCGGCAAAACTGCATTTTGTCGTTCCTCCTCCCAGGTACTTTCTTTATCTGGGCGGCATGATGATTGCCTATCTGTCGATTGTATATTTCATGCATCAGAGTTTTATTAAAAAATTCGGAGAAGAGTGAATCTGACGGGCCCGGCCCGTCTATCCGCCGAACACGGGAGGCAGCATGAAATGCCCAAACTGCGGAAAGGAAACAGAAGGCAGTCCGCTTGAATGCGAAAAATGCGGATTGATCTTCTCTAAATATGAAGCAGCGCAGAGAAGGAAGGCGGAAACTCCCGGGCCAATCACTAAAGAGTTGTCTCACAAGATCGGGAGGGCCGGGATAACATATATAGCAACCGGAATTATTATTATATTTGTAATTTTTGCAGCGGTATTATTCCGGAGGGGGCCTGCAAATCAGGCCGCGGGCGGCAATAGTTTGGAAAAGTCTGCCGTTATAGCCGCTCCCGGAGCAGAAGTTGATGTTATCAAATGTCTTGTGCCAGGCAAGATAACGCTGGTGGATTTCTTCGCCGATTGGTGCGGCCCGTGCAGGGTTCTCTCGCCAAAACTTGAAGCGTACGCCGCTTCGCGCGAGGATGTCTTCATCAGGAAAGTAAATATTGTCAGTTGGAAGAGCGCTGTAACAAAGCAGTACGGTATCGGGTTTGTACCTAACGTGAGGGTTTACGGGCCGGACGGGAAGATGCGCGGAAATCCGTCGGCAAATTATAACGAAATCACTGCCAATATTGAGAGCTGCAAGTGAAATTACCCGGTATATAAATATTTCTTGAAAGTGGATGGTTTTATTGATATATTGTAAACCAATGCATCAATGCTTGTTGACAATCAGGTGCTAGGAGGCAAAATTGTTCCGCGAAAAAATTAAACTTCTTGACGCGACGATCCGCGACGGCGGGCTGATGAACGCCCACAAATTTGACGACAGGTTTGTGCGCGAGGTGTACAGAGCCGTATCCGACGCCGGCATAGATTACATAGAGCTTGGCTACAAGAATTCAAAAAAGCTCTTCTCTCCCGAGAAATTCGGGAAGTGGAAGTTTTGTGATGACGAAGATATTCTAAAGGTCATTGACGGAATACCCTCAAAGACAAAGATATCAGTCATGGTGGATGTCGACAGGGTTGATCCCGCTGATGTCAAACCCAAGAAGAACAGTCCTGTAACTATGATTCGCGTTGCTTCCTATATAAAGGATATTGACAAGGCTATAGCTCTCTGCAACCAGATGGCGGACAAGGGATACGAGACCGCAGTCAACATCATGGCCATTTCCAAAGCGCTTGACAACGAGATAAACGAGGCGTTTGAACAGCTTGAGAAAGAATGCAAGGCCCAGGTAATCAATATTGTGGATTCAAACGGGGCTCTCTACCAGGAAACAGTGGAGTTCCTTGTCAAGAAGGCAAGGGCTATAATTAAGACCAAGGAGATAGGTTTTCACGCGCACAACAATCAGCAGCTGGCTTTCTCAAATTCTATAGAAGCCATCATTCACAACGCCAACTATATTGACTGCACCATTTACGGCCTGGGAAGAGCCGCCGGCAACTGCCCGACTGAGCTCATGCTCGGTTTTCTCAAGAACCCGAAATATGATATCAGGCCTATATTGGATGTCATTTCCAAGGAATTTATCGCGCTCCGCCAGCAGATTGAATGGGGCTATGTTATCCCTTACGCGATTGCAGGGATACTTGACGAGCATCCCAAGGCGGCGCTTGCTTTGCGCGAAAGCGCCCAGAAGGAGAATTACCGCGAATTCTGGGAGAGCCTGGTGTTAAGTCCTGACGAAGCATAAAAGACCTGACTGATTACCGCCGCCGGCCGTGAGCCGGCGGTTTTATTATAGTCCCGAAGCCCAACCCGAAATCCACGCAAAACCGCCGGAATTGTGATAGAATATTATAGTGTTGTTTTCAGGAGGCTTTATGGAACAAGGCGTATTTAAATCCGTATTTGAGAACATGCCGATGTTTGCTTTCATAGTGGACCGGGATGTAAGGATACTTAGTTACAACAAACAGGCAAAAAAGGACCTGCTTGGCCCTAAGGCTTTCAAAGCAATCAATAGGAGGAGCGGCGATGTCCTGCGCTGCATTAATTCCTTTGAAACGAAGAAGGGCTGCGGAGCAGGAACGGAGTGCAAGTATTGTGTTATAAGAAATTCTGTGAATGAAGCGTTCAAAGGACGGGCCGCGTTCCGAAAAACCACGGCTTTGGAGCTGAAGAAGGGGAAGAAGAAGGTGAATATGAGCGTTGTCATTTCAGCTGTCAGGTTAAACGCAGACCAGATACTGCTGATGATAGAAGACATAACGGAACTTCTCCAGTTACGAGAGCTGATACCTATTTGCGCGAGCTGCAAAAAGATAAGGAATGACAGCGATGTCTGGGAGCGGATAGAGACATATATCGGCGAGAGGACCGGGACGGATTTTACCCATTCCATCTGCCCTGATTGCATGAAGAAACTGTATCCCGGAGAAAAATAACCGAGGAGGCCCTTTGGAAACCGGAATAAGCTACTTTGGCAACAGAATGCCAAAGCACATAGAAAACGACCTCGCAGATATAAAAAAGCATAACTGCACTTATGTGCTGCACACCTGTTCTGAGATTGACCAGGCCTACTACTCCGGCACAATGAAAGAAATAGTGAAAATCTCACATGCCCGCGGATTGAAAGTCCAGATGAATTCCTGGGCAGTGGGCGGGGTTTTCGGCGGAGAGGCCTATTCTCTTTTTGTAATGCAAAATTGCGGAGAGCTCCAGGAGCTCTCTAACGGGAAAAAAGTTCCCGCGGCCTGTCTAAACAGCAAAAAGTTCAGGGTTTTTCTTAAAAAGTTTGTCGAGAATTGCGCAAGCTACGGCATTGACACCTTTTTCTGGGACGAACCGCACTTTTACCTCCCCTGGCATTTTGGCGATGCTCCCGGTGATTACGGCTGTTTCTGTGAGAAGTGCAGAAAACTTTACCGGGAACAGTATGGAAAGGCGATGCCTAAAAAACAGGATAGCACCATTGAAGAGTTTCGCGAAAAATGCGTTGTCTCGCTGCTTAATGAAATAAACCCTGTGTTGAAACGCGGACACGTGGAAACAGCGATCTGCGTACTGCCGAAACTGATAGAGGGGGAAAATTCCGGAACAGGCGATTGGGATAAGGTCGCCTCTTTGAAGGGAATTGATTTGTTTACGACGGATCCCTACTGGACTATGCATTTGAAACGTCCAGACTTCAATGTTGAAGAATATATCAGAAGGAATTCCTCAAATGCTATTGCAGTAGCAAATAAATACGGCAAAAAAGCAGGTATTTGGGTGCAATGTTACTCTATAAAAAAAGGTGAAGAGTATATCCTGGAAACAGCGGTAAGAACGGCTTTTGACTGCGGCGCCCGGGATATCGCGGCCTGGGGTTACGGCGGGACTTCATACATGAGTCAGCTTACCTGCGGAAGGCCGGAGTATTGTTGGGATTTGTTAGGGGAACTATATAAAGAGTGTCATAATAAAGATAAATAGTTTTTAACGTTCTTAACGTAAACATAAGCGATAAAAGTTTGTAAAGTTCATAAGGTTTGTAAGGTAAAAGACTAAAAGGTTTATAACGTTAATAACGTTCTTAACGTTTGTAACGTAAACATAAAAGATAAAAGTTTGTAAGGTTTATAAAGTTTATAACGTTTGTAATGTAAGGCAGGAAAAGTTAATAAAGTAAAACGACAGAGGAAGAGTGTATGAGAAAAATTGTGGTGGGGATAATGGTTCTGTTTGTGCTTTGCGCCGGAGCGGGCGCGAGGATGGCGGAAGTCTGGACAAAAACATTTCCTCTTGAGGCGGAGAACGCGGAACTTGCCGGGGATATAGGGGTTGAATGGAAGGGCAACGGGTTCTATCTTACGGGCCTCAAATGCGTGCCGGAAGGCACCAATACGCGCGGTACGGTGGCAGTCAGGAAGCTTGATGCCGACGGCAAAGTTATCTGGAAACAGATTTGCGATATAGGGCTCGGAGGCGTGGACAGCAAGAACACTCTTGCGGTGGACGCTTCAAATAATGTTTTTGTAGGCGGCTATAAATATGTCGGCCGGAACGGCAGGAATGCCTGGATAAGAAAATATGACCAGAACGGGAATGTCCTCTGGGACCGAACCTGGGAGAATCTCTACGGCAGCCGGGACGCCAAGATAATGGATCTGGAGACATCGCCTGACGGAAGTTTATACGCGGTAGGATATAAAAATACGGATAACCTGGTTCGCGAGCTCTGGATCAGAAGGTATGATCTTGACGGCAATGAATTGTGGAGTAATGCTTACGGTTCCTCGGTTTCTCCCAACGAGCAGGAACAGGGTTTGACCGTTGATATTTCAGGGAACGCCTACGTTGCCGCTTATCAGGACGGAGACAATCAGGAAGTATACCTTTCCGTAAAGCGCTACGGTCCGGACGGAACCCTTCAAAAGGCAATGCGGTTTCCTGATAACAGGGTCAGGGCCCGGGCGGTCAGTGAGATAGCGGTTGACGCGGCGGGAAATATTTATATATTGGGTTCGGAGTCTGTTTTTTATCAGGGGCGGAATATCTTTGTCCGAAAAATATCCCCGGCCGGCGGAAATCTCTGGTCGATCTCTTACCCGAATACCGGCTACCAGCATTTTGGCGGCAACGGCATTAAACTAGACAAGGACATGAATCTTTATGTTTCCGCTACCGGCAGCGGCGAGAAGAATGAGAAGAAATACAGTTGGATTTCAAAGCTTGACAGCGACGGGAATGAACTGGCCACTATGGACTATTTTGGCTATGCTTTTGGGGTTGACTTTTCGGTAGGCAGGAACAGTGACATTTATGTTATGGGAAACAGCGCGGATGCGTGCGGTTTCGCGGAAATTTGGGTCAAAAAATACGCGCAAATACCGTAAAATAAAAAGTTTATAAGGTTTATAAG
>CAIWWK010000030.1 GCA_903916325.1 Candidatus Firestoneibacteriota bacterium
GGCGGGTTATGAACTGCTTAAGGCGAGAAGGCAGAAGTTAAAAAGGAGAAAACAAAATGTCTGACAAAATCCTCATATTTGACACGACGCTCCGCGACGGGGAACAGGTCCCGGGGGCTTCTCTTACAAGGGTGGAGAAACTTGAAATAGCGAAACAACTGGAGCGGCTGAATGTGGATGTCATAGAAGCCGGTTTTCCTATATCTTCACCGGGAGATCTGGAATCTGTAAAAGAAATATCGAAGGCTCTTAAGAAACCTATCATAGCGGGTCTTGCCCGTGCCGTAAAGAAGGATATCGAGGCCTGCGCCGAAGGGGTCAAGCCCGCGAAGCACCCGAGGATACACACTTTCATCGGCACTTCGGACATTCACGTGAAATTCATCACAAACACCACGCGTGAAGAGGTGCTCCGGCGCTCCATTGAGGCCGTGAAACTGGCGAGGAATCTTTGCCCGGATGTGGAGTACTCGGCGATGGACGCCACCAGGACGGACTTTGATTATCTCTGCAAGATAGTCGAGGAGACGATACGGGCGGGCGCATCCACCATAAATATTCCGGATTCGGTGGGTTATTCGGAACCCGGGGAATACGGGAACCTCATCAAAAGGCTTATGAATACTGTGCCAAACGTGAACAAGGCGATAATTGCCGTTCACTGCCACAATGACCTGGGGCTGGCCACGGCCAATTCGCTTGCCGCGATACAGGCGGGCGCGAGGCAGATAGAATGCACCATAAACGGGCTCGGAGAGAGGGCGGGAAACGCTTCTCTGGAAGAAATCGTGATGACCCTCAAAGTCAGAAAGGACATTTACAAAATAGACACGAACATTAAGACTGAGGAGATTTACAAGACCTCCAAGATGGTGACGCGCTTTACGGGAATTCCGGTTCAGGTGAACAAAGCCATCGTCGGGCAGAACGCTTTTTCCCACGCTTCCGGCATTCACCAGGACGCGATACTCAAGAACGATTCAACCTTTGGTATTATGACGCCAAAGAGTATCGGTATTATCGGGCACGAGATAGTGCTCACCGCCAGATCGGGCAAGCACGCGCTGAAGCATCGTCTCGAGGAACTCGGCTTTAAGTTCTCTGATTCCGAGATACTGGAGCTTTACGGCAAATTCCTGGAAATTGCCGACAAAAAGAAAGAGGTCTTTGACGATGACCTTATGGCGCTAATGGAATCCGTCGGGAAGAAAGGTACTGAAGCAATTTATCACCTTGATTACATTTATGTCGCGACCGGCAACAAAATGGTTCCGACGGCGACCGTCAGGATAAAGGTAAAAGGCAAGGATGAGCAGGCGGCGGCCATCGGCGACGGACCGGTTGATGCGGCTTACAATGCCGTAAACGAGATACTGGGCGAAAAGGATGTAAAGCTGCTGGACTATCAGATCCGCTCTGTCACCTCCGGGAAAGAAGCTATGGGAGAGGTAAGCGTCAGGATACGGAAGGGCGGAACCGAGGTAAACGGCAGGGGCATCTCAACGGATGTTATAGAGGCTTCGGTAAAGGCTTATCTGGATGCGCTTTCGAAGATAGAGAGGGCGAAGAAAGTAAAAATATAAAAACGTTCTTAACGTTTGTAAGCCGCACTTCGTGCGTCTTGTTCTGTAAGGAAGGATATAATTGATGCCAGACTACGTCTGGCATGGCAGAATAAGCCGCACTTCGTGCGTCTTGTTCTGTAAGGAAGGATATAATTGATGCCAGACTACGTCTGGCATGGCAGAATAAGCCGCAC
>CAIWWK010000031.1 GCA_903916325.1 Candidatus Firestoneibacteriota bacterium
CACCGCCGAATCATCCCCCTCTTCAAGGCGGATTCTTGGGTGATTCGGGTTTACATCTATGTCGTTTGCCGCGAATGTACCTATCGTATCGTCAATATGCCAGATGAGAACGCCCTGACCGGGAAGCGCGAGATCCTGCCCCGTTTGCCTGCTGTACTGAGTAAGATAATATTCCGTCGTTTTGCCGCCTATCGGGAATTTATAAACCCGCGAGGACGAGGCCGCTTCAAAATTGTCTATGGTAAGCGTTGAGGCGCTTGAAACGGTGACCGGCGTTATCCAGCCCAGCAGGATTTTGCACCAGGCAGATTGATGGACGGGGCTGCTTCCCTGGGGGCTGCCGGCCCAGCCTCCGTCGTCCATAAGTTCCCATTCACCGACCGCGGAATTTCCTGTTGCGGTATTATAAACATCCGGAAGTCCGAGTTGATGGCCGAACTCGTGGCAGAGCGTCCCAAAGGGAACAGCCGAGGAGGGATTTCCCTCGTTTGAGGGAATATTCACGCCTTCCGTGAAACCGGAGGAACCCGTCCAGCCGTCACTAAACGCTGACCAGATGGACGCGTTGGAGGTTCCGGTCCCCGCTGACTCGGCGCCCTGCCCCGCGTGAACAATAATGACAGCGTCATAGGGGCCGGAAGCTTTTGTCACGCCCGCCGCCGCGCAGGCGGAGGACGCAAGCGCTCCCGTAGTCGCGGCGGTATCGCTGTTTAACTGGTCAGGCACGGTATAGCCCGAGCCGCCGTTGTCAAAAGCTGAGCAGTTTATGGAGAGCAAAGAAGACGAGCACTCGGCGTAATAATCTGCAAACTTCTGAAGGTAGCCGGTGCCCGGCGCGGTATAATTCGATATCTCTCCTGCCGAAAAAGCATGGCTTGTGAACCTGACAAAAATAACGGCAACTTTGATACTGCCTGTCGGGGCAATGGCTTTTCTGATAGCCGCCGCGGGAGCGCCCAGCATAAATAAACGCTGCGCTTCGGCGTTTTGGTGAACACGCTCAACGGGAATTATTGAAGGTTTGAGGCCGGGCAGTGGGGGCATGGAATATAAGGGCACATAAATAATAATAGTCGCGAGGATACAAAAAAACGGCCCTAATTTGGCGCGGGGACGTATGTTATAAAAGTTTATAAGGTTTATAAGGTTCATGAGCCTCCCCGGCCTAAAGTCCGGTGTGTCTCTGCTGTAGTGTAAAAATTATTCGTGCCAAATTTCCGCCGGAGGCGGATCCGCCTTTGGCGGACATCCCGTATCGCCATGAATGGCGGGGTGTTCTTTGGCACAAGCGCATAAAGTTTGTAAGGTTTCTAAGCCGCACTTCGTGCGTATTGTTCTGTAAGGAAGTATTTGTTCATGCCGGACTACGTCCGGCATAGCAGAATAACGTTCATAACGTTTGTAACGTAAAACTACAACTTCGCTGTATCTTGTTTTTTAATGTAAAGCAAGTAAAATGCTCGACTTGAAGGTCGGCGTAATCTTTGGCACAAAGAAAATAACCGGGCCGGAGATTGGCGCGGGGAGAATTTATATTAAAGTTTATAAAGTTAATAATGTTCATAAAGTTTATAAAGTAAAATCAAAATAGCTTAATCTTTGCCGATACAGTAAACGTGCGATTCGGAGCGGAGATATATTTTATTGCCTTCAAAAACAGGCGGAGCGACGCACCACTCCTTATACTTGTCGCCGATACTTAGCGATTTCATTTCTATCTTATTCCGGGCCAGCTCCTTCTTTTCGTTCCCGGGCGCGAGAATAATAATTTCGTTTAGCGGGCCGAGCACGAAGATATTGCCTCCCGCCATTGAAAACGGAGTCTGCAGGGAGTAGACGCTGTAAGGGGAATAGTACTTCTGGACAAAAAAATCCGCGGGAAGACTGTAAACGAGCTCGCCCTTTTCAAGGCCGTAGGCAAAAATGAAGGGAGTCTCAGTTCCTCTGCCTGAATAACCGCCGCCCTCGCTTCCTATATATATCAAACCGCCGTAGATCAAAGGCGTCGTCGCGAATGTGTTGTAGATGGGCTGCCCGTTCCCGCTCCACTCAGGTTTAAGCATATCCTGTCCGGGCTTGTCGGGACAGACTGCCGTAATGGGTGAAGCCGAAGGCGCGGAAGGAAGTTTATACCAGCCCAAGGGCTTGAAGCCATTCTCCGTGTAGCCTCTTGCGTGCAGAAAAGCCACATAGTCATCCGAGAAGACGCCCCCTCCCCAGGATTCACTTACCGTAATATTCTGTTTGCTGTACAATGAACAATCGGAAGTTTTAAAAACCGCGCCGGTGCAGCCCACAAAGATATCCTTCCTGCCGCTCACCGCCGCCGGCGAGCCGTAACGGAGGCCCTGGGGCTCGGCTCCGTTCCTGCTCCACAACTGCTTTCCGGTGGCCGCGTCAAAAGCGCGGTAACCCTTGAAAAATACTATGACCTTGCCGTCTACGAGGAGAGGGCTTGAGGTGTAGCCGTGGTGCTGGAATTTGACGGCCGGGTCGCAGATAAAGGTAAGCCATTTCCTGTTGCCGTCAAGGTCGTAACAGGCGAGTATTCCCGTTGTATTGTGCAGGACATAAACATACTTTCCGTCGGTCGCGGGCGTTGTGGTGGCGTCAATCCTTTCGAATATTTTAAACCTCTCCGAATCAGCGGCGGTGAGCAGGCTGTCCATCTTATCCAAAATATTCTTTGACTTGTCCTGCCCCTCTTTCCAGACCTCGCCAGGCTCCGAGAGCGAGGGAAGTTCGTTGTTCATCTTCTCGCGGAGTTTCGCGAGCATATCAAGGCTTTTAAAAACCTCAGGAAATTTTGACCGGTCATCGGCAGTCGCCGCGTCGTAAAAGCCCGCGCTCTTTACCCAGAGCATTTTGCCGGTCTTCTTTTCAAAACATACAAGGTCGCAGGAGGCGGAGGTTATGAAAATTTTATTTCCGGCGATAACCGGAGACGAGCCTGAAAAACTCGGAGTTTCGGCTATCCAGGCGATATTATCCGTTGATCCGTCAAGTTTTCTGCCCCACTTTAAAGGAGGCGTAGCGCCCGGAAACCTGCCGGACCCGTCACCCCGCCACCCGACGGGCTTCTCGGGGGATGGAGCAAAGTTTGCCGAACCAAAAACTCCTTTATCCCCCGGGGCTTCAAGTTTTTTTATCACTTCCGCGGATTTGCCGTTGTTTATAAG
>CAIWWK010000032.1 GCA_903916325.1 Candidatus Firestoneibacteriota bacterium
GTATGCCTGAAATGCGTGTAAAACGTTGATACTCCGGTGATCCTGGCAGGTGTTATGCCGCTCTTCGCGCAGACATATTCCAGCGCCTCTTTGGGCAGATACCTGTATTCCTTCTGGATGTCCTGAAGAATAGGTATAACTGAGGTCTCTTTGACCTCGTATTTGGCCAGGATAGCGTCTATTTTATCTTTAGAAAACGTCAGCATAGTTTTTTTAAGTCCAAAGACTCTGTTTGATTACACCGATGAAGGGCATCGATGGCACCGATGAAACTCCCCGAGCTTACGCTCGGGGTTTCTGATGAGTTGTGATATTTATTATCATTCATGCCGAATTCATCCCGCGGGCTCACGCCCGGGGTTTTCTTCGGCATTTGCATCATAAACCACACGATTCTACTTATTACCAACGCAGTAAAGGTTCTTTTCCGTCCTGATATAGATTTTTCCGTTGACGAAGGCCGGCGTCGCGGCTGTCCGCTCGCCTGTCTCAAATTCAGCCAGCGGCTCGTATTTATCCGCGAATTTAAATATGTGCCAGGAGCCTTCAAGCCCGGGCACGTAGCAGATATCGCCTGCCAGCACCGGTGAAGCCCAGAACTCGCCCTTCACTTCCTGCTTAAAAATGAGTTTTCCGTCATTCTTGTAGCAGGCTATGCTTCCGGCTTCAGCGATAATAATCTTCTTTCCGTCGGTCACCGGCGAGTTAATATTTGTGTCTTTTTCAGCTTCCCAGAGCTGCTTGCCGGAGGCGTCCAGCGCAAAAAACGATGTCGCGCTTGCCGCATAGGTAATCCCTCCGAAATTAACCGGCGATGAGGATATTTCGCCGTTTATTACCGATGCCTTCCATAGCTCAGCCCCGTCCGCGGAGTAAGCTATCGCGTCCGGATCTGCAAAAGTGATTATGCATTTCTTTCCGTGGAGCTCGGCAATACCGGGCGTTGACCAGGAAGCCTGCACTTTGCGCTTCACTTTCCAGGCAATCTTACCGTCTTTTTTATCAAGCGCCGCGAGGAACGCTCCCTCTTTTAGCTTGTCCAGCTGGAGTATGACTTTATCGCCGAGCAGTACCGGCGAGGAAGCGAGCCCGTAAACGCTGTCGGGCGTCCCAAGGTCAACCGTCCACAACTGCTTGCCGTTTAGGTCAAAACAGAAGACATCAGCGGTCGGGGAGATCATTATGATATTTTCCCCGTCGCAGACTGGAGTTGCCGCTGCCATGCCGGAACCGCCGTCTTTCTCCGAGGGGATCTGCTCGTCCTTTTTTGCTTTTGGAAGGGCGGCCGAGGTGAAAACTATTTTTCCCGTAGCGGCATCAAAACACTTAAGCTTTAGCGATCCGTCAGATTCTCCGGCCAGATAAATCCTGTTCCCGCAAACCACAGGAGAAGAATAGCCGTTAACGGAAAGCTTCGTTTTCCAAATTATATTCTTTCCAGTTTTGTAATCAAAACTTACAGGGTATTTCCCCGGGGAGGCAATAGCAGACCCGGCAGGCCCCCGTAATCCCGGCCATTCGGCTGCGGCCTGCAAAATTGCCGGGGCAGGCTGCGTCGCTTTAACTGAAACCGGAGCGGCCGGCTCATCGCCTCCCCACTCATCCGCCGGAGCGGCCGGCTTAGGCTTAATGCTCCTGAAATAACTGCTCGCGTCAAAGAAAGCGCTGATCAGCATTCCGGCGCAGAGTACGAGGAATATGCCGCTAAGCGAAATAACGGCCCTGTACCTGAACTTTCCCGGCTTGGGCTCATCAGCTTTCTTTTTGTCCGGCAGAAACGGGTTTAAGGAGAAATATGCCTTGAGCAAAAGCACGAACAGAATAAAAAACCCGGCGAGAGGGTACTTGCCCTTTTCAATCAGTTCAAGCATCCCGAAGTATTTTGCCCTGTCTGTTCTGTCGGCCTCGCGTATCTCGTTCTTCAGGGCCTCGTTGTTGGCGTCCTTCTCGAGTTTCTCCTTTAGAACGCTGAAATTGCTGACCTTTATGACGCGGTCTTTGTTTGCCTCATAGAAAAGACCTATGCCGGTCAAGGCCGCCAGAGTAAAGAACCCAAGCACTACCGCTGCGAGCACAAGCATTCTTGTTCCGCTATTTTTCTGTTTTAGATCAGCCATTTATTTTTTTCAACCTCTCCCGTTCAACCGGGCACGATTTGAAACATCTGGCGCAGGATACGCAAAGCGCCGGATCGGGCTCCCGTATCTCGTACTTTCTTCCCCTTCCCGCATTCGCGGCTTTCAGAAAGAACACAATACCGAGCCAGGCGCCCGCAAGTATGCCGCCGAGGCCAAACTTATTTTTTAATACGGCCGCTTTCTCGTAGAGAAATTGCGGGTCAGCCGCGCCGGGAGTTTTCATGTACTCCTTCGCGTCAATTGAGAGGATGTCTGTGTCAACCTTCCCTCCTTTGGCTGTTAATTCAAAGACGGACCTGACTTCTTTCGCGAGAGATACCGTCGCGTTATAGTTTGAAAGGTACTGCCCCATGAAATAGCCGAGGAAAGCCCCTGCAAGGGCGGGCAGTATGAGGAGAGCTATGTAAGCCGACAGTTTTTTCATTCTACCCTGCTGTCCTTGGGACCGGTTATGGCGTCATACGGGCAGGCTTCGTCGCAAAGCGAGCAATTTATGCACTCTGCCGGCGTGACCGTGACTTTTTTTAACGAAAACATCGCGAGGAATTTCAAAATGACCCCGTAAGGGCAGACATACCTGCAGTAGGGGCGCCCGATGAACATGCTCGCGAGGAGGAATAAAAGCCCGAGCACCACCATCGGGAATTGTCCGGACATCCTGAAGAAGTTTACAAACGGGTCAAACCTGCAGATGATAAACATTGTATCTGTCGCCGCGAATATTATCGAAACAGCAAGGTAAAGATAGGCGAAGAGGGACAACCCCCTGTCAAGCCAGCGCGGCACCTTAACCCATTTTATCAGAACAAGATCCTGCAAAGCTCCCTGAGGGCAGACCCCCGCGCAGAACGCCCTCCCGAAAAAGAGCGCGAAAATAAGGGGCAATACGAAGAAAGCCACAACCGAGAGCGGCAGGATATACCCCGGAAGCGCGAGTGCCGCCGTCACATCCTGAATGGACCCGATGGAACAGACACAACCCCTTTTGAAGAAGCCAAAATAGGCAAGAGAGGCAACGGAAAGCGCCACCATAAAGACGCGCGATCTTTTTTTGAGCGATATCCAGGCTGAAAGCGAAAGAAATACGAGCAAAACGCCCACATCCATATAAGCGTACCAGTCCGGACGGGCGGCCGGATTTACCCTCTCCGGCGCCTTATAGGCGGAATCAAA
>CAIWWK010000033.1 GCA_903916325.1 Candidatus Firestoneibacteriota bacterium
AGGAAAAGTTCTCGGCGACACAGGCCGGTACGGCAACTATATTGTGGCTGCCGTGTTTTTGATAGTCGGACTCAATCTGCTGGATCTTCTCCCGCTGCATTTTCCGGGGCAGCAAAAACTCGGAATAAAACAAAAAGGCTTGCTTGGAGCTCTTCTGCTCGGCCTCATATTCGGAGTTGCCTTAGGTCCCTGCACCTTCGCTTTTATGGCCCCTGTCCTGGCGCTGGCCCTTAAAACCGCCTCAACAAATTTGTTAAATGCCGTAGGTCTTCTTCTTGCGTATGGCATCGGACATTGCGTGGTTTTAGTCCTGGCAGGAACATTTAGCGGAGCTGTTCAGCGTTATCTGGATTGGAATGAAAAGTCAAAAGGCGCTTTGCTTGTGAAAAAGATTTGCGGTGTTCTGGTAATACTGGGAGGTCTTTTCCTGGCCTTGCAATGATACGCGCTTTGGGGTTGTTGAATCTCTGCTCACTCTAATCACTCTAATCTCTTTTGGTAATCCGCGTAATCATCTTTAGAAGAAGAAGTATTTCATCCCCGCCTTTGCTTCCCAATTATTATCCCTGAAAGCCGGCGAGAGCCAGTTTACTTCAAAAGTTGTCGCGAAGTTCGCGTTCTCGAACATATATGTACAGAATCCGAATTTGAAACAGGTTGTTGATTCTTCGGAAAGGCTTGAAGGGAAGCCAGAAACTCCCGCCTGGATACCGCCAAGAAAAGGATTTTTTTCCAGCTGGTTTGCCACGGGAAAGAGCAATTGAGCCATAGCCGAATAGGGAATTATGGTTCTTGTTCCGTCATTGTGGTAGCCGCCGGAGAACGCGATGTTCCCGAACTCAAAACACCAGTAATCAAGCTCAAGATGCAGGAAACCGTATTTAAATCCAGACATCTGCCAGTTTCCCGTGTCAAATCTTTCGGTAAGCGACCCAGCGATTCCGAGTCCGAGATGGCCGCTTCTCTTGGCGCCCTCCTGCCTTGCAATGGCAAAATTCGTAAGCGCCAGCCCGCGATAGAATTCAGAATAGATTCCTCGGAGGGTTTTTTCTTTCACCGGCGCCGCGTCAGCCGGCGCCGCGGGTTTCTGCTCCTGCGCGGCAGCAAGCGCAGGGATAAGGAGCGCTGCAAAAAGAGCAGAAAGAACTGACCTTCTCATAACTCCTCCGCTTACTTCTTATCGAAGAATCTCTGCCTCAGGGTCTCGTACATTACAACTCCCGCCGAAACAGAAACATTGAGCGATGTTATCTCGCCTCTCATCGGAATGTTCACCATGAAATCGCACTTTTCCTTTATGCTTTTTCTCATTCCCTCGCCTTCGCTTCCGAGCACCAGCGCGATTGGCAGTTTGAGATCCGCGTTGAAATACGGCTTGCTGCCGTCAACTTCAACTCCTACTATCCAAACGCCGTACTCCTTCAAGTCGTTCAGTATGTTGTTTATGTTCACGACCCTTGCAATAGGCACGTACTCGGTCGCTCCGGTTGAAACCTTATCAACCGTTTGCGTTACATTGGCCGCATTGGATTTCGGGATTATTACTCCGTGCACTCCGGCTCCTTCCGCCGTTCGAAGCACCGCTCCGAGATTGTGCGGGTCCTGGACATTGTCCAGAACTATCAGAAACGGGTTTTCGTTCCTTTCCTTCGCGTAAGCCAGCATATCCTCTACCTGGATATAGTGTTTCGGGTAGGTCTCTATCATCACGCCGTCGTGCTCTTTGGAGTGAGTGATGCGGTTCATGGTCTTATAGGGCATGTACTGCAGGTTCAAACCCTTCTCTTTTGCCATCTGGAGGAAATCAACCAGCTCGCTCTCGAATTCCTTGGCAACAAGTATTTTTTTTACGCGTTTTTCCTCGAGCGAAACCAGGTGGAAACATTTATCCCTGCCCATCGTGACGAAATCCGGATTCATAGGAGCTCCTTTGGAACAAAAAGCAAATTCTGAATAGAACAAAAAGCAAATTCTAAATACTAAATTCTAATAAAAACCATAAATGCAAATTGCAAACAAAAGCAAACAATACAAACCGCAGGTTTCATTGTCTTGCACTTTTGCTTTTTAGAATTTAGTATTTAGTGCTTGCTTTTATTTCCTAAACACCATCTGCCCCGCCCTGCTGTCTTCAGCTACATAGCCGAGTTTGTCCAGCTTTACCCGAAGTTCGTCTGAGGCCTTAAAATCTTTCAAAGCGCGGGCCTTCTCTCTTTCCGCCGCAAGGGCAAGCGCCTCAACGGAAATTTTTTCAACTTCCAGCCGGAAACCCAGCGCCAGGCTCAAAGAGGCGAGTTTAGACGCCGCGAGTTTCAGGCTTTCCCGGTTCTGCGCGTTCAGCGTAAAATCCTTTTTCTTTATCGCGTTCTTTATTTCCGACGCGAAAGAGAAAAGAGAGGCAATGCCAGCAGCCGTGTTAAAATCATCTTCCATAGCGGCGGTAAAAGCTTCTTCCATAGCTTTCCCTTTTTCAAGAAGCACCGCATCCGGCGCGCCTCCTTCAACCGCAGGTTTTTCAAGCGCGCAGGCCGCGCGCGCCAGCGTATACCGCAATTCATTGTAACCTGCGACCGCGCTTGCCACATTCTCGTCTGTCCAGTCAAGCGGGCTTCTGTAATGCGCCGAGAGCAGGAAGAACCTTATGACTCCGGCATTCATGGTTTTCATAATATCCCGCGCCATCAGGGAGTTATTGAGGGATTTGCTCATTTTCTGGCCGCGTATATTCAAATGCCCGTTGTGCAGCCAGTATTTCGCGAACTTTTCCGTGCTCCCATAGGCGGCTTCCGCCTGGGCAAGCTCGTTCTCGTGGTGCGGGAAGACCAGATCTATGCCGCCCGCGTGAATGTCGAACGGAAGGCCGAGATACTTGGCGGACATCACGCAGCATTCCGTGTGCCAGCCCGGACGACCTTTCCCCCACGGTGAATCCCAGGAAATCCCTTCATTCTTGTCCTTTTTCCATAGAGCAAAATCAAGCGGGCTCTTTTTCTGCTCGTTTACGTCAATCCTCGCGCCTGCCTCGAGTTCTTCTATTTTTTTATGGGATAATTTTCCGTACCCAAAGGCCTTTGCCTTTTCAATCGAAAAGTACACATCCCCGTCCAGTTCGTAGGCAAACCCTTTGCCGATAAGGACGCTTATCAGATCCTGCATTTCCTTAATATGCTCGGTAGCCTTCGGATTTACATCCGCCTTTCTTACCCCGAGCTTCTCAAGGTCCTCAAAATAATAGGAGGTGAATTTCTCCGCTACTTCTCCCGGAGTTACTCCTTCGGCCGAGGCCTTCTTTATTATCTTGTCGTCGACATCCGTAATATTCTGAACCAGCTTCACCTTGAATCCCTTCCATTCCAGGTAGCGCCTGATAGCGTCAATAACAATGAAGTTCCTGGCATTGCCCACGTGAAAATAGTTATAAACCGTCGGCCCGCAGTTGTAGATGCTTATCTCGCCCGGACGTACCGGAATAAATTCTTCCTTCCTGGAAGTGAGCGTGTTGTAGATTCTTTGCGCCATTTACTTTTCCTTCCGCGAAAGAAGCGCAAACTCATTCCCGCCGTAAATAAGCGGCGGAAGCAGCAGCGCGATAAAGACAAGGTCCCGTATAATCGTGCCGGCGCCGATGCTCTCTTCAAGGAAACCGAAACAGCCGCAGTCATGAACCAGCCCAAAGGAAAGGTCGTAAACCATCCCGAAAATAAATCCGGCAAGCGTGACCGCCAGGATAAGCGCGGCGCTGCGCGAGAAAATATTGAGAACTAGAAGGAACCCGCAGATAAATTCCACCCAGGGAAGCGCGACTGCTATCACAGGCAATAGCAGTTCCGGAATAATCTTGTATTCCGCTGCCTTGGCGGCAAAAACCGCCGGATAAAGCAGCTTGTCGTAGCTGGCGGCCGCAAAAACAACACCCATAATGATCCGGAGCGCCGTGAGCAGATATTTTGAACTCAAAAACCTGTTCAACTCTTTACGTTTCATTTGCTCACCTTCACGCCTTCCATCGGATAAGCTTTTGCTTCCCATTCCGCCCAGCCGCCTTCAAAGATATAAATCTTTTTATAACCCTTATCAAGCAGTTCACCTGCCACTATCTCCGAAAGCCTGCATTCGAGGCTGCTGCAGTACACCACAAGTTCATCTCCGGTGGCCGCAACCTCTTTAAAAGCAGGAAGCTGTTTATTAAAGAAGCTTGCAGACAGGGTATACGCCCCCTTAATGTGCGCTTCTATATATTTATACTGCGGCCTGGCATCCACGAATTTATACCTGCCGGAATCGTAATATTCCCTGGCTTTTCCAAGCGTCAGCCGGGGAATATCTTTAAGCTTTTCCGCCGGCGGGATAGGGGCTACAAGGCTGGAAAGGTCGGCAATAGTTTCACCTTCGCCGGAAGAAGCAATGGTAACGGTTGAAGAAGCGCTTTCGGCAGTACTGGCGGAAACAGGTTTTGCGGCGCAATCCCCGGCTTTTGACTTAAGCCTGGGGCCGCCGTTCTTTTCAACTGTTTTAACTATCGTAATAATCTTTTCAGGAGCGGGTTTTATGCTTATCCCATAAGGATTGGCAATATTAAAGAGCATCCCGGCCGTAAATACCAGGGAAGCTATTACCGCGGAAATACCGGCGGTCTTTAGGATGGTTACGAGGCGTTCCATAGGTATAATATACTAAAAAAGCGCAGGGATAACAACATTAATAGAAGTTCAAAAATTCAAAAGTTTATAAGGTTCTTAACGTTCTTAACATTTATAATCAACAGCTTCGCTGTGTCTTGTTCTGTAAGGTAAGATATTATTCATGCCGTGCTACGTCCGGCATAGAGAATAACGTTCTTAACGTAAATACTGGAAATTATTCGCGGATTTCGGAGACGGTTCCTCCGCTTGTTGTGAGAATCCTGGGGGATTTGACGAAACGCCCTCCGGAAAAAGCAATGGAACCGTTCAGGCCGCCGTAGCCGTTCAAGGAAACAAGGAAATTCTCCATTCCTTCTCTTGATTTTACGCCCTTGCCGATTCCGGAAAGAATAATAGAAGCGGCTTCATAGCCGAAACTTGCCAGTTCTTCCGGTTCCTCAAAGTATATAGAACGGTAAAGCGATGCAAATCCGGAAACTGCCGGATCTTCGCTTCCTGCAAAAAACGCAGCCGTAAAAGCCGCTCCTTCCAGCCTGGCCGAAGGCTGGAGCAGCAATTTCTCATCAAACCACTTGCTCGTTCCGAGACAGGTTGACTTCAGGTCAAAAAACGCGAGATGGGAAATTATATTGTCTGAATCTGCCGTGTCCTGCGGGATATAGAAAGCCTCCACGCCCAGCTTGTTTCCCTGGGGTATGACCGAAACGCGGAAGGGAAAAGATATTTCAGCGACCGTTTCTCCGGACAAGTTTACTATCCTCGCGGACGCTTTGAAAGCCCCCGGGGTCAGCGGTATTATGCTTCCGGTGACCGCGTAGTCCGCCTGGAATTCGGCGCAAGCGCCGGCCAGCTCCCCCTCCATATCCGATTTCGAAGTTTTCAGAAATGCGTAAACCTTTGCCATTTCTATCATTTCAATGTCGCGGAATTTCGCAAGGCCGAAACTGAGTTTCCTCGCGAAAAAGGAACCCCTGTCGGATTCCTCCCGGAGCTCCCTGCCTCCGGCGCCGGTATTCGTGAAATTAAGGACTATAACGCGGGTTACGGTTTTGCTCTGTGGAATAAAAGCCCTAACATGAGCAATAAACCTGGCCGCCACCGCGTCAAGATTGAGTTTATCAGTATCGGTCAGCTCTTTTACCACATGCGGATCCATGCCGCCCAGAGCGAGCATCTGTTCCTTCAGGTCGTACTGGCCGGAAACCGTCAAGACTTCTTTCTCAACGCTTCCGCCCGCCTCAAGAACTCCTTCCGTAAATCCTGCCGCGGCACGGCTCGAAAAGAGAGAATCATTTCTTATAACGGCTAACTTCTTCCTGCCGAGGGACTTGACCGCGTACCGGCCGAGCCGCCGTCCTTCATCCTCCGGAGCAAGATTATTCCTGAAAAAATACCTGTTCCCGGGAATATCATCCGGGAAAAGCACGGTCGGGGAAACCAGTGGAAGTTTCAGCGAGTTCGCGCCGGAAATATAATCAGGCAGTCCGTCCGTGGTTACCGGGCCTATTGCAGCAAGTACCTGTGTTTCATACGCGGCAGCTGCAAGCCTGCCCCCGGCAGAAGCTCCCGCAGCGGAGGTGTCTAATTCCAGGATGGAGATATTCGAGCCGTGCGTGTCATTGAACATCTTAAGCGCGGCGCAAATACCCTTTTTCATTTTTTCCCCGAGGTCAGCGTTCTCCCCGGAAAGCGGCCCAAGGAAAGCGATCTTTGCGTCACGCGCAGCTATCGCGGCAGGAGCCGTGTCCAAAGCGGGCGCGCCGGCAAATGCGGGAAGAAAACAGCAGAGCGCGGCAGCGGAAGAAAGCAGTATGTTCATTTTGTTCGCAGGCATAGAGTTTTAGGCGTCCTAGGCGTTCCAGTTCTGTTCTTCAAAATCTAATCCCGGCACCGTAATATTAATTATACCCCGGGTTGGCCATTTTTCAACTTCGTTCTCGCCGCGGTAAACGGCAAGGGCTATATTTATATCGGCCTTAGCCCCGGCTTCTATTGAAGCGTAAGGAACCGCTGCTTCAATAATCCTGAGAGCCGCCGCTTTTACCGGCGCTCCCTCTGCCGGGATCCAATCCTGAGTTGTTTCCGCCTGCTTAAATAGGGCCGCCGAGAGCGCCCCGCCGGGAAGCGCTGACAGTTTAAGGCGGAAAGCTCCCCTGTTTATAAAAGTGTATTCAAAGACAAGCCCCTGCATGCTTTCACCGACAGGATCAATATTTAAGTCCAGCCGGAGGAACAGATTTGAGCGGTCAAACCCGAAATACAGGTTCTTTACTATACTCTCAGCCCTGTGTATGGCGCTGCTGGCCTTGGCCGCCTCATAGATGCAGGAGTCGGCCCATTCGTAAAAATTAGATATCTTGCCGTCTATAACGGGTTTAATGAAGGCAGTAGGCGTAAGCTGGGTGAGCACGGTCTTTCCGGTGGAAAGTATCGGTGAAAGCAGCTTCGCCGGAACTTCTTTCCAGGCGAGTTCGTAAACTTTTTTGAGATGCCCGCGAAAGAGCATGTCAAACTCCTCGTCCTGAGCGGATGAATGATCGTCGCCGTACCACCAGCACCAGTCGCTTCCTTCGGCAATATATATCTCTTCCATTATTTCGGCGTAAAGCGCAGGGTTCTTTTCCCTTATATCATTCCAGCCCGCGGCATCGTTCCTTGTTTCCTTCAGGTACTTCCAGGCCTTCTTGTCTTCATCGTGTCCTATCCAGATATAAAAATCGTGATTTATCCAGGAGCCGGGAAAAAGCTTCGGAAGCTCAGGGATTTCCGGAAAGGCATCCAGGTACTCGCCGACCTTCACGCATTTGATATCATTCTCGGCCGACAGCCGCGTGTAAAGCCTCCTGAAAAAACCGAGCGCGTTATTCTTGTAATACTCCCACGCGTTCTCGCCGTCAAGCACAACAGTGACCAGCGGGTCTTTCATGTTTGTTGAGGCCCCTATGGCTTTTAACCTTGAAACGAAATCATTTACCGCCGACTCTTCGTCCCACTTTGAGTAGACAAAACCAATCAGGTCCGCGAGTTCCTTGTCTCGGAATATTATCTTGAGCTCCTTCCCTCCCCTGTTTATCTTCCAGGGACGGTAGAGTACGTTCTCTTTTTTATCAAAAGAACCGAGCGACTTGAAAAGTATTTCCTCGTCTGACGCTATCCATGAAATACCTTCGCCCGCCACAATTGGAACAATCGCCTCTGAAACGCTTCCTTCGGCCGGCCACATCCCGCGCGGCTTAAAACCGAATTTTTCTTCGAAATAAGCGACAGCCCTGGCTACCTGCTCTTTAGCGTCCTCCGGCCGGGTGAACCTGAAGTCCTGCCTGTTGTCCGGCATCGCGGTCAGCGCTATTTCGGTGTCTATCAGAAGCGGCAGTATGGGATGGTAGAATGGCGTGGTGGTAAGCTCTATGCGCCCGGCGTCTGCAGCCTCCCTGTATTTAGGGATTATTGCCCGCATCATTGATATATGGCGGGCCAGGACGAACGCCTTGTCTTCCTCTGTAAATTTCCTGCCCTTTGCAATGAGAGTTTTAATACCGGTATCTTCTCCGGCTGTGAGCGGGTCTATCCAGCAAAGGTTGAACCAGACCTGCAGGTCCAGGTATTCCTGGATTGAAAAAGTGCGGGAAAGGTCCTCCAGTTCAGCAGGAGAAACATAGCGCCCGCGCTTTTCAAGCAACTCGCGGTATCTGGGATGAACATTTATCATGTTGTCCCACTGTGCCATGAAGAAATTCCAGAGGATGAACATCTTTTCTTCCCGGTCAAGCGCGGCAGCCGGTTTTTGCGTCAGCTCAAAAAGCGTGTCAATTACTCCGGAATTGTAGTCTTCTATCTGGGAAAGCAGAGAGGGAACGAGGTTAAAGGTCTGCCGGATTTTCGGGAATTCGTCAAGCAGGCGGATCATATAGAGGTAGTCTTTCACACCGTGCAGGCGAACCCACGGCATCAGCAGTTTATTTTTTGCGCGGTCCTTATAGTATGGCTGGTGCATATGCCACACAAAGGCAAGGTGTATCATACGCCCTACTGGACGAACTGTTTGGCCGTATAGGCCCAGGCGGAATCCGGATACTTATCTACAACGGCTTTGTATTTCGCCGCCGCCTCGGGAAGCTTTCCCGCTAAGCGGAGATTCCTTGCCTGGTTTAGCAGGACTTCCCCGGCCCCGAAATAATTCGGCATCTTTTTCAGAAGCTCGTCGTAAACAGAAACTGCCTTTGTAAAATCCTGTTTGGCTTCCAGCGCGTAAGCGTAAGACATATAGGCCGCCGGCAGAATGCTCTCAGGCAGGTAGGAATTTACGGCGTCCCCGTAAGCTTTCAGGCCGCCTTCAAGATCGCCCTTCTGTTCATAGCACTGGCCCAGGTAATAGTTCACCGCGCCGAGCATTGAGCTTGAGGGATAATCACGCGCCGTGGTCTTCAGGTTCTGTATTGCAGTATCAATATCTTTGTTCGCCATCTTCACTTTCGCCGTGCCTATCGCCTTGTACACCTGGGTATCAACATTGCTCTTGTAAGCGGTGTAGCCCCAGACTACAAGCGCGACGAGCAGGACCCCGATGCCCCAGTTCAGCGACTTGTTCAATTTTACCGGATCCCTGAAGAAATCGATTATGTGGTGTATAAAAGATTTGAACTCGTCCTGTTTCAGAGATTCTTTAAAATGCCTTTTTTCCTTGTCCATTTTTTCTCCTCTTACGCCAAACCGGCTGTTCTTTTTACGAATTTCTCGGAATTTACGAATAAGTTTTCCGCCTGCTTTCTGCTTAAGCCCGCGCCCATCGCGACCTTAAGCCCGAAATCCCTGCCGACAATGTCCGCGGGTATATGCGCGTCGGTGTTTAATACCATAGGCGCGCCGCATTCCAGCGCTAGCTTCGCGACATAGCCGTTGGTCAGCGAGTGCCCCTTTCTCGTGGTTATTTCTATGAGCACATTATTTTTCTTTGCAAGCGCCATCTCGGCTTTTGAAATACATCCGGGATGGGCCAGTATGTCAACCTTCGCCCGTATCGCCGCGAGGTTCGTTCCCTTCTTTACGGGTTCCGTTATGGTTTCACCGTGCACAACAACAACCCTGGCGCCCAGGCTCCGGGCTTTCGCGGCAAGCCCGCCTATCAAAGAGGGGTCTACGTGGGTTATTTCAATACCCGGCAGGACCTTAAGTTTTGAAGTCCTGTTGAAATCCGCGGCCGCCCGGGAAACATTCCTGATAATATCCTCAAGGTTGGAACTGTCGGCATGGTCTGTTATCGCCAGATACCTGTACCCGGCGCGCTCGCACCTTCTGGCAAGCTCGGAGGGAAGCAGTTCCCCGTCGCTGAATATGCTATGCGTGTGAAGACTTATCAACAATACTCCTTAAAGCAGGTTGATTACGCTGATTACGAAAACAGATTACGCAGATTAGAGAATTAGCGCCAAGTATAGGCGTTAATCCGCGTAATCAAAAAAGGCTTTCATATGCCTGCCCAATATTTTACATTGTTATTGGGCGCTTTTCAAGCCATTTTGCCCGGGAAGCCGGCAGGTTTACTTCAAGTTCCTTCTTATTATTGAAATGAAAGCGTTTACGGCTGTTTTGGTGCCGGCTGCATCTGAACCGCCGACTATTATTCCGTCTCTTGCCGAGGACCTTACATCATAGAACGCGGAATTCACGGCATCCACCATGCAGACCACGCCGCGCCTTTCCCCAGGGTACCCCGCTGTTACATTTTCCAGAACTTTGTCATAGACAAAAGTGTCCGGCGCTCCCAGGTGCCTTATGGCGGGATTGGTATCTTCGCTCCCGACAAAGATAAGACTCTTGTCAGTGTCACACGGTTCATTATTGAAGGTATCCACGAGATACCAGTCGGATTTGTCAATTTTCGGTTTTTTAATAGGTATCCCGAAGGTTTGGATCTTTACCTCGTGCGAAGTTTTTAGCGTCTTAACCTCGGCGGCGGAATAGATTGAAACTTTCACCCCGTATTTCTGCAGTTCAGAACGGATGTCTCCGGCAAGCAGCTGCTCGGCGGAATTCCCGTAAACTATTCCGACCGGGTGCTTGACGAAACCTTTAATGGAAGGTTCCCACATCGAAACCCAGCACATATCCTTAAGCGGGCGCATGAGGAATATTTTCGCCTGCGCTGGTTTGACTTCGCAGGGAATCCCGTTCGAGGCAATTTCCTTCGCGGTCATTTTAAAGCTTATCTTGCTCCTGAGGGCTTCCGGATTTTTTGCCTGCGCTGGGCCTTTGTCGGCCTTCACCATAAGGTCCGGCGCCTCTCCGGTAACGTCAATTACCGCGTAGTCGCCGTCCGCGAGATTTCCAACCTTAATCGAGATCTTGCGCGAATATTCCTGCTCAAGGTTGCAGGCAGCGGCGAGCGTGTAGCCGTCGCCGGAAAGCGTGCCCGAATACATGTCATAATAATCGTCAAGACCGGAAACGGAAACACTCTTGTCAATGTTCCAGCCGTCAATTATTTTCTTGAAATACCTTGAGAGGCCCCTTGTCAGCCCTTCATCAGGGCTGTCTGTCATGGGGAAATATGAGACGATGACATTCCTCTTCTTGTTTATGAACCCAAGCGCGATTTCCCTGCCGCCGAGGTCGCCTTTAAGGAATACTTCATTCCCGGCGGACGGCTCGTAATAAAAGCCTAACTTTGCATCCTGAAGCTTGCCGGCTCCGGGCAGGGTCAATTTCACGGGTTTCGGAAAATCCATCTGATAGGAGTTCTGGCAGACAATCTTGTAACCGGCGAGTTCAGCCAACTCCTTTACCGGAAATACTTCCCCGGGCTTTGCCGAGTACCTGCGCGGCTCGTTTACATACGAGAAGCCGGCGGCGTTCATTATCATAAGTTTTCCGCCGTTATTTACGAAATCAAGGATTCTTAAAACATCTGTCTTCGAAATATGCTCGGCGGTATCCCCGAGCACTATAAGTTTATACACGGAAAGGTCCTTTACCTCCGATAGGCGGAGGAAATCGGCATTAAGTCCGGTTGAACGCAGCACCCGCATCGCCGCTATCTCAAAATTATTATTGTTAACGCCGAATCCCTTCAGAAAGAAGCTCTCTTCGACAGTCGGTACCAGCACTTTCGGCTCAGGCGGTTTTGCCGGCAGGAAAAGATGCGCTATACGGTAAAGCGTTTTGTTGGCGGCTGACGCGTAAATAGCGCCCCTCTCAAGCCGGACCGGCGGTCCGTCAAAAGCCGTCTTTTCAAAGAAGCAGATCTGCCCTGTCCAGTGCTTGATATTGAACTTCGGCCCCTGGTCCTTTATGTAATCAGTCTGGTGGAACACGTGCTGTATGCCGTCGTCGTACCATTCATTCCAGAAAGCCTTCATCCCGCAGAAAACGCCGGTAATAAGTTTGTTGTAAACTATCTTTACTTCGTCCTTTCCAATATACTGTTTCGGCCCCGGCGCGTGGTCAGCCTGCTTTCTCCCGTCAAGGTACGCGTCCTCGCAGGGAAGAAGATACCCGCCGGTCATCGCGCTCTTCTTAAAATAGCGGGAGACCGAAGCGGAAACCCGCGGGGTGTACCAGCCAAACTGGTCAAGAGATTCGCCCGGCTGCCAGGATTGCGAGCCGAAATCCCCCTTCGCGCCTTCGGTGATGTGATTCTGGTCCATTTTGTGTATGAGATTGACGTCAAACTTCAGCATTTCACCCTGCGTCCAGGACCTGAACTTCCGGAAGTTCGTGTATTCCGGCGTGTACTGCCAGAAGTCCCTGCTCGCGGCCGTGGTATTTTCCTGCGTCGGCGCGGCGATCTCTTCGAAGGAGGCGTAGGTTCTGTGCCACTCCGCGTTCAGTTTCTCTATCGTCTTATATTGGATTCTTAAGTATTCCTGAAACTGCACGAGAGACTGATCGTCGTAGCCGCAATCCTCGGGATGCCACAATTCTTCAAATATATAGTAGTAGGCCATCGCGGGATGCAGGTAGAGCTGGTTGTAGAGCATCGTGTAGGTCTCTTTCTGTATCTCTTTGTCCAGCGCCGAATTGAGCGGCGGTTTTATGAAATACCTGTTCGCTCTGCCCCTTGAGTCCACCGAGGGCGTGCCCTCTCCGGCAACTTTGCGCGGGACAAAGGAGAAAGCGTTGCCCATATAGAGCGTGGTGAGGTA
>CAIWWK010000034.1 GCA_903916325.1 Candidatus Firestoneibacteriota bacterium
ATTCAGTTTACCCCTGATCTTATGCCTTCGGATATTACAGGCACTGAGGTTATACAGGAAAACAAGGTTTCTAAGGATAGGGAATTCAAGTTCCTTCCCGGCCCGCTCTTCGCCAACATCATTCTTGCCGACGAAATAAACCGAGCCCCGCCGAAAACCCAGGCGGCCCTGCTTGAAGCCATGCAGGAACATAAGGTTACCGCGGGGGGAAGGACCTATACACTGGACGAGCCGTTCTTTGTGCTGGCGACCCAGAACCCGGTTGAACAGGAAGGAACTTATCCTCTGCCGGAAGCCCAGCTTGACAGGTTTATGTTCAAGACCTATGTGGGCTATCCAAAAGAAGATGAAGAACTTAAGATTATGCGCACGACCACTTCCGGCATAAAACCCGAATTTGACCGGGTGCTGGACGGCAAGAAGATTATAAAGCTTCAGGATATTGTCAGAAAAGTCCCGATCGCTGACCATGTGCTTAAATACGCCTACAATATCACGAAAAACACGCGGCCAGGCTCGGCGGATGTCCCCGACTTTATAAAAGAGTATGTGGCCTGGGGCGCAGGCCCGCGAGCCTCGCAGTATCTGGTGCTGGGGGGCAAAGCGAGGGCTATTCTTAACGGCCAGTACTATGTCTCCTGCGATGACATTGAAGCGGTAGCGCGCCCGGTGCTTCGGCACCGGATTGTGGTTAATTTTACGGCCGAGGCTGAAGGGATAAACACCGACGAAATAGTAGCCCGAATATTGAAGACCGTGTCAAAAACTTCAAAGTAGAATACTCCGAACGAAATAAAGGCCGGGAAAATGGCTGAGACATTCAAAAAGTATCTTGACCCAAAGACGCTTAGCAGGGTCTCCGCGCTGGAACTTAAGGCCCGGCAGGTCGTTGAAGGCATTGTTACCGGCCTGCATAAGAGCCCGTATCACGGGATTAGCGTGGAATTTGCGGAGCACCGCGAGTATGTTCCCGGCGATGAGATCAAGCACATTGACTGGCGCGTCTACGGGAGGTCCGACAGGTTCTTCGTGAAGCAGTACGAGGCGGAGACAAACCTTCGGGCCTATATCATCCTGGATACAAGCGAGTCAATGCTCTACGGCTCAAAGGGCTCTACAAAGCTTGAATACGCTTCCTTCCTTGCGTCAGCGCTTGCATTCCTGCTTTTACAGCAGCGAGATTCCGTCGGGTTCATCGGTTTTGACAGCAAAATAAATTCTTACATCCCGCCGCGCAACAGCCCCAGGCATTTTCGGCTGATACTTAAAGAGCTTGAGCAGGCGTCTTCCGGGCCGAAAACCAACCTGGAGGAAGTGTTCCATGATCTTGCCGAAAGAATTAAAAAAAGAGGGCTGGTAATTGTTATCTCCGACTTCTTCTATGACGTGGAAAAAACGCTGCTAAGCCTCCAGCATTTTAGGCACAAGAAACACGAAGTAGTGGTCTTTCATGTGCTCGACAGGAGTGAACTGACCTTCCCTTTTGACGAGATGACTCTCTTTAAGGGGTTTGAAGGCAACGAGGAAATACTCGCCGAGTCGTGGTCCGTTAAAAAAGGCTATCTTAAGGCGATGGAAAATTTTATTAAGCGGCTGAAGACCGGGTGCATGGGCAAGCGCGTGGATTATGTGCCGCTTGTGACCGATGAACCGCTTGACCTGAAGTTAA
>CAIWWK010000035.1 GCA_903916325.1 Candidatus Firestoneibacteriota bacterium
GACCACGCTCAGTCAGAAGGAGACTTTCTGATGAGGGCAAAGCCAAGGATTTTTGCAAGCAAATGCCTTGGATTCGCGAATTGCAGGTGGGACGGTGCGACCGTCAATGACAGGTTTGTGGAGAGGCTCGGCAAGTATGTTGATTATATAACCTGCTGCCCTGAAATGGAAATCGGCCTCGGTTGTCCGAGAGACCCCATAAGAGTGGTTCTGAAAGAAGGAAACAGGGCGTTGTTTCAGCCTAATACCGGAAAAGATTTCAGCAAAGAGATGCTGGCCTACCGGTCCAAACAGTTTTTGGCGCTTAAGAAGGAAAAATTAAGCGGTTTCATATTAAAAAGCAGGTCTCCTTCATGCGGTATTAAGGATGTAAAGCTGTTCAACGGGACAAAGGAGACTTCCGGGCACACCGGCGGCAGCGCGGGGTTTTTCGGGGAAGGCGTGGTGAAAGAATTCGCCCCGCTTGCCATTGAGGACGAAGGGCGCCTTACAAACTTTCCCATCAGAGAAAATTTCCTTGCCAAAATCTTCACGCACGCGGAGTTCCTTGCCGTAAAAAACGCCGGAACAGCGCGCGCCCTCTCCGATTTTCAGGCGAAGAACAAGTACCTGCTCCTTGCCTACAACGAGAAAGAGATGAGATTGATGGGCTCGCTCGCGGCAAATTTGAAGAAACGTCCGGTCAAAGAAGTCAACGAGGAATACGGCGGACACCTGCTCTTGGCCTTTGCCAAACAACTGAGCTTCAAGCCCGTCATCAATGTGCTCACGCACGCCCTGGGTTACTTTAAGGAGCAGCTTGTAAAAGAAGAAAAAAAATTCTTTCTTGAAAGCATGGAAAAGTACCGCGCCGGAAAACTTCCTTTGAGCGCGGTCACCGGGCTGCTTCAGATGTGGATTGTAAAATATAAGGTGGATTATCTTAAAGAGCAGACTTTTTTCTCTCCGTTCCCGGAAGAGCTGGTGGATTTGGGCGATTCAGGGAAGGGGAGATAAATACAAAAACTCAAAAAAGTTTTTAAGGTTCGTAAGGTTTATAAGGTTACTAAAGTAAGGAGCTACTTATGTTCGATAAAGAATACGCCAAGAAACAAATTTCCCTTCTTCCCGACGCCGAACTCGCGCAAACCCTTAAGAACGATAAATCCGGAGAGTTTGTGCCGGAGTATTACGAGCTTGCCAGGGAGGAATTGAGGAGGCGGGGAGTTGACCTTAATGAAATGCTGAAACCTGCCGGCTTGGGTGCCGAAGCGAAGAATAATTCCGGCGCGGGGATGAGGGCAAGCGTTTTTGTAGAACATATAAGGGGGAAAATTGGCATAAGCGCCCTTGAAACAGAAGAACTCATTGAGTTATATAAAATGGAGAGCGGGCATCCGTTCTTTATGAGCCTTATAGAAAGAGAACTCGGCGGACGGCAAATCGATGTAAAAACAATAGAAGTTGAGAAGCAGGAAGCGTCTGCTCCGGCCGCGCAGAAGGAATGCAAGTCCTGCGGCACAGGGCATGACGCTGCGTTTAACTTTTGCCCGTTCTGCGGTAACCCTCTCTAACATTTAAAAATAAAACAACAGCTGTTTGATTACGCGGATTAGGAAGTGAGATTTCGCAGATTAAATACAGGTTTAATCTGTGTAATCTGTTTATCTAATCTGCGCAATCAACCAAAGAACTTTTCCGGCTGAGGTGAAAATGATCCTTACGAAAAGCACGGACTACGCCGTCAGGGCGCTCTGCTATTTGAGCAGGAACAGCGGCCGGCTTGTTTCGGTAAAAGAACTCCACGAAAAACTCGAGGTTCCCTATCCGTTTCTTCGTAAACTTCTCCAGGTGCTGAATAAGAAAAAAATTGTAAATTCCTACAAAGGTTCCGGCGGGGGGTTTGAGCTGAATAAGTCCGCGGGGGAAATCTTTCTGCCTGAGCTCATAGAGATATTTCAGGGCCCTTTTAAAATAAACCACTGCACATTAAAAGGCAAGAACTGTCCGAACATGGCCTACTGTGTTCTTAGGACCAGAATGGATGAGGTGGAAGCCCAGGTCTATAAGATGATGAAAGATATTTCCGTCAAAGAACTCTGCAAAGATCCGCGTAAAAGAGGAGGAATATGAAAAAATTGAAGATTGCCGGATTTGCCGTTCTCCTTTCAATTATTGCCTGCGCTCCTCTGTGTGCCGCGGGAATTGCCGATGACGCGAGTTTCGCGGGTTTCGTCCAGCCGAACGGCGAGAAAAGTTTTGTCGCTTTTCCGGAGTATCCGACCGCGCGCGCCTGGCGGTACCAGCACGACGACGATGTTGATCTGCACGCCACGGCAAAAGGCGTAGGTCCGGATTCCGGAATGGTGATTTTCACCGAAAAAGGGGAAAATCCCGGCGAAGTCATGTTCTATGATGTCGGAGCCAGGGGCGATGACCTAAAGAAATATAAAGGAATCTCCTTCTGGATGCGCGGCGACGGCGGGAGCGGCAATCTTTCTCTCGGCACCAACTGGAACCAGAAAATCGCGTCTTACGCTCGGATGGGCAAGTTTCCTCTTGTCGAAAAGAACTGGAAGAAATATTTTGTGCCCTGGAAGAGTTTTACGCCGGATGTGAGCGAAAAGGGGTTTTATTTTATCAACGCAAAGCTTGAGCCGGCATCCCCAAGACAGGCCTGGGCTGTGATCGCAAGACTCAATTTCTATTCCGAGCAGGTTACCGAAAAGATTGAAGACAAAAAGACTGACGACCCGCCCGGTATGATTCCGGCGGAACAGTTTGTATCCGGAGCAGACAAGCTTATACCCAAGGTCCTCACAAAACTCAAGGCGGGCAAGCCGTTGACCATAGTTTGCGCCGGGGATTCCATAACGGCCGGCGCCCAGATGACCTACAAGCCGAACAAAGCCCCTAACAGGGATTATGACGCATATGTTTATTTTGCGGTCCTGCAGAAAAAACTGGCCGAATATTACAAATACAAAAAGGCCAGATATGCCATGAAGATGTGGCAGTCGGTGGACAAGAAGACAGGAAAAACGGCTTCAGGCGCCGCGGCGGACGGCTTTGCCGTGGTTACGCCCGGGTTTTCCGAAGCGGCCCTCGCGGGGTTTGACGGGCTTCAGGTTATAAGCGTGGGCGCGGGCGGCAAGAACACGCAGTTCGGAGCAGATCATATTTCCGATGTGACTATGTTCAATCCGGACCTGGTTATCTGGTTCTACGGAGTCAATGACACTCTGAGCAAGGGCCTTAACGCCTACACTTCCAATACCGAACGGGCTATAAAAGCATTGCAGGAGAAAAAAATAGAGGTGATACTTGCCGGGCCCACATTTTTTCTGGGAAAGGGATATTTTGAGAACGGCATCGCTTTCCGCGAGCCCGCGAGGGAACTTGCATCGAGCCTGAATGTTCCGTTTGTCGACCAGTCAGGGACTTTCATGGCCCGCGGAAGAAGATACATAGGAGACCTGTTAAGCGACAATGTGCATCCGAACGAGTACGGGCACAAAATGCTCGCTACGACGCTCGCTGCCGCGCTTGGAGTCCCGGGCCAGTTTGTTTGGGACCAGCCTGTGTTTGCCGCGCGGAAAGCGGGAGCAAAGATAGTGGAATGAACCGGCTACGCAGCAGAACGCTATAGCATCGGTTGAATTCCTGGAGATTCTCAAAGAGCTTCCGGATTGATTTTGGAGGGAAAAATGCCGGCAAGAGCAAGAAAAATATTCCTTGGGGCAGTTTCCTTGGTTTTTTCTTTGTACGCGTGGGGCGCCGGCTGGGAGCAGGCAAGCCCGGTCCCTGCGAAAGTCAGAATGATAAAATTTACGGCAAACGGCGACCTGTACGCTTCCGAAGACGGTTTCGAAGTGAGAAGGTCAAAGGACAAGGGAAAGACCTGGGAGTTTGTGCCCGGCGTCGGAGCTGCCGCAAAGGATGATTCTATCGGGCTATTTGTTAACGCGAAAGGGGAATTGATTGCGTGCCGCGGAAAGTCGCAAAGCCACAGCGGCCCGTACGGAGTGTACCGCCTGATCAACAACGGTGGCAGTTGGAAGGTCGCGACATTCCTTGACACCAAAGGAGAACCGATAAACCCTGCAGGTTGGGCTGCCTGCAACGCCGCGCCCTGCTATGCCACCGGGGACTTGATTGTCGCGACAGGAAGCACCAGAGTTTTCCGGTCAGTGGACGGGATAGGGGATGTCTTGAAAGAGGTGGAAAATAGACCTTTCAATACAGGCAGTAAGACTGTTTCCTGGTTCGGCTGGCTCGCCGTATCCGCAAATCCGGTTACAAAAGATTTGTTCCTGGGCTGTGAAAAGGACTACGCCGGAATCTGGAAATCGACCGATAGCGGCGCTACCTGGTCATACCTGGGCGAGCCGACGGCAGGCAACAACAAAATATCGTTTAATTCCGCGGGAGAGGCGTTTGATCTGACGAACCAGCGCCCCGGCGTTCCCTTGAAATGGACCGTCGGAACGAACTGGACGGAGATAACCGGAGGGCTGCGCCGCTGGCTTGGCGGCTGGAGATATACAGCCAATGATGGCGACAACATGTACATGGGCTGCATGACCGATACAAAGATCCCCGTCACTTTTAAATCAACGGACAATGGTATGAACTGGGCCGAACTGCCGAAATTTCCCGGGAGTGTAAAAAATATCAGGGAACTTGAAATGGGAGATGACGGATATCTTTATGCGGGAACCGACAACGGCATCTGGAAACTACAGGCTGGCCGGGCAAAAAAGAAGGAGAATAGTAGATGAGAAAACTGTTTTTGGTTCTTGCCGCTGTAGCGGGATGCGCTATTTTGCGCGCCGGAGATATTAAAGGCATATTGATAGCGGAAGAGAGTTTCAATTATGAAAACAAGGCAGACCTGGACGGCCAGAACGGCGGTATTGGCTGGGCTGGGCCCTGGTTTAACAGTCCGCTCGAGAAACAGCGCAACAGGATAAAAGTTCCCGGGCTTGAGTTTCCGGGACTAAAAACTTCTGGCGGGTCTCTCTTTGAGACCGGAAAAGACAACAGAACATTCCGGGATATTGACACATCGCGCTCCGAAGTCGCGGGCCTGCTGGATACGGGGGATTACAAGAAGCCGGCGTTCGGAAAGCACGGAACCACGATCTGGTTCTCCTTTATAATGAAGCTCGCCGGCGGCAACGCCTATTCCGGCCTGCATCTTTCGGACGGGGTTGAGCCGGAAAAAGATAAATACGGGAATAAAAAACACCAGCGCATACAAGTCGGAAGGTGCAACATCAGTCCCAAGTATTTCCTTGGCCGTGTCACTAACGGCGGGCCCGGAGACGGCAAATGGTTCTCGGATGTTTTATGCGATGAGAATGTACATCACGTGGTCTGCAGGTTTGACTTTAAAGAGCCGGCTGACGAGGGCTGGATGTGGATTGATCCCGCTTTGGGTAAAGAACCGGGTACTTCCTCCGCGCTGCGCGCAGAAAAGATAACGCATTTCATGTTTAATTCCATAAACGCCGGCGGGAACGCGAAGAGCGAGGTTGATGAAATAAGGATAGGAACTGCCTACTCTTCGGTTACGCCCAAATAAATGCAAAAGACGGACAACAATCCGATTACAATGATACGGAGCGATCTTTCGGGGATTCCGGAATACGAATTTCCGAAACCCTATAGCGTAAAATGGTACAGGCCGGGCGACGAAAAACGTTGGTTTGAGATTTCCAAAGCCGCGGATGAGTACAATAACATTGTTCCTGAAACTTTCAGGGAAGAATTCGGCGCGGACGAAAAGAATATTTCAAAACGGCAGTTCTATCTTCTTGACGGCGGTAAGAACAGCATCGGGACCTGCACTTCCTGGTTTGATGATAATTTCTCCGGAGAACGATTCGGAAGGATTCATTGGCTGGCGATAGTCCCCGGCATGCAGGGCAAAGGGCTTTCAAAGCCGATGCTTAGCATTGCTTTAAAGCGGATGGCCGAACTCGGTCACAAAAAAACCTATCTGACCACTTCTTCAGCAAGGATACCGGCCATTTCGCTGTATCTCAAATTCGGCTTTATCCCTCTGGCTCTTTCGGAAGCGGACAGCAGTATCTGGAAGAACATCTTTTTAAAAATCGCAGAATAGTAAAAAGGCTCTTAATATCCTGCTGCTTATACTCTATTCGGCAATCCCACCTTACAAACCTTACAAACTTTTCATTAACCTAATAAACTTTTGTTTTGCTATAATTATCCTGCCATGCCGCAAAGAGAAGATATCCGCCTGCATTGCGAAGAACTGAACCGCTGCAACCAGCGCGGCGGCCGGCTTTTGTCGCTTGTTGATCTTTACAAAGCCAAGACTATGCCCCTGGAACTGGCGGCTTTCCTGCTTTTCAAGGTGTCCCGGGGCGATTCTTTTGTCACCGGAGCGGTTCCCGGCGGAGCCGGCAAGACCACGGTAATGTGCGCCCTGGCGAATGCGATTCCAGAAGGGACTCCTATACTGCACGCGGCTAATATCAACGGCATGCTTGATGGTGAACGAGGTCCTGCATCCTGCTATATCTGCCACGAGATGAGCGAAGGAGGGTATTTCGGTTACCTTTGGGGCGAAGAGCTTCGCGCGTACTTCAATTTGAAGCGGTATGGGCACATCCTGGCCTCGAACCTGCATGCCGATACGCTGGACCAGGCAAAACTAACAATAACAAAACAGAACAAAGTGACCGAGGAAGCTTTTAACGCCGTGAATATTTATGTTTTTATTACGCCGGGGATCACCAGGGAGATAAAATCGGCCTGGTACTCTCCGGGAGACGGGATGGAACACTCCTCCGTGTATGCGGCCGGAAAATTTAACGCCGGCAGGTTTATTGAAAAAAAGGAACACGCTATGTATATGGAGTTCATAAAAGATTGCGCGGAAAAGAACGTTGTAAGCATAGAAGATTTCAGGGCTGAACTGCTGGAATTTCGCGAGTAGAACAATGGAGCTATAATGTCCGATGGCGAGCAACATAAGCATCTCCAGCAGGGAAAGCAGTCAGGCGTGAATCCGGATGGCCGCGCTGCGAGAGAAAAACTTCTTGACACATCCGAAATATCTCTGGTGCTCGACACCTATGATGATATCTTTTCCGATTTCGACCCGAGGCCTTACGACCACAGGTCTCTCTCCCAGGATTTTCTCTCCGAGGCGAAGCACGCTGCCAGGGACAAGATCTCCGGGCTGGAGCTGAAATTTCTTATACCGAAAAACCTGCAGGATCCGGGCAAGGAAGAGCTTATAGAGCTGCGCCTGCGCGAGCATTTTGAGAAGCACGCGCATATGATACGTCAGGAAATTACGTCGGGAAGGTTGAGGGGCATCGTACTGGTTATTATAGGGATGTTGATAACCATCGCGGCCGCAGGACTCGGTTACTTTTTCAAGCAAAACATCGCCGCTGAGATTGCTGTCGTGGTGCTGGAACCTGCCGGCTGGTTTACAATATGGAACGGGTTAGATATGTCAGTATTTGCGACCAGAGGAAAGGGAGTGGATCTTTCGTTTTACGAGAAAATGCAGGATGCGGAGATAACTTTTGAGGCATATTAAGGGCAAGGAGCAAATTCTAAATTCAAAAACGGGGAAAGAACCTGGTCGGTTATAAGTTAAATGGACGGAAATGGAGAGACTAATGAAAAAAGTAGTCGTTTTGGCCCTTCTCGCTGTGTCCGGATTGATATTGCTGTCCGGATGCGGGGGCGGAATAACAAGTTTCATAATAACTCCCGATTACCGGATATACTCGGAGGGCCAGGCGTTTAATGTGGTTGAAGCGGCGTCGGTAGCCGATCACTTAATAAAAGTTACCGTCCTGATAGACAATCAAACGGCAGAGACCCTGCCGTTCACTCCCGGACAGGCCTACCTGACGACAGCCGACAAAAAGGCGGTCTACGCGGGGTTGCCGCTGAAACAGGGATATGTCCAGCTGGTGCCGGTGGCATTGAACGGCTACCTGGAAAGCGGGCTTGACCGCATTGTCTCCGAACAGATAGACAGCTCGAAAAATCAAAATTGGGCGGCTTCGAGCAAGGACACTTTGATGCCTTGCCGGATCGCCCCGCATACTGCGATTAAAGGTAATTTATGGTTTAAATGGACGAAGGCGCAGACCATGCAGGTCAAGGGATCGTCGGAAGGCGCCTTGCTGGACCAGGGCGGGAATTTGCTGGAAGCGCCGCTCACATTGTATGTTGTTGCCCCGGGCAGAGACCTTATATTCCTCTTGAAGCTCAAGGATTCAAGAGGGGTGAATTATTAATGAATACATGCCTGATGAAAATGAAGATAATTTGCCTGCCGGTGTTGATTCTTTTGTCCGCCGGCTGCGCGAAAAAAGCCGATAAAATTGAAGTCAATTATTACCAGAACGGCAAGCAGGTTGCCAAGAGAATAACTTTCGAGGCCAAATACCCGGATGGCAGGAGCAGGCTGGAAAGCAAGCTTACCGGCAGCATGCCTGACGGTCAGGTGAAGGGATACAGGGCTGACGGAAAACTGTTTTCCGAAGAAACCTACAAGGGCGGCAAGCGGAACGGTTCGTACAGGGATTATTGGGGGAATGGAACTCTAAGCGGTGAATTGAATTTTGTGGAAGACAAAAAAGAAGGCCCGCAAAAGTTCTACGACAACAAGGGAGTTCTTGTTTTTATGTATAATTTCAAGGGCGGAATGAAGGATGGCCTGTGCACGGATTACTACAGGGACGGGAAATTGTTCAGGGAAGCTGGTTATACCCTCGGGAAACTGAACGGCCTCGAAAAGATATATAACAAGAACGGGAAACTTAAACACGAGTCAAATTATCTCAACGGCAAGCTTGAAGGGACCAACAGGCACTATTATGAGACCGGAAATTTGGAAAGCATAGCCACGTACAGGGACGGCGCTTGTGTTGATGCAAAAACTTTTAGCAAGGACGGAAAACCGGCCGGCGAAAAAACTTATCTTTATCATCCAAACGGAAAGGTAAAGAAGATAATAACCTCGCTCGGCGGCAAGGCAATCAGCGAGAGAAGTTTTGATGAGGCGGGGAAGCAGGTGGAAGAGAAGAAATTCTAAAGCAAGAAGCAAGCACTAAATTCTAAATACTAAACAAAATTCAAAAGAAAAAAAGAGCAAAAGTATTGAGAGAGCCGGCAATCTATAGACCGGAGCACTAATAAGATGAGTGTTTTGGGGGATGGACCCGGGGGCTGCTTCGCCCGGCTTCCCGGCGCGGTCTGAGCACTCCGTGGCGGCGTTCAGAACTTGAGTTTTGCTTTTTGTTTAAAATTTAGTGCTTAGAATTTAGTGTTTTGGTTTCGGAGGACATTATGGCTGACGCGGAGAAAGGATTGGTAAGCAAGGCCAAAAAATATCTAAAAGAAGAGTATGGTGAAGACACCGTCTCAATGACAGTCACGAGAAACACCGTGACCAAAGGCAAGGGAGTGCTCTTTGTCGACTGCACGGTAAGCATTGACGGCGAAGAATCCGATTGGAGCAAAGAGTTTTACTTTGAGGCAGGGGAAGCTACCCGTATGACCTGGGAAAGAAGGTAGCGCGTGAGAAACGACGCTTTTTTCTACTCTGAAGAAAGTAAAATATCCGCGCATCTATACCTGCCGGACGGGCTTGATACCGCAAGAAAATATCCAGCGGTCATTCTCTGTCACGGATTTGCCGGAATAAAAGAAGCGCTGGTTCCGCCCTACGCCGAAGGATTCTCGAAGAATGGGTTCATCGTCCTTGCTTTTGATTACAGGGGTTTCGGGGATTCGGAAGGCATTCGCGGCAGCCTTATTCCCGACAATCAGGTAACCGATATAAGGAACGCGATTACTTTTATGTCTTCACTAGGCAATGTTGATCCGGGAAGAATAGGCCTCTGGGGTTCGTCTTTCGGCGGGGCGAACGCCGTGAAAGCGGCAGCTTTGGACCGGCGCGTGAAGGCTGTTGTCGCCCAGCTTACCTTCGCCGACGGAGAAAGGGTTGTTGCGGGAGGCTTAAAGCCCGAAGAGAAAGCCAAGCTCCTTGCGACTTTGCAGAAGGTCTGGACCCGCGCGGTCACCGCAAACAAAAATATGATGATGTCCCTTGACCAGATACTGACCGACGCGGATTCAAAAGCCTTTTTCGCGAAGATAACGGCCGAGCACCCGGAAATAAACGTTAAAATTCCTTTCCAGTTTGTAAGATACAGCATGGAATGTAAACCCGCGGAATACGCGAAGTTGCTAAAATGCCCGCTTTTTGTGCTTGGCGCGGAGAATGACATAGTGAATCCTCCGGCCGAGTCAAAAGCGCTTTATGACGCGGCAAATGAGCCAAAGGAGCTGTATATGGTAAAAGGCGCGACTCATTATGAAGTCTATTCTGGGGCGAAATTTGACGAAGCCTTCGCGCAGGAGCTATTCTGGTTCAGGCGATACCTGTGACATCGAAGATTAGGAATTTGACCAAGGAGATACTATGAATATTATGAATGAAGCGAAAAAACTCAAACCCTATCTGGTAAAAACAAGGAGGGACATTCATTCCCGGCCGGAACTTGGCTTTGAGGAATACGGAACCCAGGCCTATATTATCAAGGAGCTAAAAAAACTCGGCATACCCTATAAAAAAATGATTAAGACCGGTGTGGTAGGACTTATTAAGGGCAAGAAGCCGGGGACGACCATATTGCTTCGCGCCGATATCGACGCCCTGCCGATACTAGAGGAGAATACCTGCTCTTATAGGTCAAAAAACAAAGGCGTAATGCACGCCTGCGGTCACGACACTCACACGGCAATGGTGCTTGGCGCCGCAAGAATCCTGTCGGCGAAGAAAAATGAAATGGCCGGGAACATCAAACTTGTATTTCAGCCCAGGGAAGAGTTCGTTGACAGCGAGTTTGATCCGGCGGAAGAAATGGTGCGTCTCGGCGTGATGAATAACCCAAAAGTGGATATGTGCGCCGCCCTCCATGCGGATCATTCAATTCCCGCGGGGAAGGTTAAAGTAGTTCACGGGCCGGTGATGGCGAATGCCGATAAATTCAGGATAAGGATACTTGGGGTTGGCGCGCATGGCTCGGAGCCGCAAAATTCCAGGGATGCGGTCTACGCGTCGGCTTGTGTAATACAGGCGCTTCAATCAGTAGTCTCTCGTAATGTTGGCCCTCTTAACCCTGCTGTCGTATCGGTAACGATGGTGCACAGCGGAACGGCCATGAACGTAATACCCCCGGAAGTCACACTCGGTGGTACTATCAGGACCTTAAACGACAAGGTCTACAAACTGGTAAAGGATTCCATGCGGCGCGTCGTTGAAAAAACCTGTGAAAGTCTTGGTCTTAAGGGTGAGATAGATTTCATAAAATGCTACCCGGCTTTTGCCAATGACGAGAGGGCAGTAATGCTTTTTGAAAGAAGCGCGGCTAAACTTATAGGCGAAAGAAATCTTGTCAAAAACGCCGTTTCAAGCATGGCTGGAGAGAATTTCGCGTATTTCGCGCGTAAAGCGCCCTCGGTATTTTGCTGGCTCGGCGTTTCAAAGGGTAAGGGGCAGTATCCGATACATCATCCGCGCTTTGATATTGACGAGAACGCGCTTGTTACCGGCGCGGCAGTTCTTGCCGGTTTTGCAGCCGATAACACCGGAATTAGTTGAGAGAAGAATGAAAAAGCTGTATATCCCAATCTGCTTGCTCGCGCTCGTCTTGTTCTTTGGCGGCTGCGCCACCATGTCAGGATACTACGGTTCAAATGCTTCGGCTCCGGATGATTCGCTCTTCGGCCAGGGCCCCGGGCGCAATGTGCTTTCAACGGCAAAGAAAATGATTTATCTGGAAAGAAAAATCGTCAAGGGAAGCTGCTGGGATTGGGTGGATGCGGTATACACGCGGGCCGGATATCCGGAGAAAAAAAGAGTTACGGTGTTTAGGGGGGACGAGGGCGGGCCTTACGCGGATGTATCCGGACTTAAGCCCGGGGACTGGGTGATGCATTATAATCTTGAGTATCTTCCTTACACGCATAGTTCTTTGTTTATCAGGTGGCTTGATAAAAGAGCCCTGCTGGCGGAGGTTTTCGATTATTCCGGGCAGGATAAGGAAGTGCCCGGGAAATTATCAAAACACTGTTACGCGAAGGTCTTCGGAATACTCAGGGCTTCGGATAAATGAAAGGGGTTTTGTTAATGAAAAAAACAGGTTTGGCCGTCTTTATCATTTTTGCCGCCTGCTCCCTGTTCGGCGCGGCAACAACGTCTGAAAGGTGCGCGCTTGCAGAAAAATATATCGAAGACCGGTACCTTGATTGGTCCCTGGTCGATAAGGGCGGTACAGAACTGGAAGGCTTGCTGAAGGAAGAACAGAATAACCTGAAGGCGAACCTGCTTCTGTCCCGCGTCTGGATTTTCAGGGGAGATAAAGCCGCAAGCAATGACGAAAAAATCAAGTGCTATGACAAAGCTGCGGAATTAGGGAAGGCGGCGATGGTAATAGATCCGAACTCGGCTGACGCGCATTTTTACTACGCGGCAGGTATAGGCAGAAACGCCCAGCTGAAAGGAATCTTCAACGCGCTCGGGGTTGTGGGCGAGGTTAAGAAGGAGATGGACCGCACAATTGAGCTCGACCCCAAACATGTGATAGGCCTGAACGCGCTCGCGCAATATTACATGGAAGTTCCCGGCATTTTCGGGGGAAGCATTGAAAAGAGCGAGGAGCTTCTCCTTCGGGCCAAAGAGATAGACCCCAACCAGTCTATGACCTATGTGACTCTCGCGACGGTCTATATGCGGCAGGGCAAGCGGGACAAAGCGAAGGACCTTTGCGGATTTGTTCTGAACATGAAGGAACCCACGAAGAAAGCCTATTATATCCTCAACGACAAGCCGGAGGCTGAAAGACTGCTTCGCGAGCTCTCCCGGTAGAACATCAGGCAATTCCTTTCAAAACCTGTTATAATGAGCCATGTCTATACCCGCAACCAGAGAAGAAATTGCCTCGTTAAAATGGGGTTCGCTTGATGTAATAATAGTTACCGGCGATGCCCTCATAGACTCGCCTTTTATCGGCGCCGCGGTTATCGCGCGCGTGCTCCTCAAAGCAGGCTATCGCGTGGCAATAATTTCACAACCTGACCTCAATTCAGGCAATGACATCATGCGTTTTGGGGAACCCAAACTTTTCTGGGGCGTCACCGCCGGCGCGGTCGACTCAATGGTCGCGAACTACACCGCGCTATTGAAGAAGATACAGGTTGACGATATGACTCCGGGCGGCGACAACGATAAGCGCCCCGACCGCGCGACAATCGGCTACACGAATCTGATCAAGAAATACTTCAAAAATACCAAGCCGGTTATCCTTGGAGGGCTTGAGGCCTCGCTCCGCCGTGTAGCGCATTATGATTACTGGTCGGACAGGATAAGAAGGTCCATCCTTTTTGACGCGAAGGCCGACGCAATTATATATGGCATGGGGGAGAAGGCTGTGCTTGAAACCGCGGCCTGCCTGAAGAACGGCGAGAGCCTGTTGGATGTGAAGGGTCTCTGTTTCGCCGACCGGGATGCCCGTCCGGGTTATATTGAACTTCCTTCGTTTGAAGAATGCTCCCGCGATAAGAATAAGTTCGCGGAAATGTTCAAAACCTTCTATGACAATACAGATCCGTTAACAGCCAAAGGCCTCTGCCAGAAACAGGATACAAGATATCTTATCCAGAACCCGCCGCAGTCAAACCTTACGCCTCAGGAGCTGGACGCTGTTTACGAGCTTCCTTTTACCCGTGAGGCGCACCCTTCGGATCTCGCTAAAGGCGAGGTGCGGGCCCAGGACACGATAAAATTTTCCATCACTTCCCACCGCGGGTGTTACGGAGAGTGCAACTTCTGCGCCATCACCGCGCACCAGGGGGCGACAGTTGTTTCCAGGAGCGAAGATTCAATTGTGGCAGAAGCCGAGAGAATTACGAGAGTGAACGGTTATAAGGGATATATCACTGACCTCGGCGGCCCCACGGCAAACATGTACGGGATAGAATGCGCGCAAAAGCAAAAAGTCGGAAGATGTAAAGAGAAAAGATGCCTCTTTCCCGCGGCATGCGTTAACATGAAAATTGACCACTCCCGCCAGGTAGAACTGCTGAAGCGGGTAAGCAAAGTCAAAGGGCTGAAGAAAGTTTTCGTGGCTTCAGGGATCAGGTATGACATGGTTATGGCAGACGGGAAGCACGGCAGGGATTATATCTCGACAGTCGCGGCAAATCACGTGTCAGGCCAGCTCAAGGTGGCGCCCGAGCATTGCGAGCATGCAGTTTTGAAACTTATGGGGAAAACGGGGACGGGCTCGCTCAAGGAATTTAAGAAGGTCTTCGACTCAGAGAGCGGGAAAGCGGGAAGGGGCCAGTTTATGACCTATTATTTCATGGCAGCGCATCCGGGCTGCACCGAAATGGACATGAAGAAAGCGCGTGATTTCGCGGAAAAGGAACTAAAGACGAGGCCGGAACAGGTGCAGGTATTCACTCCGACGCCGTCAACCTATTCCACCCTTATGTACTATACCGGAACCGACCCTTTTACCGGAAAGCCTGTATTTGTGGAAAAAGGCCTCCGGGGAAAATCTATCCAGAAAGAAGTCCTTGTTCCAAAACGCTCAAATCCCGGAAACCGCCGCTAGGAGTTTCAAAAATCACATTAAAGATGGGAACAAACTGCTCTTTTTCAGGTCTTACTATATATACTAGAATTAGCAGCGCATGTCTGATAAAATAGTTTAATTATTAGGCCCTTCGTCCCCATGGAAAAAAGCGGAAAAGCAAGCCACATACTGCTTAGGATCTTCAAATGGACGCTCATCACTCTTATGGTGACGGCGGCCGCTCTCCTTGTGCTCGATAAGACTGGCATTCTCGTTTCCTCATTCAAACCTCTAGTCCAGCTTGAACTCGGTAAAGCGTTAAAGCGCGAAGTTTCCGTTGCCCGCATAGAGGGCGGCATCTTCAGCAATATAACGCTATACGGCGTGAAGATTGCGGCAAAAAGCGAGCTAAAGGACGGTGTTCTTATCGCGATTGACAGCGTGACGATAAATTTCACGCTCAAAGACGTGCTCTTCAACGGGAAGCAGATTCAGGAGACTATCCGGAGCATCTACATTGTCAGGCCTTCTCTTTTTATTGAAAGGGACGGCGCCGGCGCATTTAACTTCACAAGCCTGCTCGATTCTATCAAGAGCGTGGATCCCGGGCAGGCCAGATTTTCCGGCAAGGTTTATGTCCAGCGCGGGTTGGTAGGGTTCAAAGACGAGCAGGTCAGGTTCAATTCTTCCCTGAGCGACCTTTCGGCGGAAATGGAACTTTCCGGCGATATAATGTCTTTAAACTTTGAGTGCTCGGCTTTTAAGAACGGCAAGGCGAATATTTCCGGGAGCGGCACGGTAAATCTTAAAACGGGAGTCCCGGACTTGAAAGTTACCGCTTCAGAAATGAACCTGCCTCATTACGCCAATTATTTTAAAGAGCTCTCCGGGGCGAAAGGTTTTGAGTTTACGGGAGGCAGGGCCGACGCCACTGCCGTTTTTGGCTCGGAAAACAGCGCCGCGGTCTCGGTGAAAGAAGGTGTTATAGAGGTAAAAGGCCTGACCCGCCCGGTCAGGGATTTTTCCTGCAATATAAATATAGACGGAAAGAGGCTGCAGCTTTCAAAATTCAATGCCGTGCTGGATAACGCCGGCGTGGCCGGCAAAGCTGAAATAGCGGACATTACAAAACCGTCAATAGACGGCTCGCTCTACGCGTACAGGCTGAACCTTAATGACCTGGAAAGTTTTGAGCTTTTCAAAGGGCTGAGGCTTTCCGGAATAGCGACTTTTTCGTCCTCTTTCACCGGCGAGTTTTCCGACCTGCGCCTTTCCGCAAGCGGCGGTTTTGCCGACGCCGGGATTGCAGGGATGAAGGTGGATAAGGCGGACTTTTCGCTCTCGCTGGACAAGACCCGCCTGAAGCTGGAAAAGTTCACTGCGGCCGCTTTTAACGGATCGCACGAATTCTCAGGCACAATGGATTTTAAAAAAAAACACATGAAATTCAGGGGTAAATCAAAAAACATAGAAATTAACAGCATTTTCACCCAACTGCTCGCTTACAAAGACCTCAGTTCACCGGCGGATCTTGATACGGTAATCGACTGCCCTGCCGAAAATTTTTCCGTTCAAACCTCCGCGGTTTTTAAGGACCTCAAGGTAAAGGAGGGTTCTTTCGGCCAGGTCAAAGGTTCTCTCAGGTTTCATGACGGGAACAAGCTCCGTGTCGACCTTTCTGCAAAGGGAGGCTCCCTGGCCGGAGGCGAGTTTACTTTTTACCCTGACAGAACAGAGCTTTCCAGCAAGATAGCGCTTAAGGACTTCCCTCTTGCTTCAGCGGCTGACTGCATAGCCGCCCGCACAGTAAAACTCGGAGGAAATATCTCCTCCGCGGTCATAGACACCTCCGGGCCGATGAGCGACCTGATAGTTCACGCCGAGGCTACGGTACTTAACCCGGCGGTAGACGAGCTGGCGGCTAAGTCCGCCGTCATCAACCTGTCTCTTCAGCAAAACACGCTTGCCATAAAGACCTTTGAACTCAAGCATGACGACCGCGGCACGCTTACGGCAGGCGGAAGCCTGAAACTCGACGGCGACGGGAATTTGGACTTCTCCGCAGATTTCAGGGATTTCGATGTTTCGAAGATACGCTATATCACGGCGAGGTACCCGCGGGCCGCGGGCCGGATAACTCTTACATCGGCGGTAAAGGGCACTCTCAAAAAACCCACATTTACTTCAACCATCAGCCGCGCCCTGCTGGCGCTCTCAGGAGACAACTACCTTCAGGCGTCCGGCGGCGTAAGCTTTGACGGAGACTCATACGCTTTCAACCGGCTCTCCTTGAGGGATGACGACGCGAATCCCTTAAACGGTTTTGAGCTGGACGGTTCAATCACAGGCAGGAACGTAAATCTTGAAGTTGACGTGAAAAAAGGAAAGCTTTCCACTCTGGCCGATTTGACCGGGATTGTCTACTCGAAGAACGATATGGCCGGCAGGTTCTCCGGTACAGGGAAGCTCGTGGGCGGCGTATCGGATCTTACGGGTTTTGGAAGCCTGGTTCTGGAAAACGGCGCGGTGGTGATGGGGCAGAAGATAGACCTTGGCCGCCTCAACTTCCAAGTGAAGGAAGGCATTCTAAATCTTTCTAAACTGGAATTTAGGGCGCAGGATTTTGACCTCTCCAATTGTTCCGGGACTTTCTCCCTGGCCAACAACGCGCAATCAAATATTATTTTCGACCTGACAAACAGGTTTGCAAGTTCCGCGCTCTCGGGCACCTACAGGTTTAGCGGCGCCCTGTTCCCGAAAGAAGGCCTCCCGGTGAAGGGAATCATCGAAAGCAAGAACCTGTTTTACGCTCCGCCAGGCAGCCCGCGCCCGATGCGTCTTGCGGAGCTTTCTGCCGGATTTGAATACGGCGCGAAGACGCGGGAATTTCAGATCTTCTTTGACAGGTGGGAAGGTTTAAAATCAAGGACGGTCGTGAATGTTGCGACGGGCAGTTTTATCTCAAGGGTTGATGTCCTGAAGGGGTTTAACCTGAAGCGCGCAGGCGACCTGGAAAAGTCCATTGCCGGCGCCGGCGGCCTGCTTGATGAGGGCACGCTGGTCCTTTCCGGCGGCGGGAAAATGCCATTTACCGCGGCGTTCAGGAATGCGAAGGGCAGGAATGTTTCCTGGAACGGGATTGTTTCAGATTTCTTTTCAGCCGAATACGCGCTCTTTATGGGCGGGGACAATCCAAAGGTGAAACTACGCAACTGCGTGTTTAGCCAGAAAGAAGGTAATGTAAGAATTGAGGGAGATATTAGTTTTAAGGGTAAGGTTTCTGAGAGCGACTCCTCGGCCGACATTTACGTAGCTTTCTCAAATACAAAAATGGCTTTTCTGGCAAAGGTTCTGGGGCTGAAAAATGATATCACCGGCACGGCAATCAGCCTGGCCCCGGGAGTGCATCTTACCGGAAGTCTTTCTTCACTCCGGGCCGCGGGCGATATTACTCTTTCAAAAATAATGGCGGACGGCACAGACCTGGGCAATATTGAAGGAAGCTTTGAGTACGGCGACCGGATGTTGTCCTTCAAAAAACTGATATTCAAGGATGTGGACCACACCGCGGGTTTCGATAATATCGTCAAACCTAACAGCGGCAGGGCGGTATTCAAGTTCAAGGCTGACAAAGAGATAGAGTCTTCGATAAAAAGCACGGTCTATTTTGAAAAGCTGCTCGGATTTGCCGTGGAAGCGGGAGTGGAAGCCAATCTGCTGATAGAGGCTCCGTCAGGCAGAGAAGGCGGGCCGGCGGTGCGAGGCAAGGTCAGCCTGGATGGCTTTAAACTGAACGGTTATCCGCTGGGCAGTTTGAATTTCTCCGGAAAGTTTTCCGGGAACGAACTTACCTTTCAGCGCGATCAGTCCTCGGCGAATACCCTCTCCGGCGGGATAGGACTGCTTTCCGGCGGTATAAACTTCCGTAACTTCACGGCAGCTGTTTCCGGCGGTTCAGTTTCCTTGAACGGCGTTCTCTCAAAGTCCAGCAATCTCGACATAGAGGTAAAACGCCTTGACACGCAGTTCATCTTTAAGTATTTCCGCGTTGATTTTGATATGGCAGGGTTTGCCACGGCCGAGGTTAAGCTTACCGGGGACCAGTCCTCTCCGAAGGTTGTAGCTCTTCCGGGCGGGCATGTGGAAGCCGCCGAGCTTTTTAATCTTAAATTCGACACCATAACCGGAGAGCTGCAGTACAACACCGACAAGAACGGCAGGTATGACGGCAAGGAGGCCTTCCGCTTGCTGGGAATAAGCGCGGTTTACAAGGAGAACTTTGTCGAGAAATACCGGCTTGATGTTAAGGGCTCCATTCCCGTTAATCCCAAAGAAAAAGATGAGGTGGATCTTTCGATAGACATCAAAGACGCGGATCTGGCTCTCATAAAGATCACGGACTGGTTCAGCGACGTAAAAGGAAAACTAAACGCGCATCTTAACGTGCGCGGCAAGATAGATTATCCTGACATTTATGACAGCTTCCTGACTATCGAAGACGGCGCGGAGCTTTACCCGCTGACAATCGCCAAAAAAATAGACAATGTCAGGGCGAAGTTCAACATAGGGCAGTCTTCCGGGAAGAGGTTTGACGGCAGCTCAATATATGAGATGAACCGGGTCGTAATAGAATACGCGACAGGACAGATTGACGGACAGCCCATAGAGTTCCTCGGCAACTTCACGGTGAGGAAATACAAGCCTGATGATCTGACGGATCTTCGCATTCGCATGCCAAAGAAAGAAGGAAAGAAAGGCGGCAAAGTTTTTATTAAGTCAATGATGCAGACCGAAGGTACGGCTTTAATCAAGGGGTTTGACGACGAATTCTTCCGTCTGTCCGGAAAAGTACCGAATTTCACGATTTCCGGGGAAGTTTACCTTAATGACACAAAATTCACCTATCCGCCGGTTATGGAGGGCGAAAACGGGGAATACCCTTTGATTTTAAAGCAAATGGGCTGGAACTTAAGGGTTGTTTTTCAGGATAATGTAAGGTATTATAATAGCTACGCCAATATAAGGCTAAAAAACGGCGGCGAAATAAGGGCAAAGGGCATTGGTTCCGATCTTGACCTCAAGGGCAGGGTGGAGGCCGAGGGCGGGACTTTTAATTATTACCTGAGCGAGTTTGATGTAAAACAAGGTGTTTTTAAGTTCAGCGAGAACGAAAAACGCACCCCTATGATGTCCGCAACCGCTGAAATAACTAAAACCTTTGACAACAGGCCGGTAAAGCTAACGGCAGTCCTGGGCGGCGACGGTGAAACCTCGGAGTTCGGGGTCTTCGCGATGGACGAAAAGGAGAGGCGACTGAAGATAAGGTTCTCTTCGGACCGCAACCTCTCTCAGCAGGAAATAGCCTCGACTTTGACTGTGGGAACCACCGATATCAAGGGGCTTTCCGCGTTTGAAACGGCATTTTACAGCGTTGTGGCTCAGGCAATCAGCAGCGCTCTCGGCAGCCTGGTGGATCTCGGGCCGATGAGGGTCTCTCTTTCCAGAGACGTGGGCAGTTACTCCGATGTGCCCTATGATTTCAACCTCCAGACACAGAACAGCATAGACATACTGGAAGGAATGAAGATTGCCGTTGAGACCCAGCTCTTTGCTTCTCTTTTGGCGAGGGGCAGCGTTACCTTCGGGAAGCAGGACCAGCTTTCCGGAGAGCGCAATGTAGTTAACACGCTGGAATTTATTTATCAGTACAATCCGAATGTCACTATATCCATGTCGGGGGACAGCAACAGCAACATGAAGATAGGTCTCGGAGTCTATAAAACATTGAGCGACCTGGAGTTTTACCAGAATAGGGAGAAAAAGAAGAAATGAAAAAATTTATCTTTTCCGTTGCCGTCATGCTGCTCGCTTTCTGCGTTTACGGCGAAACTATCTATACGGTTACGATCCGCGGGCTTAAGAAAGCTCCCGAAGAAAAAGTCAGGTCCGCCATGGAATCAAAAAAAGGCGCGCAGTTTAGCCCGGAAATGGCCAGGCGGGACATTAAAGCGATTTTCGCGCTCGGTTATTTTTTGGACGTGAATGTGCTCAGAAATGACCGCGCCGAGGGGCCGGAGCTTATCGTTGTTGTTGTGGAGCGCCCGGTGATAAGAAACATAAAATACAACGGCGCGGAAGAAATAAGCACCTATGATCTGGAGACGGACAATGAGTGGAAGGCCGGCATGCCGTTCGAACTTTTCAAACTGAAGAAAGTCGTTGATAAAATGATAGAAATGTACAAGGAAAAAGGCTACAGCAAGCCCGAGATAACCTATGATGTGGCAGAGTTTCCCGCGGACAACAGCGTGGACCTTACGCTGAACGTAAAGAAAGGCAAAAAATACACGGTGGGTTCGGTCACGGTAAAGGGTTCCAAGGCTTTTAGTGTTGACGCGATTCGGGGCAAGATGGAAACGACCACCCCCGGTTTCCTGATCCCCGGAACTTATAAAGAAGAGGTGCTCGCCAAAGACATAGAAAAAATAACGGAATATTATAAGTCTGAAGGTTTTACTGATATAAAGTGTGAAAGCCAAACGTCTATTGACGAAGCCGCGCTCAAAGCTGCCGTAACCGTGAACATAACAGAGGGTCCGCAGTACAAGCAGGGGGACATAAGAATCAAGGTGGAAACTCCGGCGGTCTTTTCCGCCGATGAGGTCGCGGAGGTGTTCCAGGTTTCTAAGGAAGTGGTCAAAGAAGAGAAGGACCGTCTTGATGAAAAGCACTATTACGCATGCACCCTTAAGGCGGCCGGCGACAAGGTCTATAACGAGAAAGCGGTGAAGATGGATATCCAGAGAGCCAGCCAGCTCTATGCCAGCAAGGGCTATATTGCCGTTAAGATACAGCAGGAGCCCACTATTGATAACGAAAAGAAGACGGTCTCCCTCTTCATAAGCATAAACGAAGGCAAGGTATTCTTTGTGGACAAGGTTCTCATAGACGGCAATTACAAAACACACGACAACGTGATAGAGCGCGAGATCAGGGTCAAGGCCGGCGAGCCTTTTGACGGAGACAAACTCAGGCTAAGTTTGGAGAAGATTTATAATCTCGGTTTCTTCGAAGAGGTTAACTACAACCTTGTGCCGAACGCGGTGGACCCCAACAAGCAGACACTTGAGATAAAATTAAAGGAGCGCCCGACAGGCAATATGAACGTGGGAGCTTCTTACAGTTCAGTTGACGGCCTGGCGGGCCAGCTTGCCGTTACCGAGAATAATCTGCTGGGCACCGGGCAGAGGCTTTCCGCGTCGTGGGAGTTCGGGGCGCTGGTCCAGAACTACGAGATAGATTATCTTGAACCGTATTTCCTGAACGAGCCGACCTCGGTCGGAGGTTCCATCTATAAGAGGACAAACAGCACTTTCGTGGATTACCAGGACCAGAGGGTCGGCGGTAACATCAGGGTAGGCCTTCCCGGCGGGGACTTCACCCGCTGGTGGTTCACTTACCAGTATGAACAGATCAGTATCTTCAATGTCTCCGCTACGGCTTCACCGATAATACAGAGCGCTCAGGGCGTCAGCGCGACCAGCAGCCTTTCTGTAAACTGGATCGAAGACACCAGGGATTCAATATTTGTCAACACCAGGAGAGGGCACAGGTACAGCGCCACTTTTGAATACGCCGGCGGCCTGCTGCTCGGCGACAATAATTATACAAAATATATAGTGGACAGCAGCTGGTTCCTCCGGTACTACGGCGACCTGGTCCTGGCACTGCATGTCAACGGCAGCTACATTACCGGTTTCGGCAGTACCGGAGGGGTTCCGTTCTTTGAGAAATTCTTCTGCGGCGGCACTGACACCGTGCGCGGCTATGATGAAAGGAAACTTTCACCTACGGACCAGGGAGTCTCGGTGGGCGGCAACTTTATGGTTTACGCGAACCTGGAGAACCGGTTCCCGATAGCCGGACAACTTTACGGAACAATGTTTTTTGATATAGGCAAGGCCTATGATTCGCCTCTGGCGTTCCAACCGTCAAATCTTTCGGCGGGTGTCGGCGTTGGAATAAGGTTCGTTATCTCGGGAGCGATGATGATACGCCTTGATTACGGCATAGGGCTTGATCCGGCGTTTGCGACTCCCGGCGGCAAGGTGCATTTCAATATAGGGAACATCTTTTAGCAGAGTTAGAAACTTTAAACTATTGTGCGGATTTAAAGAGAGATTATGAAGTTTTGACCGTTACAATTTCTGCAGGAAACGAGGAGGAATTATGAAAAAAGTGATAGGAACAATCGTATTGATGATAGCGGCCGCTTGTGCCGCACAGCAGGCGCCGGATGCGGTAGCGGCTCCGGCCCAGCCGCAGGCGCTTCCCCCGGTCGTAGGCAACCCGGTTCCTGCTTCAAACGCCGGGAAGACCGCGGTAGTTGATCTTAAGAAGGTATTTGACGCCCTGAAGGAGACCCAGGACGCGAAGAAAAAACTGGAAGGCGATGTTGACAGTGAAAAACAGAAACTGAAGAACATGCAGGAAGACATACAGAAACTTCTGCAGGATTACTATCAGAATAAGGCCCTCTGGGCTCCGGCGAAGGTGCAGGAGAAGGAGCAGGAGCTGGTAAAGAGACAGCAGGACCTCTCAAAGAGCCTTAAGGATACCGAGACCAAACTCCAGGGCAGGGAACTCGAGATGACTTCAGGCATACTTGACAAAATCCTGATCGCTGTGAAACAGGTTTACGATGAAGGCGGCTATGCCTGCGTTTATGACAGGAAAGCGCTCCTCTTCGGCGGCGAGGATATTACAGGCAAGGTAGTCGAAAAAATGGAAAAGAAATAATGATTACGCTTAAAGAAATTGCGGCCCTTGTCGGTGGAGAGCTAACGGGTGACGGAGACATAAAGATTGTTTCTGTGGCGGATATCGGCGAGGCCGATGGAACCCAGCTGGCTTTTGTATCCGAGGAAAAAAACCTTGAGGCAGCGTATGCGTCAAAAGCCGCGGCTTTTATTGTGAAGCACGGGCTAAAGCTTCCCGGAAAGACGGTCGTGGAAGTCGGGAGCGCTCATTTCGCAATCGCCCTGGTACTGGAAAAGATAGGAAGCAAAGCGGTTTATCCCAAGGGTGTTCACCACTCAGCCGTCGTATCCCGCCACGCCAGACTTGGCAAGGATGTCTCAATAATGCCGTTTACCGTTATTGAAGATGGAGCGGAGATCGGAGACGAGACTGTGATAATGCCGTTCTCTTATGTAGGCAAAGATACAAAGATAGGCAGGAATTGCCTGATCTATTCCGGAGTATCAATCCGGGAACGGATAACTATAGGCAACAATGTTATAATCCACGGCGGCGCGGTAATAGGCGCGGATGGGTTTGGTTTCACCAAGCAGGAGAACGGCCGTTATTACAAGATCCCACAGGTAGGCACAGTGGTTATCGAAGACGATGTTGAGATTGGCGCGAACAGCTGCGTTGACCGCGCTATGCTTTCAAAAACGGTCATAGGCCGCGGGACCAAGATAGATAACCTGGTCCAGATAGCCCACAATGTAAAAATAGGCGAAGACTGTGTTTTCGCGGCTCAGTGCGCGGTTGCGGGAACCTGTGATATCAAGAAAGGAGTGGTGCTGGCCGGCCAGGTCGGGGTCGCGGACCACGTGACCATCGGCGAGAACACCGTGGTGCTTGCCCAGTCCGGCGTCTCAAAAGATATTCCGGATAACAAGGTTTACTGGGGATACCCCGCGGACGAGGTTAAGAGCGCCTGGAGAGCTCTTGCGGAACTTCGAAGGATGCCGGTGCTTTTGGAGAAAGTAAAAAACCTTGAGATACGCCTAGAAGAAATGGAAAAGAGGCTCTTGAAATAGCCGTGGCCAGACAAACCACCCTGAAGAAAGAAACCAGGCTTTCCGGAGTCGGGCTCCACTGCGGGAAGCCGGTAGAGCTTGTAATGAAGCCGGGGAAGACCGGAAGCGGAGTAGTCTTTTCGCTCGGCGGGAAAAAAATCAGAGCGGGGTTGAAGAAAGCGGGCGGCGGTTTGTTTTCGGTTCACGCCGGCCCGGTCATTACCATAGAACACCTGCTAGCCGCTGTCTATGCTCTGGAACTTGACAATGTGGAATTTGAACTTTCGGCGAAAGAAATACCTATACTGGACGGAAGCGCCCTGCCCTTTGTCCTTGCAATAGAAAAGGCGGGTTTAAAAGTGCAGTCCGGGTCCAGGAAAGAGATTAATTTAAAAGATATATTTGTCGCAGGGCGGGATGGAAGGCTTATTGCCGCCTCTCCGGCGAAGAGCTTGAGTCTCCTTTGCGCGATAGATTTTCCGCATCCGCTTATCGGCAGGCAGGTTATCGAACTTGAGGTAACCCCCCGCAATTTTAGAAGGCAGCTTGCCCCGGCCCGGACTTTTGGCTGGGAAGAGCAGGTAAAAGAGCAGAGAAGGGCCGGTCTAATTAAAGGCGCGAGCCTGCGGAATGCGGTCTATTTTGGCAAAAAAACCGTAAAAAATCCCGAAGGCCTCAGGTTTAAGAACGAACCTGTCAGGCACAAGGCTCTGGATATATTGGGAGCGCTGGCCTTGCTTCCCGGAAGGCTAAACGCGAGAATTACCGCATACAGATCGGGGCATTCCCTGGATCTGGAACTCATACAGAAAATTGGAGGAGCAAAATGACGGAACAGAATGTTGTTAAGCTGAATATAGTTGACATAATGAATACCATACCTCACAGATTCCCTTTTCTGCTCGTTGACAGGGTCGAGATACTTGAGGAAGGGAAAAAGGCGATAGGTTATAAGAATATTACGATGAACGAAGACTGCTTCAACGGGCATTTCCCCGGAAGTCCGATATTTCCGGGAGTCCTTACTGTTGAAGCGATGGCGCAGACGGCGGGAGTTTTGATGCTCCGTCTTCCCGCGCTCAAAGGCAAGCTTGTGTATTTTGCCGCGCTCAAGGAAGTAAAGTTCAGAAAACCGGTTGGTCCCGGAGACGTGCTGGTAATGGAAGTAGATGTCTTAAGGTTCGGCGGAAGGATAGCGATGCTTAAATCCTGCGGAAAGGTCAATGGCGAGATTGTGGTTGAAGCTGAGATGACCGCCGCAGTGCTTGACGACCCCAACAAAAAAGCATAGTTCTGGCAGCTTTTTTTCTGAGCGCAGTTTTTTAATGGTCTATCGGTGTCATCAAAATATTTTATCGGTGTAATCAATTTTAATTGTTTTTTGTTTTAAAAATTTGTATATTAGCAATGATTTGCGGGCAAGAGCCCGCGAAACTTTTAAGGAGCGAAGGAAAATATCATGAGTGAAATGCTTAAGGTCGGGATAATAGGCGCCACCGGAATGGTGGGGCAGAGATTTGTAAGCTGCCTGCACGGACATCCGTGGTTTGAAGTTACGGTGCTTGCCGCGAGTGAAAGGTCCGCGGGGAAGAAATACGGCGATTTGATGAAAGAAAGGTGGGCGATGGCTCTTCCGATCCCGGAACATATCGCGGGGATGACCGTGAGGAATGCCTCCGATGTGGCAGGTATAGCGAAAGATGTTGATTTCGTTTTTTGCGCCGTTGACATGAAGAAGGATGAAATACGGGCGCTTGAGGACGCTTACGCGAAGGCTGAAACGCCTCTAGTATCTAATAATTCGGCGCACAGAATGACGCCTGATGTTCCCATGCTGCTTCCGGAGCTGAATGACGCGCATCTAAAAGTAATAGAAGCACAGAGAAAAAGGCTCGGCACAAAAAGGGGTTTTGTAGCGGTAAAGCCAAATTGCTCTATACAGAGTTATGTGCCTCAAATACACCCTCTTTTGGGCTTTAGCCCCATCCGGGTCGCGGTCTGCACCTACCAGGCTATTTCCGGCGCCGGAAAAACCTTCAAGGACTGGCC
>CAIWWK010000036.1 GCA_903916325.1 Candidatus Firestoneibacteriota bacterium
AAGAAAGGAAGTGAGAAACAAATGGTAAAAGGTAAAGTGAAATGGTTCAACGACCAGAAGGGTTACGGATTCATTACTCCGGAATCCGGCAAAGATGTATTCGTACACTTCAGCGCAATCACGGGTGACGGATTCAAGTCTTTGGCGGAAGGCCAGGAAGTGGAATTCGACATCGTGGCTGGCCCGAAGGGTGAACAGGCTGCAAACGTAAGAAAAGCCTAAACCTGACAAAATTGACCGGCTCCCTGGGGAAACCTCGGGAGCCGGTTCTATTTAAAGGGCAAATGTCTAATCTGCGTAATCTGTTTTTCTAATCAGAGCAATCACATAGGTGTTAAATATTCGGCAAGCACAATATTTCAAGCGCTAAGTTCCTGACAAGAAACAAAAGAAGAGGTAAAACTTGGATTTTGTGCTTTGTTTGGTGTTTGGCGCTATTTTTTTTGGAGGGGACGATGGATTTTCAGCCCGGTATAATATCCGCGAAAGGTAAATATGTCAAGAAGGGGCAAAGGGAGCTAAAGTATCCTGAAGGTTTTATTTGGGCCGCAGCCTGCTCATCTTATCAGTCAGAAGGAGCCTGGAACGAGGACGGCAAGAGCCCGTCAAGCTGGGATGTTTTTTGCAAAAACCCCGGCATAGTAAAAGGCGGCTCAGACGCCACTGTTGCTATTGACCATTATCACAGGTACAAATCCGACATAAAGATAATGAAGGATATCGGGATAAAAGCCTACCGCTTCTCAACTTCCTGGCCGAGAATTATTCCAAACGGCACCGGAAAGGTGAACGAGAAGGGGCTGGATCATTACGACAAGTATGTTGATGAACTCTTGAAAAACGGCATCAGGCCTTATCTTAATCTTTATCACTGGGACATGCCAAATGTCCAGGAACTGCGGGGCGGATTCCGCAGCAAGGAAACTTCCAGGGCATTCGCCGACTACGCGGCAGCCGTTGTGAAGAGGCTGGGGGATAGGGTTAAAGACTGGATGACTTTTAACGAGATAAAGCATATCTGGGAAGGCTGCTACAACAGCAACTGGAACGCTCCCGGCCTGCATCTTCCAGAAAAAGTAAATAACCAGGCCTACCACAATGTTAATCTCGCTCACGGGCTCGCAACGAATGCCATAAGGGCTTACAGCAAGAGGACCGATGTTGAAGTCGGGCTTGTACACGCTCTCTGGATCCGCATGCCCAAAGATGAAAAGAATAAAAGGGATGTTCTCGCCGCGGAGAAATGCTTCCTGGAAAAGAGCGGCCGCCTGATTGATCCTATCTACAAGGGCGAGTATCCCAAAAACACTTTCAACCCGGGCGCGGAGCCGGAGATGACAAGAGAAGAAATGCGCGTTATATCAACTCCGATGGACTTCTTTGGTTTGAATGTTTACGGCGGTTTTGATGTTTCGCACGACGCCAAAGCAAAGAACGGCTGGAGAGAAATTGAGTCTGATCCGTCGGTTCCCGTAACCTCAATGAACTGGAGCGTAACGCCCAAGGCGATGTACTGGGCCATAAAGTATGTCTGCGACAACTATGATGTGAAGAAATTATACATCACTGAGAACGGCGCGGCCTATGTCGATACCGTGACGCATGACGGCAGAATTCACGACTGGGACAGGATAGATTTCCTTTCAAAATACATCGCCGAGATGAAAAGGGCTATTGTTGACGGTTATAAGGTTGACGGTTACTTCCTGTGGTCTCTTTTTGACAATTTTGAATGGGCGGCGGGCTACACCCAGCGGCTCGGCGCGGTCTATGTTGATTATCCTACACAAAAGAGGATTTACAAAGATTCGGCATACTGGTATAAAGATTTGATGCGAAAAAACTCTCTAACAATATAGGCGGAATAATGGCAAAGAAAGTATTAATGACGGGCAATGAAGCGATAGCAAGGGGGGCCATGGAAGCCGGCCTTTCATACGCCGGAAGTTATCCCGGAACGCCTGCTACTGAGATACTTCAGTATCTCGCGCAAAATTTTAAAGGAAAAGCTGAGTGGTCCGTAAATGAGAAGGTCGCGCTCGAAGTTGCCGTTGGAGTTTCCTACACCGGCCGCAGGGCCATCTGCTCAATGAAGCATGTTGGATTAAATGTTGCCGCTGATCCTCTTATGACCTCCGCGTATCTCGGGGCGAGAGGCGGGCTGCTCGTAGTAGTCGCTGACGACCCGGGAGCGTATTCTTCGCAGAACGAGCAGGACACCAGGATATTCGCGAGGTTTGCGAAACTTCCCTGTTTTGAACCTTCCGACGCCGCTGAAGCCAAAGAAATGACTATAGCCGCTTTTGAGCTTTCGGAAAAATATGAAGTGCCGGTCATGCTCAGAAGTCTGACACGACTTTCCCATACGGCCTCGCCGGTAGAATTAGGAGAGATAAGACCGGAAAATAAACTGGACCTTAAGAAAGACCCCTCACGCCTTATTGCCGTGCCGAGCAATGTTGTCCGGCTTCACAAGCTCCTAAACGAAAAGCAGGAAAAGTTCAGGGAGTACGGAACCAAGTATAACACGGCAACCAAAGGAACCTCAAAAAAGGGAATTATTGCCGCGGGAATAGGCGTGGCTTACGCGAAAGAATACGGCGAAGAATACAGCGTTCTAAAGATTAGTTTTTACCCGGTTGATGAAAAGGCAATAGAGAAGTTCGTAAACGGGCTGGAAGAAGTCTGGGTGGTGGAAGAGGGTGAACCGGTAATTGAAGAGCTTGCGCGGAAATACTCAAAGAAGGTCAGAGGTAAACTTTCAGGGGATCTCAGCAAAGAAGGCGAGCTCGGCCCTGATTGTTTAGCCCCCTGCTTAAAAGGGAAAAAAAGCAAGGCAGTGAAAGAGCTTCCGAAGCGCCCCCCGGTGCTTTGTCCAGGCTGCGGGCACAGGGATTCTTACAAAGCGCTGAATGCTGCAGAGCCTTCGTTTGTCACCGGAGATATAGGCTGCTATACTCTCGGGTTTGCGGCGCCTTTCTCCGCGCTGGATACGTGCCTTTGCATGGGAGCTTCAATAGGGAAAGCCATCGGGATTGCTTCTCAGGGCGTAAAAAAAGTAGTTGCGGTCATCGGCGATTCCACCTTTATGCATTCAGGCGTAACCGGCCTTATCACAGCAGTTTACAACAAAGCTGATATAACCGTTATGATATTTGACAACTCTTCCACGGCGATGACCGGGCACCAGCCGACGCCTTTTACGGGCGAAACTGCCAAAGGAGAAGAGGGCGGAAAGGTTTCTCTGGAAGGTTTGTGCCGCGCCTGCGGTGTGAACTCGGTAGATGTCATTGACCCCGTAAAATATGACGAACTGACAGCGCTTATAAAAAAGCGGATGGATGAACCCGGGGTAAAAGTCATTATCCCCAGGAAAGAATGTATTTTCGTAAAAAAGAAGTAGCTTGAATTACTTTTTGTCTTCCTGGGTATATTTCGTTTCGTAACCCGGATTATCTTCCGGCCTGAGCTTATTGGGATAATTCCAGTCTGTCTTTACATCCACAGAAACTGTCTTAATCTGCTTAAAAACCTCATAGGGCTCAGGGACGCTGACGAATGTTTTATAGAGCGCAACTCCTTTGGAAGACAGCTCGCCCGTGGAAAACTTTATTGAACCAACGCCCATCATGCTCTCAACCGGATTTACCGTAACCCGTATGTCGGTTATCTTGTCGTAGTCTATGGATTCAAAACTTATTCCCCAAAAGCCGCTCCGAAGCATTACCCGTTTATTCGTTATGGCGTAGAATGTGTTCTTATGGACGAGGACAAGCCGGAACATATTTAGAATGCTTCCCCAGAAAGGAAAGAGGTGGAGCGCGAAGAAAGGAATCATAAATCCTGCCATTTTCGCCGGCATAT
>CAIWWK010000037.1 GCA_903916325.1 Candidatus Firestoneibacteriota bacterium
CGAATTTAAGCAGGAAATAATATTCCGGCTAATCCGTTTCATTGACCCGGGTCTCTCCTATAGCAAGGATTCGTACCTGCCCTATCCCCTTTTTCTCGAGAGCAACATCTTCCTTACACAGGTTGACAGGTACGGGGGCGATGATTATGTGACCGGCAAGATCGGAGAGACACAACTGGAATTTTCCGAGATTCACGCAGAACATAAGACCGAAACCACTGACAGTAAGGGGAACAGGCAGGTCCAGTGGACAACAATTTTCAAAGGGCTTTTTGTGGTCGCAGATTTCAATAAGAATTTCGCCGGAAGAACGGTCATCCTGCCTGAAATAGCCGAAGGAATACTGGGTGGTTTTCTGGGGACAATGATCCAAAAGCTGAATTTCGCGCGCGGGCAGCTCATCAAGCTTGAAGATCCGGAATTCGAAAAGCTCTTCGCAGTCTACGGGGATGACCAGGTAACAGCAAGATACCTGCTCACTCCCGGCCTTATGCAAAGAATGACTGAGTACAAACTGCGCACCGGCAAGAAGGTATATTTTTCCTTCGCTGATTCAAAACTATTCATAGCGGTCTCTTGCACAAAGAATCTTTTCGAGCCAAAACTCTTCGGCTCTCTGGTAGATTTCAACCTGATAAAGGAATACTACTCTGACCTTGAACTTGCGGCCGGAGTTGTTGAAGAATTTGACCTTAATACCAGAATCTGGTCAAAAGAATAATGGCAGCCGGGAGCTGATGGCAAATGAATCTTATTAACATTAAAGCGGCCGACAGAAATAAAATAGAACAGGCCTACTCAAAACTTGCAAGGTGGGGCGCCCTAGAAACAGCATGCCGGGTGAAAGAACTGCCAAAAGCGCTGGAACTTATCGAGAATGCCGGGTTCTTCGGTTTAAACATAAAGTTCATCAATAATCAGTCCGCGCTTATTTCCGCGCGCAAAGGCAAGGACGGGCCGTGCTATGACACGGGACGCACCGCCTTTTACCTGGGAAGCGCGCTGGCCGTGCTTGATGATGACAATCACTTCATATATAAATCCATTCGCGTTTGCGAAAAAACCGGGAGCGTCTACGGCTCAAAAACCTACAAGGGGCATTTAAGGGTAACTCCGGCGGACAAGAAACTCATCAAAACCATAGGAACCGATCCTGTCCCGTTCAATTGCGACACTTTTGAGAAGGACACTCTGCTGTTAAGTAGCATGGTAAAATATTCCGCCGAGAAGCCGGAAACACCGCTGTTATACCCCGGGCCCTTCAAGAAAATAATATTGAAGAACGGAACGATTATCAGGCGCGGCGAAATATCGCTTGTTTCCGCAAAAACAGCGCGCGGGCTCGTTAAAACAGAACAATGCATAACGCTAAACCCGGGGAATCTTTTTGCAGAACCCGCAATACCTTCAAACTTCCAAAAAGAGTACAAGAAGTCTGGCCCGTTTTTCATCCTGGACAAAATTCCTGCGGCCGCGCCAATTACGGTTTTAAAGTCCTCGGAGTTTGAGAAACTAATCAATCTGCCCGACGAACTCCGGAATAAATTGCAGTCGGTAATTAAGCACAAAATCCCCTATTTTGTCATAACCGGCAGTGACCCGCGGATAGCCGGCGGTTGCTGCCCGAGCATTGAGGTCTACTTCGCGAACAAACTGGCGAAAGCCGGCATACTTTCCTCGTGGATGCCGCCTCTTTCCAAAGACGCGTGCACGATGACAGTTTACGCGTTCAAAGGCGAAATGCGGGATATTAAGACAGGCGAACCAAAGTTCAAAATAAACTCCCCTTTCCGCGCAAAAGTACTGAAACACCTCGCAAAGCAGCGTTAACACCCTCCGGGAAAGGAAACTGACACAGGTCATACGGCTATTTATACCGGAATGCTAAAAGGAGAAAATGGAAGATTTTGGAAGCGCGTTAAAAATAATAACGGAGAGACTCCTTAGCGCAAGGAACAGTAAAGGATTCTGGACCGGAAAACTTTCTTCTTCGGCGCTCTCGACAGCGACAGCCGTCAGCGCTCTCTCCCTTGTGAAAAACAGCGCCGATTCCCGGTTGATTGAGAATGCCCTCAAATGGCTGGCGGCCTGCCAGAACGCAGACGGGGGCTGGGGAGACACTGATAAAAGCCCGAGCAACCTTCCGACCACGCTGCTTGTTGACGCCGCTTTCGCTCTTTCGGGGAAAGAGACCGGATTCCCGGAAACCTTGAAGAAATGCGCCGCCTACATTGCGGAACGCGCCGGAAAAACTGGGGATGAAAAGATAGAAGCGCTCCGGAAGATTTACGGGAAAGACCGGACCTTTATTGTCCCGATACTTATGAACCTGGCGCTTGCCGGAAAAATGAGGTGGGAAAAAGTTTCTTCACTCCCCTTTGAAATAGCGGCGCTTCCTTTCTCTTTCTACCGGATTATCAAACTTCCGGTCGTCAGCTACGCCCTCCCGGCCCTTATCGCCATCGGGCACGCGGCCCATTACAAAAAGGGCGGAACGAACATTCTCAAAAACCTGGCAAGAAAAACCACGCTCCTGAAACTTGAAAAGATCCAGCCGGAAAGCGGCGGCTATCTTGAAGCAATCCCGCTAACAGCGTTCGTTTCTATGGGAATCATTTCAATATATGGCGAAGAAAACCCCGTGGCAAAAAAAGGACTTGGCTTCCTGCGGGATACCGCAAGAACAGACGGATCCTGGGCTATAGACAGCGACCTTTCCGTCTGGCTCACAACCCAGGCAGCGCAGGCCCTGCCCGGCGACGCCGGCTCAAAAGACTGGTTGCGCGGCATTCAGAACACGAACAGGCACAAATACACGGATTCCCCTCCGGGCGGTTGGGGCTGGAGCAATCTTTCGGGGAGCGTGCCGGACGCTGACGATACAGCGGGAGCCTTAATCGCTTTGCACGGCTTCGGAGCGGAAGAAAACGCGGCCTCCGCAAAAAAGGGAGCGCGCTGGCTGCTTGACCTTCAAAACAGCGACGGCGGGTTCCCGACATTTTGCAGGGGGTGGATGAAACTTCCTTTCGACAAAAGCTCCGCGGATATTACGGCTCACGCGCTGAGAGCCCTGTCGCTCTGGAAGCACCACTTTTATAATGAGGAGATTCACCGCGCGGCGCGCAGGGCGCTTGAATTTCTTGAGGTGAATCAGAACAAGGACGGCTCCTGGAATCCTCTCTGGTTCGGCAGCCACTACGCCTCCGATATTTCAAACAGGACCTACGGCACGGCAAGGGTGCTTGTAATGTACCGGGAACTTGGGCTGGCGGGAACAGCCGAAGCCATGCTGGGCGCTGAATATCTCGTTAAAACCCAGAACGCCGACGGGAGCTGGGGCGGCGTTGCGGGAGCCCCGGGGAGCATGGAAGAAACTTCCCTCGCCGTCATCGCGCTTGCAGGGCTTACCGGAACAAACCGCGATTCCTTCCTGAAAGGCGCGCGCTTCCTAAAAGAAAAAGTAATGAAGGACGAGATTAAACCCGCCCCGATAGGCCTATATTTTCAGAGTTTATGGTATTATGAAGAGTTATACCCTCTTATCTGGGGAACAGCCGCGCTGCGCCTGGCGGCAAAACCGGGACCTGGAAGCGAAAAGGATATTTAGATGCTTGAAAAAGAAATAAACATAAAAGCAGTGCCTGAAAAACAGGGCGAGCGCGACCTGATAGCGCTCGAAGCCGGAAAGCTCCGTTTGAAACTGATTAAAGGCGGCCGCTTCACCGGGAAAGAACTTGAGGAAGCCGCGAAAAAACTCCTGGCAAAACTTGGCTTAAAAGAAAACTATCTTGGCTTCGCCATGCTGGCCATCAACAATGATTTCTGGAAGGCAAAGTATTCGGCCGTTCCCGGCAACAGGAGACTTCTGCTTCTTCCCAAGTGCCTGCGCGACGCTAAAAAGTGCCGCGGAAAATTTGACAGCGAGGGCACCCTGCTCTGCGCGGAATGCGGCGCTTGCAACCTTTCCGCTATCAAGAAAGAGGCAAAAAAGCTGGGCTGTGATTTTATGATTGCCGAGGGTTCTCCGGCTGTCATTAACAAGATCCTAAGCAATAAAGTGGACGCGATTTTCGGGGTTGCCTGCATGGATTCCTTGGAAAAGGTCTTTCCAAAAGCAAACAGGCTGGGCATCCCCAACATAGCCGTTTCCCTTTTCAAAGGCGGCTGCGTAAACACCTCGCTGGACATGAAGGAGTTCATGGCGTGGCTTCGCGCCGCCGGCGAAGGAGAAACTGTGGAGGGAACTCCAACGCTTCTCCCTCTGGCAAGGGCCGCCTATTCCATGTTTGAGGATAAAGCATTCGAACACCTTATCCCCGCTAACCTGATTAGAGCAGGCGGGAAGAAAGACGTAAAACGCCTGGCCGGAGAATGGATTAAGCGCGACGGGAAAAGGCTTCGCACGATTTTCACTCTGGCTGCTTACGTTTCCGCTAAATACGGCAAAAAGGCGCTGGAATACGGAAAACCGGCGGCGGAGATTCCCGACGGAGTCAAAAGAATCGCCCTGGCCGTTGAAATCCTTCATAAGGCCTCTCTGGTGCATGACGATATAGAAGACGAAGATAAAAGCAGGTACGGAGAAAAAACCCTGAACGCGGAATACGGGACGCCGATCGCTCTAAACGCCGGGGATTATCTTGTCGGCCTGGGATACAAATTAATTTCCTCTGGAAAAAAAGAGCTCGGCGCCGAAGCCTGCGCGGACATACTGGATAAAATATCCGAAACTTACCTTAAAATGGCGGACGGCCAGGGCCGGGAGCTGGCAATGCGGGATAATAAAAACCCGGCAGGCATGCCGCAAGTTCTGGATATTTACAGATTGAAAACATCCTCGGCTTTTGAAATAGCGCTTTACTGCGGGCTGCGCGCCGCCGGAAACGTTTCCGGCAAAGACTTCTCCCTTGCCGGAAAATACAGCGAGTACGCCGGCATGGCCTTTCAGATCTTCGACGACATAAAAGATTGGGACGGGACAAAAAGAAAAGAGGCCAACATACGGGCGCTGTTAAATAATCCGGGCGTAATCAGGGCAATCGCGCGCGGCGCCGGGCTGCAGAATAGACTGAATAAAATATACGGATCTTCATTAGACACTGCCGGCAAAATATCCGCCTTAAAGAAGCTCTATGAATCCGAAGGAATAATAAGGAAGGCAAAAAAACTGGCGGAAATTTACAGAAAGAAGGCTGATGAAACAGCCGGAAAACTCTCCAATAAAACCGTGGGATCCGCTCTCCTCCTTCTTTCAAAACTTACCTTCAAGGACTAAAATGCTGCGTTCAGGAATAATACGGCTTCTCTCAGGAGGGAAAAACCAGTTTGAACTTGAAGCCCTGCTTGTCGGAAGGCTGAAAGGCGTTCCCGAACGCGTTAAATCCAGATCTGCCGCCTATATCCTCTCAAAACAAAAAAAAGACGGCGGGTTCCCTGGGCGCCTGGGAAATTCCGATATTTACTACACCGCTTTCGCGCTGAGAAGCGCGCTGCTGCTTCAGATTAAGAACGCGGGATTCTGGAAACGGGCCGCCGGGTTTATTTCCGGCATAGATGTCCCTGGTTTGGATCTTGCGGGCCTGGTTTCTTACCTTCAATCAGCCGACATACTTGAAAAGTACTTCGGGTACGCCCCTGCAACGGATTATCGCAGCGCCGCGCTGAAGACGCTCAAGAACTATGAGGTCTCTGCCGGGGGGTTCAGAAAAAGCCCCGTCGACGGAACGCTAAGCATTTACAATTCATTTCTCGCGCTCCTTTGCCTGAGCAAGCTCGGGGAAAAGTACACGGACCCGGGCAAAGCAACGGCAAGGATCTTAAAACGGCAGGGAAGTGACGGCGGGTTCTCCGAACTCGGGTTTACCGCTGCCGGCAGGACAAATCCCAGCGCTGCCGCTGCCATGACGCTCTTTGCTCTCCGGAAACTTCCTGCACCCGCCGGGGAAAAGGCGGCCGGTTTCTTCGCAGCCATGCAATGCGGAAACGGAGGATTCCTCGCGCACAAAAAAGCGCCGATACCCGACCTGCTCTCAACCTATACCTCGCTCCTCACGCTTAAAGCGCTCGGCAGGCTGAAAGAAGTTGACGCCAAGCGGGCGCTCTCCTTCGTTAACTCGCTTGAGAACATAAAAAGCGGGTTCAAAGCCGTTGAGATAGACAATGCCTCGGATTTAGAATATACTTATTACGGGTTGGGCTGTCTCGGAATCCTTGAGCGTTAAAGCCTTCCCCTTCCGCAATAACGAGGCCCATGAAAGACAAAACACTGATAGTAATATCCCGTCATCCCGGGAAGCAAAAGAAGACCTTTGAAGACAAACTTGTCAAACTTCTCTCCGGCATTGACGACGGCGAGCTGCTGATTATTCCTCACTTGTATTACCTGAAAAACAACTTCGCCGTTTACGAAAAGCTTCTGCCCCGCGACGAAGTATTATTCGCCTCCTGGCTTTACAAGCGCGCGGCTGAATGGGCGCTCAAAAAAGAATTAAACCCGGGGAAGGAACCCGCGATTATTCATTTCAACCTTGCGGAGTTAAATACCCCGCAAAAGGCCGCGGCCGACATAAAGAAAGCGCTGAAAACAACCGTCAAAGGAAGAACAAAGATACTTGACCTTTCCAAAACGCCGGTCGTTGAAAGATGGTATCCGGTGATTGACCATTCAAGGTGCAACAACTGCGGCGAATGCCTGGAGTTTTGCCTCTTCGGAGTCTTTTCAAAGAACAGGAAGAAAGTTTCCGTCGAAGATCCCGGAAAGTGCAAGCCGGGATGTCCCGCCTGCAGCAGGGTCTGCGCCAGAGGGGCGATAATTTTCCCGCACTATTTCGACGACAAAAAGATCTGCGGGGCAGATGAAGGAGCGAAATGAATTCGCGAGGGTATAAGATAGTGTTAACTGCCGACAGGACTCTGATGTCGGATTACAGCACCCTTTTTGACGGGATGGTGTCGGCGAGCCAGACCGACACGGTGCCGGCATTCATAATAAAAACTATCCTGGCTCCCTCCCCGGCGATCGGCCGGGATAAAAAGGTAATAAAAGCTCCGCTCGGATTAAGAAGAATTGAAGCCGCTCTCGCGCGCAACGGTTTCAGAAGGAAAGATATCGGGATATTCCGCGAGACCGAACTCGAGTTCGCGATTGGCGAAGATACGGCCATAGTGGCAGTATCTTCGGGAGACCCTGCCGGGCTCGGCATGAACAGTTCCACCATGGAAGTGCTCTACGGCGGGACCATTCACAACAAACATTTCTTCCGGCAGCTGCTCGCGAAAATCTCTTCTTTGAAGAAGAAAGGCCTGAAATTCAAAACTGTTATCGGCGGCCCCGGGGCCTGGCAGCTTCTGGACAGCAAGGATTTTGAGGCAGACCATATTATTTGCGGCTACTGTGAAGGCAATGTCTCAGGACTTTTCAAGGATATAATTCACCACCGGGCAGAAAAACAACTTGAGGGAAGGAACCCGGAACCGGGGGAGATCCCGCGCATACTCGGCCCGTCAAACATGGGGGTAGTGGAAACAAGCCGGGGCTGCGGAATGGGCTGCGCCTTCTGCACTCTAAAAGACACGCCGATGATCCACCTGCCGGGAAGCACCATTCTCGCGGATATAGAAGCGAACATTGCCGGAGGAAACAGAAACATTGCTCTAATCAGCGAGGACTTTTTCAGGTACGGCTCGGCCAATTTCGTATCCCCCGCTCCTTCAAAACTCATAGACCTGCTGACTGAGATACGTTCAAAAACCAGGACAAAACTTATCCAGACCGATCACGTAAACATTGCCACCGCGGGGGCCTACAGCGACAATGAGCTCAAAGAGGTCGCCAGCCTGATCGGGGGCAGCCATGAAAGGGATTATATCTGGCTTAACCTTGGGATTGAAACTCCGTCGGAAAGGTTGTTGAAAGAAAACTGCGGCGGAGGAAAGATGCTGCTGCCGGAAGGGAAAAGCTGGGAAGATTTCTCGCTGGAACAGATAAAGCGCCTTTCGGGATTCGGTTATTTTCCTCTTATAAGCGTCATAATGGGACTTCCCGGAGAAACCGAGGAAGACGCGCTGCGCCTTGAGAGTTTCATCGACAAACTAAAAAACGTAAAGGCATCCGTCTTCCCTCTGTACCACACTGCGATCGAGAATAAAAACAAGGCCGCCATTAATTCTGCGCTGAAAAGAACATACGGAAGAATAATGAAAAAAAGCTATAGCCTGAACTTCAAGTGGGTCCCAAAAATGTACTGGGAGAACCAGGAGCTCGCCGGAGTAAACAAGGCGCGCATGCTGATGCTTCAGTTGATGGGAAAAGGACAGCGCTTCATAATGAAATATTAAAACCCGCTCTAATCCAGTTCCTTTATCTGCTCCGCTTCCGCTCTCTTTGATTCTTCTACTATCATCTTCGCCACATTCGGCTGGTTCTTGAGCCTGAATACCTCGAGCAGCAGGTAAACGGACGGAACTACAAAGAGCGTCAGCAGGGTTGAGAGGAAAACACCGGCGATGACGGCTACAGCCATTGGAACCCTGGTCTCCGCGCCCGGGCCGAAAGCCAGCGCAGGCGGAACAGCCGCGGCAATGGTCGCAATAGAGGTCATAAGTATCGGGCGAAGCCTTATGGGGCAGGCTTCGATCAGCGCCTCTTTAGTGGATAACCCGCGCTTTCTGACCGCGTTGGTGAAATCAACGAGCAGGATTGAGTTCTTCTTTACGATTCCCATCAGCAATATCAGGCCGATGTAACTGTAAATATTAAGCGTCTGGTGCGTCAGGAACAAGCCCATCAGGGCTCCGGAGACACTGAACGGAAGCGCCACAAGCACCGTGAACGGGTCAACAAAACTGTTGAACTGCGACGCGAGAACCATGTAGGCTACTGCGATACCGAGTACCAGCGCGAATAAAAGCCCGGAGTTCGATTCTTTGTAGGTTTTAGTGACTCCGCTCGCCACAAGATAATAACCGGAAGGGAGCACTTCCTTTCCTATCTTTTCCATTTCCGTCATTGCATCCTTCTGCGAACTTCCCGCCGCCACATTAGCGGTAACATTGATGGCGCGCTGCCTGTCTTCCCTTGTAACCTGCGGAAGGGCAGGAGCTTCCTTTATTGTGACTACTTCAGAGAGAGGAATAAGTTCCGAACGGTTATTCCTGACCTTAAGTTCTTTTATTGTCTGGATGCCGTTCCTGTCTTCAATTGGAAGTCCTATGCGGATATCCAGCCTCCTGTCGCCGCTTGAATATTTTCCCACCACTGAAGTCGCCATCATAACGCTGACGGTCTGGGTTATCTCGGAGATAGCCACTCCGCGGTCTCTTGCTTTTTCCCTGTCCGGCACAACCTCTATCTCCGGACTGCTTCCCATATAATTTGAATCCACATCAACCATTTTTCCGGATTTTTCCATTCTCTCCTGGATTAGCCCGGAATATTCTATTATTTTGAAAAAGTCAGGCCCCCTGACAGAGTATTCAACCGGCATCCCCCTCTTTGTCGAAAGGGACATAAGTGAAGGGTCTATAACGCTTATTTTCATATCCTTTATTGTCTTTAGTTCTTTTCTTATATTATTAATGAACTGCTGTGCCGATACTTTGCGTTTTTCCCTGGGAACCAGGTTAAGCATAAGCATTCCGGAATTTACCCGGTTTCCGGCTCCGATTATGCTCAGGTAAGAATCAACTTCGGGTTTCTTTGAGATGAGCGCTTCAAGTTCTTTCATTCTCAAATCGCTGGCCGGCAAAGAAGTGCCGGTTGGAAGCGTCACCGATATCATCAACCTGCCTTGATCCTGCGCC
>CAIWWK010000038.1 GCA_903916325.1 Candidatus Firestoneibacteriota bacterium
GAGGGTTGGAAGGTTGGATGCTTAAGTGCATGCAGGGTTGATGCGCGGAAGAGCGGACGCGCAGATGCGCAGTAAGGCGTAGGACAGAAGGTCTGAGGCTCAGCGAGTCAGATGCTCGGATGCTTAAGAGCCTGCATGGATGGCTGGAGAGGACGGAGGGCGATACGCTCCAGAACCTGTGAGTTTTTAATCAGTAATTAGCAATCAGCAACCAGCAATCCGCGGAGCGGTCGGAGCGGCCGGTGAGGCGCTGTGATAAAAAAAACAATATTCCTCATATTTCTTATAGTAGGAATCTCGGGCGCGCAGGATTGGGCACCGCTTCCCGGGCTCTATGACGGACAGGTGACAGGCCTGTCAGCCGGCAGTAACGGAACAATCTGGGCGGGCACGGCGGGCGGCGGCGTTTTTAAATCAGCCGACCGCGGAGAGAGCTGGAGCGCCGTAAACGCCGGCCTGTTGAATCTTCATCTGACCTCCATTGCGTCAAGCCCTGTATCAGGCGATGTTTTTGCGGGAACCAACACAGGCGTTTTCAAACTCTCCAAAGGCTCCGGTTCCTGGCAGGAAATTAATTACAACCTTCCTAAAGTCTATCCCTGGGATGTTCCCTGGATCTCCTCTTTGGTTTTTAATGAAAAAGGAGATCTTTTTGCCGGAGAATGGTACGGGTTTATCTGGCGGCTGCCGACCAGAGCAACCCGCTGGGAATGCCCGGGAGAAGTAAACCGCCAGTTATGGAACAGCATTACCGCAAGCGCTTCCGGCAAGATTTGGGCGGCGGGTTTTGGCCTCGGCGCAAACAGCGTAGTGAGCTCGGCGGACAACGGAACGAGCTGGACTCCCGCAACCAAGCCGCCTTATCCTCAGGTCGCGAGCATCGCCGTGGATGAAACGGGCGGAATAGTTTACGCGGGGGAAAGGTTCGGCGCGTGGGGCGGAGGGGGTGGGATTTACCGCTCCGTTAATAACGGCAGATTATGGGAGAACTCCGGAATTAAAAACGAGCAGATAAACGCTGTCTTGGTCAGCGGGAAAAAAGTCTTTGCGGGCAGCGGGAAAAAGACCGGGTATGGAGGGCTGTATGTTTCTTCGGACAAAGGGCTTAGCTGGACCGGTGTAACCGCCGGGCTTTCGGGCTTAAGCGAAGTCCGGGCGATTATTGCTTCCGGGGACGCGATATTTGTCGCGGCAAACGGAGTTTACCGGTCGGATGACGGAGGGGTAACTTTCAGGAAAGCAAGCGCCGGGCTTAAAGTGCCGGTGCTGGCGTCAGGAATAGCCATAACCCCAAAGGGCGATGTTTACGCCTGTTCAAACGGGAGCGGAATCTTCTGTCTGCCTGCGGGTGCCAAAAGCTGGGAGAACGCTAACGCCGGCCTGGAAGATATCAATATCACTGCTCTCATAATTAACGGCCTCAGTGAGCCGGTCGCCGCGACCGGAAACGGAACTGCCTACCGTTTGAAAGGAAACGGCAAGTCCTGGACAAAATCCAACCTTAAAACAAACCTTCTTGTAAGAACCCTCGCGCTTGCCGCGAATAAAAATATTTTGGCCGGCGTGAAGACAAGTGAAGGGATATTCGTTTCAAGCGATAACGGGGACACTTTTCTTCCATGCAAGCCCCCTCTGATGGATCAGGTAATAGACCTCTACACGGCTCCCGGCGGGGAGATACTTGCCGGCACCGAGAAGAACTACCTGCAAATATCTTCCGACAACGGACAGAGTTTTACGGTGATAGGTCGGCCGCCAAACGGGGGAGGTAATACGACTTCGGTCGGGGCTACACCGGCGGGCACAGTTCTTGCGGGTGTGGGAGGCATACTCTTTGAATATCTCGGCGGAGGCAAATGGGCCCAGCCGGTTTTTCCGGCGAAAAGAGTTGTTGTCTCTGATTTGTTACTTAACAGGGCAAAGACAAAGGTTTTTGCGGCATCCAATAAGGGTGTATACTATTCAACAGATGCAAAAGAATGGAAGGAGATGAACAGCGGCCTGGTTTCACATGAGGTCCGCACGCTTGCGATGGATGATAAGGACTCTTTGTATGCCGGAACCGCTGAAGGGATATTTAAGACAACTAAATGATTGGGGGTGGAAGCGGATGGAAGAGGGTCGGATGCTCTGATGGCTGGTCTCAAGTCCGGCCGCGGTGCGCTACGGCTGGGGTGACAATCCGGAGTGTAATCTGTATAATAGTGAGGGTTTGCCCGCGGTGCCGTTCCGCCAATAAGAGGAATCGATATGGAAGCGGCGCTTCTTAAGAAGAGCCGGAAAAATACGCTCTTTCGTAAAGGAACAAAATAAAAATCAATCTTCCGCTTGGAGAATGAGAATGAGTAAACAGCTTTTCCTGATTCTTTGTTGTTTTGTTGTTTTGGCGCTGCCGGTGGCGGCGAAGGAGCCAGCCGGCGTGGGAAAAACCATTATTGCGAGCGGGTCCAAAATAGAACTTAAGGATAATACAACCGGGAAGGTCGCGGTTCTTTATGACGGCACGGAAGAGGATTTTATCAAGAGCGTGACCGCGGACGCCGAATTCTCCAAAGTTTTCTTCATAAAAAGAGGACGGCTCTTTCTGTTGAATACGGCAGACAAGGAAATAAAACAATACAGCCTCGGGCCGCAGGACAAGATTATGTATTATATCTCGGCAGGTATATCTTCAGATGGTAATACTATTTTTGGGATCTACGCCAGCCTGGACGGCGGCGCTCCTAATCCTCTTTGGGTCGGGTATCTTAAACAATACGCGGAAGACGAGGAATATGAGGGTAAGATGGTAATGTCCGGGGACTCGTTTAAGGAAGCCTGCTGGAGAAAAGATTCGCGTATAATTGAAGCCGAGCTATATTCCGGGGAAAAGGTTCTTGTAGACGCCGGTAAATTAAAAGTATCGCTTTTCAAAAAGGAGCAAAAATGAAAAAAGTATTGATCTGCGCGCTTCTGCTCGCCTTTGCTGGTTTTTCCTATTCTGCTTCCGTGTCACAGGAAGAGATAGACAAGAAAAGAAAAGACCGGGACACAACCACAAGGATAATTATCAAAACCGGCAAATTTGTTGAGGATGTCCGCGAGGAGAAAGACAACATAAGAGCGGCAACCTCTGTGGAGAATGAAAGGGGTTACATCCTCTTCTCCAGGAATTATTCCGAAATGATATTCCATAACTCTGTGCCCACCGAAAAGGATGGACTGAAGTGCGTGTCCTTTGGCAGCCCCGGAGAGTATATCCCTCTTACCTTCTCGGTTTATCCTTTGAAAGACCTCCGCTCGGCAAAGGTTTCCTCTTCCGGCCTTTCTTCCGGGAAGGACAATATAGGTCCTGAGAACTTTGAAGCGCGGACTGTCTGGCATATGCCGAAAAGAACCGGCCCGCATATCTTCCGCATGAACCCCTGGCTTATGGAAAAGAAGGATACTATGGATATTCTTGCCGGGGAGAAAACACTCTGGGGCGCGGTAAAGGCCGGTCCGACGCGCGAGTGGTGGATAACCGTAAAGATTCCTGAGGACGCCAAGCCGGGTCTTTATAAGGGCACGATAGAGTTTGTTCCGGCGAACAGCGCGGCGGCAAGCGTGCCGGTCGAAATAGAAGTCCTTCCGATCAAACTCGCGTCCCCGAAGAATTTCAATATGTGGTTTTTTGATGACCCGAATATCAGGAACGATAATTTCGTAAAAAGCCTTAAAGAGCACGGGGTCTACGGCTACGATATAGGTTTAAGGAACCTGCAGGTGTCCGCGGAGGGAATAGATTTTAAGGGGTTTGAAGAAGATGCCGATCTTGCGTTAAATAAAGGACTGAATGGCAGTTTTTTAATCTATGCACAGCCGCTTTCACACGCGATAGCTGACGCGCTGAAAACAAAATTGCATTCTCCTGTCTTTGTTTCCGAAGGGCGCAAGATGATAGAGCGCTTTAACAAGCAGGTTAAGGATAAGTACGGCGAAAAAGTGGAAATATTTTATTTTGGAATCGATGAACCCGGCAACAGC
>CAIWWK010000039.1 GCA_903916325.1 Candidatus Firestoneibacteriota bacterium
AGGCCAGTCTTTGAGCAGGTTCTTCTCGGCAGAGATATTGTTGTGGTTTGGTCCGTGCCAGCCTGTCCAGGAAAGTTTCTCTCCAAAACAGAGATTTGCGGAAAGAATCACCGTGGCCAGCATTACAAGTTTGAGCAGTTTCATCTTAAGCTCCTTTTGGCGGTTAATTGTTGTTGCCGCCTATGAATGTTTTTATCTTGGGCCAGTACTTGCGTATTATGTATTCCGTGCTGATGTGCCCGCCCCGCGTCAGCGTGTTGAGTTTGATGCCCGCGGCGTCCGCGAAACGTTTTACGCCTTTGTAGGGAATATAGGGATCGTCCTTGGCGTGAAACATCATTATCTTTGAAGGGTTTAACTCGTCCGCGCGATCGGCGGGATTGAAGAATTTTCCGCTAAAAAGTTTCTTCCAGTTCTTCTCCGGCAGGCGGTAGCCGTTACCGAAGGCCTCTTTAATGTATGCCGCGTAACTCTTATTGGAAGTTTCTTTCTTCTGTTCCTCCGGCAGGATAGCCCAGTCAACGACTGCGCAATTCGCAATGACCTTTTTTACGCGCTGATCAAGTGAAGCAAGCAGGGCTGTTGTTCCGCCGAAACTTCCTCCGAAAACAAATATCTCTTCCGGCGATAATTTCCATTTATTACCGAAAGCCGCTTCTGTCAGGCCTTTGGGAAGCTCGTCAATGATAGCGGAGATATCTCTATCTGGAGAGAACTTCATGAATTCACCGCCGCTCTCCCACGACCCGCGGTACCTGGGGTATATTACCCAGAATCCTTTTGAAGCGAGGAATTCGGCAAGCGGTTGTTTCCGCGGCATGGAAGGCATTCCGTCGCAGAGAATTATGATTTTCTGTTTCCGCCCGTGGTGGGAAGGCGGAAGGAACTCGGCGACTATCTCTTTTTTGAAACGGGTTCTGAACATGGCTAATTTTATTAGATATTACACTGCATTACAAGCGATTCTTTTTGCTTGAAAATAATACTCTAATTTGCAAGGATAATTGGTTGTACGGGTTGTTTGTGCGAAGGGGGGGGGGATGAAAAACACAGGGTTTCTTCTTGTCGTGCTTTTTGCCGGGCTGCTCTCAGCAAAGGAAATAAGGCTTGACACGCTTAAGGATATAAAATATGACGCAGTAAACCTGTCAGCCGCGAATAATGGCTGGAAGATGGAAAAGTTCCTGAGCGTTAAATCGGATGTTCATCTGGATATAATCCTGCCGAAGGTCTACACGGTCACAAAAATTGTCTTTGATTTGGCCAAGTATAAGTTCACGAGGGGAGGGCTTGACGCTAAAGAGTACCCCGGGCTGTACAACTTTGAAATACTCTGCATCGATCCGGTGTATAAAGAAATAAAGACCGTAAATACCTATTCCGAGAACACGCTTTATTCCCTGACTCTTAAGGAAAAATTCAAGACAGATACCATAAGGATCAAGCTTAATCAGGTGTTTCCCGGTACTGCGTATTGCTATTGGGGCGGCATCGGAAGGATGCAAATATTCGGATTCGAAGGAGAAGAACCAAAAAAAGAGAAGATAAATGCAGCAGATATCAAGACCGCCGATGAAGCTAAAGAAGCCTACCGGGATGGAGTGCTCACTTCGGCGGAATACGTGGAATTGCTGAAAAAGTTTAAGTAAAAGTTCTCCTGCAAGCCCTCTGAGCTGCGCAATTTATTCATAACGCTGTGAACTTTTTCCTGTCTTAAGCTACTAACTTTACAAGAATATAAGAGAACATTCAGGCCAACCGCAGGCTTTGCCTTGGGCTTGTTCCGCCTCCTGTTTGATGTTAATTGGAACAAGCACTCCTTCTTCATGGGCCGCCGGGCTCCGAAATTAACCGGCGGCCTATTTTTATTATCGCGGTGAACCAGAAAGTAAAAAAAGTGCAATTAAAAAGAACGTCCTGGCAATGGTTTCTGTGTTAACACGCCTTTAATATAAAAAAATAACTTGACAAAAAATAGAAGTTTTGCTAAAACAAGTAAGACGATAGACAAAGTAGTGAAAGGAAAAATGAAAATAACATTTAAAGGCGACTACGCGACAAAGATAATCTTGGATCTTTCCCTTACATATGGAAAGGGAGTGACCCAGATTAAGGATATCGCCAAGCGCCAGGATATTCCGGAAAGGTATCTAGAACAGATAATTACCCTGCTCAAGAACGCAAGATACATTAATACGGTGAGAGGGCCCAAGGGCGGGGTTTGGCTGGCGAAGGCGCCTTCCGCGATAACTCTCGGAGAAATAGTAAGGCTTATAGAAGGCCCGACATCTCCGATAACTTGTGTAAGCAAGTCTTGTTATACAAAATGTGATTTTGAAAACGGCTGCGTGCTTAAAAGCGTGTGGCAGGAGGTGAGGGAAAAGATAAATGAAGTGGTTGACAAGACAACATATCAGGATCTTGTTGACAGAGTTAAAGCGCAAAGCAACGAAGCAGTTAATTACGCGATATAGAAAGTTTTTTTTAAACCAAAAGTCTACTATGTCTGTCGACTTTACGGAAATCAAAAAAAATTCAGCGGCAAAGGAGATAACACAATGAGCAAAATCGACACGAAATTGACTATAGAGACACTTGCATTGCACGGCGGGCAGGAACCGGACCCGACAACCGGCTCAAGGGCGGTACCTATATATCAGACCACATCATATCAGTTCAAGGATACGGACCACGCGGCCCGTCTTTTCGGACTTACGGAGTTCGGCAATATATATACACGCCTTATGAACCCGACTACGGATGTACTGGAAAAAAGGATAGCCCTTCTTGACGGCGGCGTCGGAGCGCTTGCCGTGGCTAGCGGTTCATCGGCGATCTCGCTCGCGCTCCTCAATATAGCGCAAGCAGGAGACGAGATAGTCTCGGCCGATAATCTCTATGGCGGGACTTATAACCTTTTCCATTATACTTTCGCGAAGTTTGGCATAAAGGTTAAGTTTGTAAAATCAAATGACCTCGAGGCAATTGAAAAAGCCATCACGCCTAAGACCAAGGCGGTTTACGCGGAATCCATCGGCAACCCGAAACTTGATGTAGCTGATATAGAAGGCATAGCGAAAGTCGCGCACAAGCACGGCATCCCGCTGGTCGTTGACAACACGGTCTCTCCGTACCTTGTGCGTCCAATCGACTTCGGGGCGGACATAGTCGTTTATTCCGCGACAAAGTTCATCGGCGGGCACGGTACTTCGCTCGGCGGGCTTATAGTTGATTCCGGAAAGTTTGACTGGACCAACGGCAAATTTCCGCTCATTGCGGATCCGGATCCCAGCTACCACGGGCTTAAATTTGTCGAAGCGCTTAAGCCAATCGGCAATATCGCATACATTATAAAGGCGCGCGTTGTGCTGCTCCGCGACCTGGGGCCCGCGCTTTCGCCGTTTAACTCGTTCTTATTTCTGCAGGGGCTTGAAACCCTGCACCTGCGTCTCCCGCGTCACGCGGAGAACGCCCTGGCTGTCGCACAGTACCTTGAGAAGAATCCCAAGGTCGGCTGGGTTAACTATCCCGGCCTTGCGACCAGCCCGGAAAAAGCGCGCGCGGAAAAGTACCTCAAGAAAGGGGCAGGCGCGATAATAGGTTTTGGGATCAAAGGCGGCCTTGAAGCCGGCAAGAAATTCATCAATTCGCTCCAGCTTGTTTCGCACCTGGCAAATGTCGGCGATGCGAAATCTCTGGCAATCCACCCGGCGACCACGACTCACCAGCAGCTTTCCGCGGCTGAGCAACTGGCTACCGGCGTGACGCCGGACTTCATCAGGCTCTCAATAGGTATTGAGAATGTCACGGATATCATTGCAGATCTCGAGCAGGCGCTCGAAAAGGCTGCGAAGTAACTTTGAAAAATCCGATAACGGGAGAATACTATGGCGAGAATATTTGAAGATATAACAAAGACTGTAGGAAATACGCCGCTGGTTAAGATAAACCGCCTGCAGAAGACAAAGGCGGCAACCATACTGGTAAAGCTGGAGTCTTTCAATCCGCTTTCCAGCGTGAAGGACAGGATTGGAGTGGCTTTGATAGAGGACGCCGAGAAGAAAGGGCTGCTGAACCGGAACTCGGTGATAATCGAGCCGACAAGCGGCAACACCGGTATTGCTCTGGCATTCACAGCCGCGGCAAAAGGCTATAAACTGATACTCACCATGCCCGAAACGATGAGCGTGGAGAGAAGGCAGCTGCTGAAAATACTTGGAGCCGAGGTGGTGCTTACCGAAGGAAGCAAGGGAATGAAAGGCGCAATCGCGAAAGCCGACGATCTTGCCGCATCCACTCCCAATAGTTTCGTGCCCCAGCAGTTTAACAACCAGGCAAACCCGGAGATACACAGGAAGACGACCGCCGAGGAAATAATCAGGGATACGGACGCAAAAGTAGACATCTTTATAGCCGGGGTCGGGACCGGCGGGACTGTAACCGGCGTCGGAGAGGTTTTGAAGAAAAAGATTCCGGGCGTGAAAATTATTGCTGTTGAACCGAAGGATTCACCTGTGCTATCCGGCGGAAAGCCGGGTCCTCACAAAATACAGGGGATTGGCGCGGGGTTTATTCCCGGAGTTTTTAACGGCAAGACAGTCGACGAGATAATTCAAGTTGGGAATGAGGATGCCGGAATTATCGCGAGAAGGCTGGCAAAAGAAGAGGGCATCCTTGTCGGGATCTCCAGCGGAGCAGCCCTCTGGGCGGCACTGCAGGTCGCGGAGAGGCCTGAGAGCAAAGGAAAGACAATAGTTGTTGTGCTCCCGGATACGGGAGAACGCTATCTTTCCACTTGGCTATTCCAGGATCAGCCCTAAAGACCGGAGTGTGAATAGGAACTAAGCCCGGTCTCTGTTTATGGAGACCGGGCTTTTTTTTGGAACATTCTAAAGTTTTGCAGGGTCTAATCTTTTAGAAAAGGTAATTGGGATTTGGAGGTCATATGCGTGCCAAATTGACAAAAATAGCTTTAATAGGGTTGATTTCAACGGTATTTTCCGGCACCTGTCTGCTTTACGCAGGCGACCGCTCCGACAGATTTGACAGATCCCCGGGGTTCGACAGGCGCTATTATAGGTATTACGACCATCCCGGGTTTGGCCTGCATATAAGGTCTATTCCCTACGGTTGCTATTGGTTCTCTTTAGGAGATACAAGGTACTATTATTACGACGGACTTTATTACAGCCTGGCCGGTTCTGAATATGTTATTGTCAATCCGCCGTTAGGAGCGGTAGTTAATACTATTCCTGAGGATTTCAATCCGGTAACTATCAACGGCGTAACTTATTACGCTGATAGCGGGATTTATTACATTCAGACAGCCGGCGGGTTCAAAATAGTGCCGTCCCCGATAAAGGCTTCCATCCGGGCGGCGTCCCCGGTTCCGGAAAAAGAATCCGTTCCCGCGCCCATTGAGGCTGTTTCCCCGTCGCAGGCTCCTATATCAGTTTCTCCGGATTCCTCCGATGAGACTATAATCGTGAATGTCAAGAATTACGCCGGGGCGATTGTGCAGGTCGCTCTGAAGAGGACCGATAAAGGTTTCCTCGGCCCTAATGGCGAGCTCTATCCGGATTTTCCGAAATTAAAACAGCTGCAAGCTCTTTATGGTAAATAGCAGGAGCCGGAAAAGGAGATTTAGATGAGAACGCTTATAGCGGTTTTTTGCGGGTTTTGCATGCTTCTGTCTTCAATACCCTGTCTTGCCGATTTGATTGAACTTAAGGACGGCATGGTTGTCAAAGGCGAAATTCAGAAAGAGGAAGGCGCTAAAATATATATCAAGACGGATTCGGGAATCAAGCAACTGGATATTTCCGGCATCAAAAAGATAGACACCGGCAGTTCCGTCTCAACAGCTTCGAACGGATCGGTTCCCGCCGGAGCAGCAAAGGACACGGCTGATAAATTTGAATCCGGCAAATTATCCATTAAGCAGGTGGAAGTTTACAAGCAGTCTGTAGAAAGAATCGGCACAAGGTATAGGGGATACTACCGCTATCCGGAAAGAATTTATGCGGTAACTCTTCAGCCGAGGCAGGAATGGGAAGTGTTGAAAGGAGGTACCGGCATAACAGACCTTGAGTTTATGAAACTTGTCGACGCTGAGCGGGCCGCCGGATTGGAGAAGGACATAAACAATAAAATTAAAGAAGACCAGGATGCTGCCGGTTGTTACTCTTTGACCGGCATTACGGGAGCTGCTTCTATGCTGGTTTCAGCGATACCTTTTCAGGAGAACGCGGATTCTGTAACCGGAAGCAAGTATTACAGCTACAACCAGTTGAATTCTATTTTGCTCGTTGGCGGAGCGCTGCTGTTTATTCTGGGTGTTTTTGGTGTTGAGAGTTCCAATGATGAGGCTGCGAGCCTTGAAAGGATGAAAACCGACCCTCTGCTGCATTTTAATGACCTGCAATACACGCAGGGGAAGATAAACGAATATAACAATAAGCTGAAACTTCAGCTGAATATTCATTTTTAAGACGGCCGTTTTTCCGTGAAAGCGCCGGTAAAAAAATGATTGACTATGCAATTCCCGCCTAGTATTATCATTTGGTATGCAAAGCCAACTAATTAGCTCGCTTGTGGTCAAAAAAGTTCCGCTTATCATGGGCGAGATCAGGAAAGAAATGCGCAAGGCCGCCAGTCCGGATTTCAGTGTTCTGCAGTTTAGAACATTGGCCCGGCTTTCGGCCGTCAGCCTCACTAATAAACAGCTAGCGGAATGGATAGGAGTGGATAAGACCACCATGTCCAAGGCTGTGCGCGGGATGGAAAGCAAGGGGCTTGTAAAAAAAGAAATAAGAAAAGAAGACAAGCGGGAAGCGTACATAAAACTTACGGAAGCCGGAAAAGAAAGATACGGAAAAATAAGCGTGCAGGTCATGAAGGATATGGATGGAAAGTTGAGCAGCCTGTCCGGCAAGGATCTCAAAAAAATCTATGAAGGGATAGAAATACTTTCGGGGGCGATGAACAGATGACTATTGCAAAAAATGCGGTTGTGCTGGCGCTGGTTGCTTTCATTTCGGTGCCTGCTATGGCAAAAGACGAAGCAGTGGATCTTCGCGGCGCTTACAGCGCGGCAATCAAAAAGACAGAGGTTATACCAATAGAAGAAAGCCAGAGGAAACAATATGAATCCCTGGTGAACCAGGCAAAATCCGCGTTTGCTCCGTCGCTTACGGCGGGCGTTTCCTTGGGACTCGGCGATCCGGGGAACTTCTCCGGAGTGGCAGGCGCTGCAAGTTTCGGCCTGAACGCCGTCCAGCCTATATATCAGGGCGGGAAATCTGAGGCTTCTCTTGCCGCAGCACAGTCAGGCAAACTGGCCAATGAGCTGTCCCAGAAGGCTTCCAGGGTGGCGCTATTTTCCGCGGTCTCTCACGCCTACAGCCAGATACTAATGACAGAGCAGGATATAAAAAACTTGAAATTTATTATAGGGCAGACTGATGAAATAATCACTGAACTGAGAAAACGAGTTGATATCGGGAAATCAAAGCAGAGCGAAGTTCTGATGGCCCAGTCCCAGCAGGCAGTTCAGCAGTCGGAACTTAAAACAATAGAGGGAAATCTGGAAAGCTCGCGCGAGCTTTTTGCTTTTCTCACCGGCTTGAAGAGCGAGACGAAGCTTACTGATGTCGGCGCCTCGCTGCCTCAGCCGAAAGGTAAACTGGGATACTATCTTGAGCTTGTGAAAAACCGTCCGGATATCGGGTATTTCAACGCAAATATTGAGGTGAACCGCCAGCTTATCAAGGCAGAAGCAGCGGCTAACGCGCCGCAGCTCAGCCTTTTCGGGGATTTCTATCCCTACAGAACCGGCTCCAACCATGATATTTATTGGGACGCAGGCATCGGAATTAACCTGAACCTGTTTAACGGAGACCTTACATCCTCAAGGATTTTCGGGGCTGAAGCAAAACTTAAGGAATCAGAACTTGATTTGGACAAGCAAATGAGACAGGATATCACCGAGATCAAGACCGCGTATAAGAATTATGTCAGCCTGAAAGGCCAGGTTGATTCACTGGAAAACGCCCTTTCTATCACGAAAAAGAATTACGAGGTCCAGAAACAGGATTATATTTACGGACTAGTTACAAATCTTGATGTGTTGCAGGCTTTTAACACTCTGCAGTCAACAAAGAGGTCTTTTGATAAGACCCGCTATATGGTCTTCTCGGCCTGGACTGATGTCTTAGCATCTACAAATCAACTGCCTGAAGGGGATAAATAATATGAGCATATCCGAAGTTTCCATAAAAAATAATG
>CAIWWK010000040.1 GCA_903916325.1 Candidatus Firestoneibacteriota bacterium
AACAGGCGTTACGCTAAGCCTCACCGGATCAGCCGGTCAGACAGGCACTTGCACGGTAACCGCGACGAACGGTGCTTATGCTTTTACGGGCCTGCTTAACGGGGGAGATTATTCCATAACGCCGGCGCTTGGCGGTTATGTCTTTATGCCGGCAACGACATCCGTTACAAACCTCACGGCGGACCTTTCGAGCAAGAACTTCATAGGAAACAAGGGCTATTCTGTTGACAATACAAAAGACAATGACATATCTTTCATGCTGCCAAAGGGAGAAATTAAAGTAGATGTTCCAACCGGAGCTTTCTCGCAGAATGTAACTATAGTCGCGACACAGCTTCCGTCTGTGCCGGATACCGGGCAGTTAAATGTTTCCGAGACCGCGGTTGGCATTGAGATAACGCTGACAGGCGGAAGCTCCACCTCCGCCAGGACCATGACGCTTACTTTCAATTACAGCGACGCTGATATGGTCGGCTTTGACGAGGGAAAACTGGTTATCGGCTGGTATGACGAGGTGAACCTGCGGTGGGTGGTGCTCACGACCACGCGGGACGCCAATAACAATATACTTATGGCCTTGACCACGCATTTCTCAAAGTACGCCATACTGCAACTCGCGCCTTCCGCAACGCTTGACAATGTGACGGTATATCCTAATCCCTTCAGGCCGGGAAGCGGAGGCGCGTTTGATTCAACCGTAATGACCTTCGCGGGGTTGACCTCAGGAGCCAGGATTAAGGTCTTCACTGTTTCCGGGGCGCTGGCCGCGGAACTGGCTGATACAGGCAGCGGGCTGGTAAACTGGAATGTAACCAATTCCTCAGGCGACAAACTTGCCAGCGGATTGTATTTCTACATTATTACCGACACGGCCGGGAACAAGAAGACCGGAAAATTCTCGGTGGTGAGGTGAGCATGTGTAAAAAAATTTCATATATAATCCTTGCCTGTTTCATCGCGGCGGGGGCAATGGCTTCGGGAGCCGGAAGCTCGGCCGGGGATTTCCTGAATATAAGCACAGGCGCAAGAGCCGCCGGTATGGGCGACGCCGCTGTTTCCGGTTCAACCGGCGCGGAAGCCATATATTGGAATCCTGCAGGCATCGCGGGCGCCCGCGGGGAAGCTCTTTTCTCGCACACTATCTGGGCGGCTGACACCTCTCTTGAGACCGCAGGCCAGGTGTTTCAGTTGTCAAAAGGAAGTTCCGCGGGGATTCTGGTGAACTATTTCCTGTCCGGGGACATCAACAAAGTTGACAATACGGGGCTTAAAGTGGGGACCTATTCCAATTCAGATATGTCCGTGGCGTTCTGCTACGCTCTGGACCTCGCGAACGGATTCCCGCTTGGGGTAAGCCTCAAATACATCGGAAGCACCATTGACGGAACGGCTTCAACCGCTTTCGCAGCCGATCTCGGCGTCAGGTATTCGCTCGGAAACAGCCTTGTTCTCGGAGCGGCCGTCCAGAATCTGGGGCTGCAGCTAAAATACAATTCTCTTTCGGAGAACCTTCCGGTGAATGTTATGGCAGGCCTGCTTTTTAAGGCAGGCAAAAGTTTGAGCGTTGAGGGCGACATAAATATTCCTTCCGGCGGCAGTTTAGGGTATTCCGCGGGCGCAGAATACGCCGTTTCACTTGGCGGTTCAACTTCGGCGGCTCTTCGCGCGGGCTATAAGAGCGCGGGAACCGGAAGCCTTTCAGGCCTTTCCGCCGGAGCCGGCATAGGTTTCGGAGGGATTTATGTGGATTACGCGCTGATAATGTTCGGAGACCTGGGAAACAATCACCGCGTCTCTTTGAAGGTTAATATTTAAGTATTGCCCGATTCAATGGTTTCGGATATAATTGAAGTGTGAGGGAGGCCGTAAGCGGCCTGAGAGTTCCGCGAAAAGCGGATTACCTTTGTCCTGTAGGCGCGAGCCCGCGGACGGAACCTGATCCGGATAATGCCGGCGTAGGGAAATGATCAGCAGGCCTACGCTTAATTGCGCAGGCTTTTTCTTTTTAGAGGAGGATTTATGAACAAGGATATGGCCGCAATCTTACTGGATAGAGTAAGAAAACAACAACCCGTCATTCACCACATCACCAACTGGGTGACCATCGCTGCCTGCGCCGATATAGTCAAGGCCTTCGGGGCTTCCCCCGTAATGGCCCACGCGAAAGAAGAGGCGGCTGATATGGCCGGCATAGCCTCGGCGCTGGTATTAAACATAGGAACGCTGACACCCGAAGTGATAGATGCGATGCTCCTTGCCGCGAAAAGCGCGAATAAGAAAGGCATCCCCGTGGTTCTCGATGTCTGCGGGGCGGGGTCGACAAAATACAGGGATGAGAGTTGCGCGAAATTGCTTGACGGGAGCAGGATTGACATAATAAAGGGAAACGCTTCGGAGATAGCCAGGATTACAGGCCTGGATGTGAAGACCAAAGGCGTAGATTCCACTGAGGTAAAATGCGACCTTGCCTCAACCGCGGCAAAACTCGCGAGAGAGAGAAACTGTACCGTTGTGATTACCGGAAAAGAGGATATTGTTTGCGGCGCAAGCGGCACATATATTGTAAAGAACGGGCATGAGATGATGGCAAAGGCGGTTGGGACCGGCTGTATGGCGGCCTCGGTTATTGGAACCTT
>CAIWWK010000041.1 GCA_903916325.1 Candidatus Firestoneibacteriota bacterium
AATAATTATTTTTAGTTCTTTTACTTTGCCAAGCGTGCTTCCCATAAATTCTTGTCCGCCAAACCCAGGGTTTACAGACATTAAAAGCACAAGATCAAAACTATCCAAACATCCCGCTATCTTTTCAAGAGGAGTCCCCGGATTTATGGAAACACCGGCTGTTCTTCCGAGAGCCTTTATCATCGCTGCAGTTCGGGAGAGCGACTCAGCGGTTTCCGCATGGACGGTAATATTATCCGCGCCAGCATCGCTGAACGCCTTGATGTGTTTCTCCGGGTTTACTATCATCAGGTGCACATCTATGAAACTCTTTGTTTTTGACCTGATAGCCTGAACCAGTCCTGACCCGAAACTTATGTTGGGGACAAAGACTCCGTCCATTACATCCACATGCAGCCAGTCAGCGCCGGCGTCCTCTGCCCGGCGTATTTCTGCCGCAAGGTTAAGGTAATCCGAAGCAAGTATGGAAGGAGCTATTTTAATCATATTTTTCTTCCCTATTCAACTCATTATTGATATATATTCTAACCAATGCTTCTCCATTCAGCTTCATTGGCTTCTCGAGAACGGAACCGCTCCTCAATATCTCATTGCAAATATCCCTTAACCCGTCGTTATCCATAACACTTATCTTTACACGTTTTTCAAGCAGGCCGCCCCGCGGGACCTTGAACTTGAGAGTCGCCTGTCGGTACCGGTTAGCCCCTGCTTTTCCGTTAACGGTGAGTGATACCAACGCTCCGTTTTTCACTTCCTCTCCGGGCTGAGGGTTCTGCCTGATTACACAATCCTTTCCGGAAGCAGTATCTTCCTCATAAACAATCTTTGCGGTCAAAAGCTTTGCGGCGTATAGGGCTTTCCTGACAACCGCAATCTGACAGCCTATCAGATTTGGCATCACATAATAACGGTCGCGCTCACCGAGGCTGACCAGTACTTCCACTCCCGTGTTTCTCTTTACATCAAGGTTTGGAGGAGGATTCTGCGCAAGCACGCACCCTTTAGGCGAATCCTTTGAGTATACTTCCGCCTGTAAGCTCCCCATCTTTAGGCCGGATTGCGAAAGGAGAATTCCGGCCTGTCTTAAGTTCTGGTCTTTGAGGTCCGGCACGCTTATCATTTTGAGTCCGCTGGAGACGGCTACAAAGATGCGCCGGCCTTTCTTTACATATTCTCCCGGCAGCGGTTCCTGCGCCGTAACAGATCCCTCCGGCAGATTCTCGTCATAAATCCTTCCTCTTTCCTCAAGGTATAGTCCGTTTGCCGAACAGGTTTGTTTTGCGTTCAACAGCATAAGGCCTTTAATATCAGGTACCATAACCTGCTTGCCGCGGATTATAAAAACCATAGTCAGGTAACCTGTCAGAAGCACAATGCACGTGAACACGATTACTTTTTTAATTTTGTCGCTCAAACGCCGCCTCCGGCGAGCTGGCCGCAGGCTGCGTTTATGTCAGATCCCATTTCCCTGCGGACTGAGCAGATGACGCCTTCTTTTTCAAGAGTCTCACGCCACAGATCTAAGGTCTTTTGCGAGCTGGCAGAGAATTCTTTTATGTTGATACGGTTATACGGTATAAGGTTAACCTTGCAATCAATATTCAAGTCGCTGATGATACAGATAAGTTCTTTAAGATCTTCTTCCCTGTCGTTTACGCTTTTAATCATAACATACTCAAAAGTTACAGGGTCCGGATTAAAAGCAAAATATTTCGCGCATGCCGTAAAGAGTTTTTCAAGCCTGTATTTCTTGTTGACCGGGACAAGCATGTCCCTGACCCTGTCGTTAACCGCGTGCAGAGAAACCGACAGGTTGAACCGCAGGCCATCCCGTATCATGTTCTCTATGCCGGGGACTACCCCGCAGGTTGAAACGGTTATGCGGCGCGCCGATATGCCGAACGCTTTCTTCTCTGTCAGCACTCCGGCCGCTTTCTTGAAATTGTCGTAATTTGCAAGCGGCTCGCCCATGCCCATAAAAACCACGTTGAATTTTCCGCTGTATTCGCCGCTATCCATGTCAGGCAACGACGCAAAGACCTGCCCCGTGATTTCAGCCGCGGTAAGGTTTCTTTTAAAACCCATGCTCCCGGTCGCGCACATGGCGCATCCGTAAGCGCAGCCGGCCTGAGAGGAAAGACAAACCGTGTCCCTGTCGATATGCTTCATAAGCACAGACTCTATAAGGACACCGTCAGAGCATTTCAAGAGATATTTTATGGTGTCCTTCGACGCCGAGACCAGCTTCTTCTCTACCGATGGCTTTTCCATAACGAAATACTTTTTTAGCAGTTCCCGCAGTGAAAGAGGCAGGTTGCTCATCACCTCGAACGACCCTGCGTGCTTGATATAGATCCACTCCATTATTTGTGATGCGTTGAATTTTTTGGCAGACATGCCCGTCATTTCCTTCTCAAGTTCTGCTTTTGAAAGCTCAAGAATGTTCTTCATTAAGTTCCTTTTATTTCTTTTATGCCGAAGAAAACCCCGCCATTCATGGCGGGTATGAATTCGGCATGAAAGATAATTTTACCAACCGAAACAAAATACTCTCGGCATTCAAGCCGCAGTATTTTATTCCTGTCAATCTAAATCACGGTTCGATTATGTTTAATGCTTGAAATGCCTGATATTCGTAAAGACCATGGAGATGCCGGCTTTATCGGCCGCTTCAATTACTTCTTTGTCGCTTATTGAGCCGCCTGTTTGGATTATCGCAGAAATTCCGGCTTTCACGGCCGCTTCCACCCCGTCCGGTTTTGGGAAAAGCGCGTCCGAAATGAGCACAGCACCCTTCGCTTTGGGTCCTGCCTGTTCAGCGGCAATTTTTACCGAACCGACCCGGTTCATCTGGCCGGCGCCCACCCCAAGCGTTACTCCGTCTTTTACTATCACTATTGCGTTTGATTTCACATGCTTGCAAACCTTCCAGCCAAAGAGCATGTCTTTCTGCTCATCAGCAACAGGCGACTTTTTCGTCACCACCAAGAGATTCGAACTGTCAATCTCTTTCAGGTCCCTTTCCTGTACCAGCAGTCCGCCGACTACTTTTCGCAGATCATAATCGGCATCCCGGGTTTCGTTCTTCCCCAACCCGTCGATGACAAGAAGACGGATGTTTTTCTTAAGCTCAAAGGTTTCAAGCGCAGCCTTTTCAAACTCAGGAGCGACAACTACTTCGATGAATTTACCCGACAGATACTCGGCAATTGCCTTTGTGACTTTTCTGTTTAGCGCTATAATCCCGCCGAAAGCGGACAAAGGATCGGTTTCGAAGGCTTTTTTAAAAGCCTCGTCAATATCCTTGCCGATTGCGGTTCCGCAAGGATTGGTGTGTTTGATAATCGCGCACGCAGGCTCCGAAAATTCTTTAACCAGTTCAACCGCGGCGTTCGTATCCATAATATTGTTGTAGGAGAGTTCTTTGCCGTGGAGCTGTTTTGCTTTTGAGACCGAGGGCTCCTTTGACTGCCGGTCAACATAAAAACTCGCTTTCTGGTGAGGGTTTTCTCCGTACCTTAACCCCTGTGTCTTTTTGTACGAGCAATTATACATTACCGGCATTTCTTCTTTTGTTACCTGTTTGCTGAAGTAGTTGTAAATGGCCATATCATACTCGTAAGTCTGCTTGAATACCTCAATCATCATCCGGTCCCTGGTTTCCTGGCCGATAAAACCGCCTGTCTTTTCCAGCTCGCCTATTATTGCCGGATAAAAGGCAGGGCTTACGACCACGCATACTCCGTGAAAGTTCTTGGCCGCCGATCTGATCATAGAAGGCCCGCCAATATCAATATTCTCTATAGCGTCCTCGAACTTGCAGTTAGGATTTGAAATTGTCTTCTCGAAAGGATACAGATTTACGATTACCATATCTATCGGAGTTATGTCATGGTTCGCAATGGTATCCATATGTTCCTTATTGGTCCTTACCGCCAGCAGTCCGCCGTGAATCTTAGGATGCAATGTCTTCACCCTGCCGTCCAGCATTTCCGGAAAACCTGTCACTTCCGAAATATCCATAACCGGTATGCCGGCGTCTTTGAGCGCTTTCGACGTGCCTCCGGTTGAAATTATTTCCACCTTGTGTTTTCTGAGATCCCGCGCAAGTTCTACTATGCCGGTCTTATCTGAAACGCTTATCAAAGCCCTCTTGATCTCGATTAAGTGCGGGTTATGGCTCATGCTCTCTCCTTTAATAATTAATGCAGGATTTGCAAGACTATTTGACTCTAACTTTCCTTCCCGAAATCTCGAGTCTTCCTTCCGAGAAGAGTTTAATGGCCTCCAGGTACGCTTTATGTTCCAGTTCGAGAACGCGTTTACCGAGAGTTTCTTCAGTGTCACTCTCAAGTACTTTCACGGAAGTCTGAATGATAATAGGACCAGAGTCCATCTCTTCGTCAACGAAGTGCACCGTACATCCTGATACTTTTGCCCCATACGCGAGGACATCCCGGTGCGCATGTGCCCCGGGAAACGCCGGCAGGAGAGCAGGGTGAATATTCATGATTCTTCCCTGGTATTTCCTGACAAACCATCCCGTAACCAGTCGCATATAGCCGGCAAGACAGACTAGCCCGCAACACTCGGAATCAATGAGCGCCGAGCATGCCTTTTCGTGCTCTTCCCTGCCGCTGAATGATTTAAAATCAACAAACTCCGCTCTTATACCTTTCTTTTTCGCACGTTCAAGACCTAAAGCTTCCTGCCTGTCGCTAATAACAATCTTAACCGCCGCATCAATGCTGCCGCTTTCGCAGGCATCGATGATACACTGCAGGTTAGAACCGCTTCCGGAAACCAGTACGGCTATATTTAGCTTTGACATGCACCTTCCTGCCAGAGACACATTTTGCCTCAAAAAAACCGCCCGTTGAAGGATGTTCAACGGGGGCGAAATTCCACATACATTATCCCTTCAATTGGCACTTAGCCTATCCTGCTTTACCAGCTCCTGCTGATTCAGCAGTTATTTCCAGGAATTTGCCCATATTCCTGAATTTATTATAACGCCTTTCAACAAGATCATGCATTTCAAGCGGCCGAAGCTCCGCGAGATTCCGGCTAAGTGAGGACTTTAGTTCTGCCGCTATTTTGTCATAGTTCCTGTGCGCTCCGCCTGAGGGTTCTTTTACTATTTCATCAATGACCCCGAGCTCAAGAAGGTCGTGAGCCGTCATTTTTATCACATCCGCAGCGTTTGAAGCCTTGCTTGAATCTTTCCAAAGTATTGCCGCGCAGCCCTCCGGTGAAATTACAGAGTATACCGCGTTCTCAAGCATCAGTACTTTATCACCGACACCTATACCGATGGCGCCGCCGCTTCCGCCTTCTCCGTGAACAACAATAATGATCTGGGTTTCAGCAGTGCTCCAATCCCTGAGATTTTTGGCAATTGCCTCTGCCTGCCCTCTTTCTTCCGCGCCAAGCCCCGGATACGCTCCCGCAGTGTCTACAAAAGATATTACAGGCCAGCCGAATTTTGCGGCCATATTGACCAAACGCAGCGCCTTTCTGTAGCCTTCAGGATTAGGCATTCCAAAATTACGGTGAATGCTGTCTTTCGTGTCTTTACCTTTCTGGGTACCGAGCACCATTACAGTATGCCCTTCAAATATCGCGGGACCGCCTACTATTGCCGGATCATCCTTAAAAAGACGGTCGCCTGAAAGCGGAGTGAAATCCTCGAATATTCTGGATATATAGTCAAGTGTTCTGGGCCTTTGCATATGCCGGGCAACCTGCTGCCTCTGCCAGGGAGTGAGTTTTTCATATATCTCTTTCCGCATTTTTTCCGCTTTGATCTCAAGTTTTTTGATCTCATCGGAAAAATCTATGGCTTTGCTCTCCGTCATCTTCTTGAGCTCTTCAATCTTTTTTTCA
>CAIWWK010000042.1 GCA_903916325.1 Candidatus Firestoneibacteriota bacterium
AATGGTGATAAGCAGCCTGAAAAATATTGGAGTGAGCAGGAATATTGAGCTCGCAGGGTTTGCTGTAATGTTCATCTCCGCCTTCAACGGGGCGGGGAGATTGCTCTGGGGCTGGATCATTCAGAAGATCGGCGAGGAACTTTCAATAACAATTTCTTTTGCCGCCCAGGCGCTGGTCCTCTTTACTTCAATATATTGGGTGAGCGGGTTGACAACTTTCTTTATCTTTGCGGGGCTTGTCGGCCTGATGTACGCTTGCACGCTCGTAGCCTTCGCGTCAAATGTTTCCAGGCTATACGGCGTAAAGCATCTGACAACCATTTACGGGTATATGTTTTTGACCAACGGCGCGGCCGGATTATCAGGCCCGATAATAGCAGGGCTGTCCAAGGACCTGACCGGAAATTATGACGCGGCAATAATTACGGCAGCGGTGGTGTGCGCGGCAAGTTTGGCGGTGTTTAAGGGGATGTATAGGGAAGTCAAAAGTTGAAAAAGTTCATAAGGTTTATAAGGTTTATAAAGTTTGTAAAGTAAAAACAAGAGCCTCCCTGTATAAGAGGCTCTTGCTCTTATTAACACCTTATAAACCTTTTTAACCTTACAAACTTTATAAACTTTTTAAACTTTTATATCTTGTATTCTTTCTGGTTTATTCTTACCGTTTTCATCTTTAATCGCGACCTTTCTATCGCATCCGCTATAACATTCGCCGCAAGTCCCGCTTCGGCTCCCGCGCCGGAAGTTTTGCGTGTGCGGATCGCTTCAAGGAAAGATCTTGTGAAAGCCAGGTCGCCGCCGCCGTGTCCGGACTCATCCGCCGACTTAATTTCGACTATCTCATCCTTGCGCCCGTTATTGTATTTCACCGTAATCCTGTTCTCTTCAAAATCGCCGTCAAGATAGCCGTTCTGTCCGCCGACGGTGATGCGGCGCGTGCCTTTCTGATGGAAAAGCTGGAGTTCAAAAGTTGCCCTGATTTTGTTGGCGTATTGAAGAATGACCACCTGATTGTCTATCACATCCTTGTCGTCGTTGAAAGCGCAAAGGTCGCTGCGCGGAGCAATCTTTTCATCCTTAATAAAATAATATTCTGAGGAAACCTTGTAGGGGCAGGTGCCTGCCCTGGAACAATCACTGCAGTATTTCGCGCCGCCGCGTCCGGGCACAAAAAAGTCCGTACCGCCGAAACTCGAAACTGCTTCGGGTTTTGAACCGGTGAGCCAGTTTAAAATGTCCAGATCGTGCGAGCACTTTGCGAGCAGGAAGGTTCCGGCGTTCTTTTTCTTGCGGTGCCACCTGGTCATGAAACTTGTGCCGTGCTGCACGCCGAGATACTCGGCCGCGTGCATAAACATAATCTGACCCAGCGTTCCTCCGTCAAGGATCTCTTTGACCTTTAGGTAAAAATTTGCATTCCGCAGAACAAAGCCGACCTGCATAAGTTTTCCGGATTTACGGTGCGCCTTAAGGATTGCGCGGCAGTCTGCGGCAGTCGGGGCCAGAGGTTTTTCAAGCATTACATCTTTTCCTGCGGCAAAGGATTTCTCCGCGGCCCAGCGGTGGAAGGAGTCGGGAACGGTTATAATTACCGCGTCAACAAGATCTCCGGACAGCATTTCATCAAGAGAGGTCAGTTTTTTTGCTTCCGCGAGCTTGTAGCGCTCGGCGAGCAGGTTCATTCTTTCCATGCTGGTATCGCAGACGGCTGTAATAACAGCTTCTTCCGGTATCTTTGTCAGTTCATTTATGTAGGTTCCTCCGCGGTGTCCGGAACCTATGATTCCTATCCTCAGAGGCCTGCCGAAAGCGCTTTCCTTCATATATGTCTCCTATGATGAGAACGTTTTGAAACAGTGTCTATTATACTTAAGAGAATGGCGTTTTCAACAGGTATTTGACTTGTCTCTACCGGGCGCGTTTCGCTATTGACAATATATTTTAATGTGGTATAATTTCAAATGAAACTATTTCACAAGAAAGTATATCTTCGGGGGTAATAATGCCGGACATTTTTGAAAGAATTGAACGCGTCAGAGGTTCAATGATGAAATCCATGATGAAATACCAGCGGGCTTTCGGAGCGGATGCCCCGGAGTCCTGCGAGACGGACATGTCCATCAACGAAACCAAGATGCTTTACCTTTTCAATGAAAAGGCCTCCTTCAAAATGTCCGAACTCGCGCACGAACTGGCTATTCCGCTGCCGACTGCGACACATCTGGTCGACCGTTTTGTAAAGGAAGGATTGCTGAAGAGGAGTTTTGACGAAAAAGACAGAAGGGTCGTTCTTGTGGAACTTACGGAGAAAGGAAGCGGCTTGCTGAAAAAATGCCTGGAAGAGCACAAGGCAAAGATAACCGGAATGCTTTCAATCCTGGATGAAACAGACAAGAAGAAACTTCTCGCGGCAATGGAGAATTTTACATCAGTCCTGGAGGATGTTTCCGGCAAAATGGAGAAGAAGATGATAAAGAAAACGCTCCTGATCATACTGGCTGCGGCCTTGTTCGCAACGGGGCTTGCGGCTTCCGATATCACTCTTGACGACGCGCTGAAATACGCATCGGAGCACAACCAAAAGATTCTCGCGGTAAAAGAAAAAGTGAAAGCCGCGCAGGGCACGCTGACAGCCGCGGGTTCCCAGCTCTGGCCCTCGCTCTCGGCGACGGGAATATACAGCAGGACCTCAGGGCTCTCGGATTTTTCCACGGGCGGAACACCGATGAATATACCTGTGCTAAACAGCGTGGGCGTGCCGACCGGGGATTACCTCCCTTTTTCACTCAGCATCTCATCTGACAGGATCGGCGATATCTATATGGGGAAACTTGGCATGTCCTACACGCTCTTTTCCTGGGGCAGAGTGCAGGCGGGAGTGGAGATCGCGGAGAATAATTACCGCTCCGCGCTCGAAGATCAGAAGAAAATTGCCGGAGACGCGCTGCTCGAAGTTAAAAAGAACTTTAATTCAGCTCTGCTCTCAAAGGAACTCGTTAAAGTGATGAGCGAGACCAAACGTTCAATGGCCGCGCACGTAAAGACGGTGCAGGACCGGTATGATCAGGGGCTCTCTTCAAAATTTGATCTTCTAAGGAGCAATGTCCAGCTTGCAAATATCGAGCCCCAGCTCGCTCGCGCGCAGAACGCGCTGAAGCTTTCCGTGATGGCTTTTAACCTGAGCCTGGGTTCAAAAGAAACCGCTGATTTTGAGCCTAAGGGAGAACTCGGGTTTAACAGGGAAGTATTCGAAGAAAAGGCCTCCATTGCGGAAGCGCTTTCAAACCGCGCCGAGCTTAAACAAATGGAATACAGAGAAAAGGCGGCCGAAGCCGGCGTGACTATGGCTGTCTCAGGTTACCGTCCTAATATCTTCCTTACGGCAAATTACAATTACAACCGCGGGCAGCAGATGCCCCCGAACGACGGCACCTGGTACGGTTCCTGGGACGCAGGGGCCACGATCTCCATCCCGTTGTTTGACGGTTTTGCGACAAGCGGAAGGTATGATGAGGCAATGGGAAATCTAAACCAGGCGAAGATAGGGAAGGACTCGCTCCGCGACGGAGTAGTAATGGAAGTAAGGGCGGACATCCTTACCTTGAATTCCTCTGCAAGCGTAATCGCTTCCCAGCAGGCAAATGTTGAGATGGCAAAGGAAAGCTTGCGCGTGGCGAAGGAAAGGTATAATAACGGGCTTTCAACCAATCTTGATGTGATGGATTCGGAAGTTAGTCTCCTTGCCGCAGAAACAAATTTTCTGCAGGCGCTTTATGATTACGCGGTGTCAAAGGATGATTTGAAGAAGGCGATGGGAAGGTAGGAAGGGCAGAAGCTAAGATGCGCAGATGCGCGGACGCGCAGCGGGCAGAGTAAAATCAAGGGCAAACACTAAAATGATAAAAGAAAGAAAGGGAGGGGCAAATGGTTAAGTACGGGAAAATAACAATAATGCTGCTGGCGGTCATTGCGCTGGCAACAGGCTGCGGCAAGAAGAGCGAAGAGGCCCAGGCCGTGCAGGTTCAGGGAATTCCGGTCTTTACTGCCGAAGCCAGGCAGGGAGAGATTTCGGACAAGATCCGCCTTTCTGGAGCGGTTGTTCCCTACGAAATGGTTAATGTTTTCTCCAAGGCCCCGGGAAAAATAGCAAAATTTGCCGTGGAAGAAGGCTCGCGCGTTAAAGTTGACGATGTTATCGCCTACATAGACAGGGATGAGCCGGGTTTTGATTTCACCGCGGCTCCCGTGAAGAGCCCCGCAAAGGGAATAGTCATAAAGAAGTATCTGGATGTCGGCACCACTGTCACTCCGGGATCTGCGGGCGCTGCTATGGCCACCCCGATAGTATCTGTCGGGGATATTTCAAAATTAAAAATAGTCGTGAATATTGTTGAAGAAGATATTGGCAGGGTAAAGATCGGACAGGATGCCGATATCAGTCTTGACGCTTTTCCCGGCGAGATTTTCCGCGGGAAAGTTTCCACGATTAGCCCTTCTGCCGACTCAATGAGCCACACGAGCAAGGTTGAGATACTGCTCGACAACAAAGCGGGCAGGATAAAGGCGGGGCTTTCTGCGGATGTTTCGCTTATAGTCGGAAAAGCCCTGGGGGTAGTGATTCCGAGGGACTCGGTTATCATGAAGACCGGAGAGGTATTTGTTTTCGCGATAAAGAACGGCATCGCGGAAAAGAGGGCAGTAGTTACCGGTTTTGACGACGGCACGGATGTTCAGATCACAAACGGGGTAGTAGCCGGCGAAAAAATTGCGGCCAGCGATTTCAACGTGCTGCAGAACGGTTTGAGAGTGAAAGATTCAGGAGCGCTAAAATACTAAGATCCGCGAAAAAGAGAGGTAATAAATGACTATCTCAGAATTTTCAGTAAAAAGGCCCATCACCAGCATCATGCTTATGCTGATGTTCGTGGTGCTTGGCTTGATGAGCCTGTTATTCCTCAAGATAGAGCTTTTCCCGACCTTCACCTTTCCAAATCTTATGGTGATTACAGAATATGACGGGGTCGCGCCGGAAGAAGTGGAAAAATCAGTGACTAAAATATTAGAGACCGCGGTAAGGAGCGTTCCGGGCATAAAGAACGCGAAATCGCAGTCCATAGAAAGCTATTCCATAATAAGCGCCGAATTCAATTACGGCACCGACCTGGACAACGCGTCGGCCCAGATAAGGGATCGCGTAGGACAGGTGAAAAATTACCTGCCCACCGGCTCCAAGGACCCCATAGTTTTCAAGCTCGACACTTCGGGAATACCGGTTGTGGTCATGTCTGTCCGTCCGAAACAGGGCGCCGCGGTTTCGCCTGACACGCAGCAGATGTATAAATTCGGCAAGGATGTTTTTCAGCCGAAACTTGAGAAAACCCCGGGTGTGGCGACCGTTTATACAATGGGCGGCAGGGAAAGGGAAATAAGGATTGACTGCGACAGGGGAAAACTTCTTGCGTATACCATTTCGCTCAGCCAGATAGCGGCGAAGATACGCATGGAAAATCTCAATGTCTCTGCCGGGTCGGTGGCTGATTCCGCGCAGAAGGAATTTCTTGTCCGGGCAATCGGAGAGTTTCAGAACCCGGAGAGCATCGGAAAGATAATTGTTGGGAGCAAGAACGGCGTTCCTGTTTATCTGAAGGATGTCGCGAAAATAAAGGATGATTATGAAGATGAAGTCGGCAAGGCGAGAAGCGACGGCTCTCCCGGCATAAGCGTCATCGTGACCAAAGAAAACGACGCGAACACCGTGGATGTGGAAAGGAACGTTCAGAAGACCATTAAGGCCGTCCAGAAGGAACTGCCCGATGGTATGGAAATAAAAATAATGTTCAATACCGCGCAGATAGTCACTGATTCCATCGGCGCGCTTGCCAGGAGCGCCCTTTACGGCGCGTTCTTCGCGGCTCTTATCATTTTTGCTTTCCTGGGAAGGATCCGCCCGACGCTGGTAATTACCATCGCGATACCCATCTCGCTTTTCCTCGCGTTCACCTCAATGTATTTCGCAGGCTCGACGATAAACATCATGACTCTCGGAGGCCTGGTAATCGCTCTCGGGCGATTGGTTGACGACTCCGTCGTCGTGATGGAAAATATCTTCCGGAGAAAGCAGCTTGGAGAAGATTCGGTCAGCGCAGCGGTGCTTGGGACCAACGAGGTCGCGATACCCGTGGTATCTTCCACTATAGTCACCGTCATTGTGCTTCTGCCTATAGTGTTCGCGCAGGGGCTTGCAGTGCAGCTCTTCAAACAGTTTGCTCTCACGGTCTTTTTCGCCATGCTCGGCTCTCTGGTCGTCGCTTTCACCATAGTTCCCATGATAGCTTCAAAACTTTTCGCGAAAGGCATGGACAAATATGACGCCAGCAAGAATAGCGCGTTTGAAAAACTGAAGAAGACCTATGGCAGGTGGCTCACCTGGACGCTGGAAAACAAGGGCAAATTTGCGCTGATGGTGATGGCGGTCGTTGTTTTCACGGTCATCCTGGGAGGGGTTTTCATAAAAACAGACTTCCTGCCCAAGTTCATCGCGGGAAGTTACCAGGTGGCAATAAAGCAGCAGAAAGGCGCCACGCTAGAATCAACGGAAGCGCTTGTAAAAAGAGTGGAAAGCAGGTTTATGTCGGAAGTGCCCGGAATAGAAAGACTTTCTTCAAATATCGGGACGAGCAGCCAGGTTGCAAGAATGGCGGCCGGCGGAGGAAACACGGGCCCTGGCGAAGCCCAGCTGATGATCGGCCTGAAAAGGGAAGCCTACAGCCAGGAAAAGAAACTTTATGACGTGGCGAAACAGCTTGCGGCGGAAAACAAAGGCGCTGATATCCGCATAGCTTCTGCCGGTTCGGCGAACTTCGGTTCCGGCAGGGCTATCGAGATAAAGATATTCGGGGATGACCTTGATCTGTTGCGGCGTCTCGGATCTGACCTCAAGCTTAAACTCGCCGCGATAGAAGGCGTATCGGCTCCGGCCTCAAGCCTTGACGAGGGCCTGCCGGAGTTCAATATTGCTTATGACCGCGATAAGATTTCAAGGTACGGACTGACAACCGGCCAGGTCAACGCGGAACTCAATGCGGCGGTGGACGGGGAGGTGGCGTCTGTCTACAGGGAAGCCGGTGAAGAATCCAATGTAAGGGTCAGGCTTTCAGAAAAATACAGAAAGAACCTCAAAGACCTTCTGGAAATACCTGTCTCCTCGCCGCTCGGTTTTGTTTTCCCGTTAAAAGATGTGGCGCAGATTAAATTCATAGAAGGTCCGGCAAAGATTGAACGCGAGAACGCCAAAAGGCTGGTCAATGTTTCGGCGGATCTTGACCCTAGGGCAAAACTTTCCGATGTCGCGAACGCGGCAAGAAGTATAATGGCGGCGACAAAACTGCCCGACGGCTATTTCTTCGAGTTCGGCGGGCAGGTGAAGGACAGGGACGATACCTTTCTCCAGCTCGGGCTGGTGATGCTGCTTTCCATGTTGCTCATATATATGATACTTGCGTCGCTTTACGAATCTTTCCTGCACCCGCTTACCATACTGCTGTCGGTGCCGTTTGCGTTCACAGGGGCTTTCCTTGCCTTAATCATCACGAATACTTCTCTAGGTGTCACGGCTTTTATCGGGCTTATCATGCTGGTCGGAATCGTGGCTACGAACGCTATCGTTCTGATAGACTTTATCCTTATCAAGCAGGAGACCGAGAAGGACAGGAAGAAGGCAATCGTGGAAGCCGCGGAAACAAGACTCCGCCCCATACTCATTACCGCCATAGCGACTATGGTAGCGCTTTTCCCCATAGCGCTCGGGTGGGAAGAGGGACTGGATCTTCAGATACCGCTCGGCCGCGCTGTCGTTGGAGGGCTTATTACTTCAACGCTGCTTACACTCTTCCTAATACCCGTGGTTTACGACGCTTTAGAAAGACTAAAGGAAAGGCTTAGCTCGCGAAAAAAGATCTAACCAGGAGTCAGAAGGCAGGTGCCTAATTTGGCACAACGGGCGCCGGCAGACCGAAAGGTTTTCCGGCGCTCTTTCTTTTAAATCCTTTCCTGCTCGTTGCGCGCGCTGTCAGCCCGCAGCAAGCCTTTACCTGAATATCATTTAAAGCCAATTATATTTGCATTTGTTCAGTTTTGGCTGTAAAATGTTTCATTCGGGGGAAAATATGACAAAAACAGAAAAAGCAAAGGAGTTGTTCTCTTCAGGCTTCAACTGCGCCCAGGCGGTGCTTGTCCCGTTCTGCGACAGGCACGGAATAGGTGAAAAACAAGCGTTGCTTATTGCCTGCGGATTCGGAGGCGGCGTTGGACGCTCCGACAATATGTGCGGAGCGGTATCGGGCGCCGTGATGGCGCTTGGGCTTAAATACGGAGCGGAGAAAGCTGCCGATAAGGAAAAAAAAGAACTTTGCTACGCTAAAGTAAGGGAGTTCATTTTGAGCTTCAGGAATAAGTACGGAGAAGTTTCCTGCACGGGCCTGCTTGGCTGTAATATGGGGACGAAGGAAGGTTTTGAAGAGGCGAAGAAGAAAGAGGTTCACACGAAGGTCTGCCCGAAGTTCGTGGAATTCGCGGCAGGTTATTTGGAAGGGATGGATAATAAATAAAAAAGTTTGTAAAGTTTGTAAGGTTTATAGGCCACACTTCGTGTGTCCTGTTTTGTGAGGTAGGATATTTATCAAGCCAGACTCCGTCTGGCATAGCAAAAAAAGGTTTGTAAAGTGAAATCAAGATCGGGAGGCAGCCATGGCGGATACTGAGAAGGAATTAAAAGAAAAAGCAATTGCGTATCTCAAGACTGCCTACGGCGAAGATACCGTGAAAATGGATGTCAAAAACAACGGTGTTGAAGGCGGCAGCGGCATTCTGAAGGTTGAATGCACTGTCAGTATAGGCGGCAGGCATTCAGACTGGTATAAGGAGTTCCATTTCAAGGGCGGCAATGTCATCAGAATGACCTGGAAGATGAGGTGAATTAGTGGGCTCAATGAAAAATATCCTTTTCGCGGTGCTGGTTTCGTCTTTTTGCTGCGCAGTTTCAGCGGCGGAATACAAATACAACCAGACCGTAAAAGGCAGGGATTTTGTCCTTACAGTGCGGGTCACGGACGATAAAGATGTCAGGAGCATCACGGCTTCGGATGACCTTTTTTTAATCACCAACCAGGTCAAGCTTGTCAGGGGGAAGGGCGTGGTGGAGTGGAAGTTGACCGACGAAAAGAACAAGAGCAATATCTCCGCTGTCAGGGAAAACAACCTGATAAAGATATCAGGTGTTTACAAGGGCAGCGATTTTAAGCGCGAGCACGGAATTGACGGCCGCGAGTGGCATCAGGTTTTCAACTGGGAGTTTGACGAATTCTTTAATTCCGGAAAGAAAGAAATGGAATTCTGGGCCATCCGCCCCGACGACCCCAACACCTGCGGGGTAATGGTGGTAAAAAACGAAGGTACTCAAACGTTGACGGTGCTGGGAAAAGTAGAGGAATGTGTTTATTCAAAGGTAACTTTGGCCGGTTTGCTTTCGGTATTCTGGACCGGCGAGTACTGGTATAGAAAGTCTGATTTGCTGTATGTGAAAGCAAAACCCACCGGAGATTCCCTTGTAGAACTCTTAAAGCAGCAATAATTGTCGGAATATCCCAAAACAGTATTGGTCAAAGGAGATGAGCAATGACGCAGACTGCAACCGGAAGAAAGCTCAACGTTGGTATTGTCGGTTGCGGCTATTTTGCCCGCATACAGCACCTGCCGAATATTGCAAAGAGCAAACACCTGCGCCTTAGGGCTATTTGCGACAAAAACAATGAGCAGCTGGAAAAGACAGCCGCGCAATACAACCCGGATTACGCTTCGAGCGAAATGGACGACCTGCTTAACGATCCTCAAATTGATATTATCTTCCTGGTCGTGGCGCATGATTTACACACGCCGCTGATTCTGAAGACCGCCCCTTCGGGAAAGGCAATCTTTGTTGAGAAACCTATGGCAATGAACATGAAAGAGTGCGGATTGATAGTCAAAGCGGTGAGGAAGCACGCCAACCAGCTTATGGTTGGTTATAACCGAAGGTTCGCGCCTTCCATTCTGGATGTGAAAAAGGCGTATGATAAACGCAAAGGCGAGGCCCTGATTACCTACAGGATAGTGGCCGACAGGAAAAGATACGGCGGCGGCCGGCTTGATATGAGAAAATGGGGCGGCGACCTGCTGGGAGAGACCTGCCATATTTTTGACCTGATGAGATGGCTCACGGGAAAGGAGCCTTCGAAGCTTTACTGCAGCGGCGGTCGGGACGACAACTCCATTACCACCATGAGGTTCGGGGACCAGGTTGTCAGTATAATTTCGGGAGGAATCGGAGACCTGCGCTATCCAAAGGAACGCCTGGAAATATTCCGGGACAGGAGCACGATTATCCTGGATTGTTTCGCAGAGCTCTACGACGGGCTTTACCATCCTCCGGTTGAATCAAAGAACTGGCTTTTCAGGAAAGACTATCCGGTCGGCCTGCATTACACCGGCGGAAAACTTGGGAATGGTATAGAGGTTTACATGAAGGGAATGCAAAAATGCATTCCTGTGCATGACGCGGTAAAAAAACGCACCGGTAATTATGAAATCCCGATACCTGAAGTTGACAAGGGCCATTTTGGCGAGATAGAGGCGTTCGCGGAAGCCGTGCAGAAGGGCAGGCGGTCCCCGGTCGACGAAATAGCCGGAAGTTTCGCGACGCTTTGTCCTATGAAGGCGTTTGAATCCCTTAAGACCGGAAAGGCCGTCGGTATAAACCCCGGAGAATATTTCAAAAAGTAGCGTCAGATTGCAATCATATAAGGAGGAAGGAAAATGGCAGTGAAGCTTGTAACGAAGGAAAAGAAAGGCGAAAGCACGGAGCTTAAAGTGTCAGGGGGAAAGCCTGTTGAACTAAAGATAGCCTACATCGGCGGGGGAAGCCGCGGTTGGGCGCACGCGCTGATGGGTGACCTGGTCCAAACGCCGCATTTTAACGGAGAGGTAAGGCTTTACGATATAAACCATCCGATGGCGGAATTCAATGCCAAGTACGGCAACTGGCTGCAGGACAATCCCAGGGCCGTTTCAAAGTGGAAGTACCGCGCCGTAAGAAGCCTTAAAGAAACGCTTTTGGGCGCCGATTTTGTTTTCCTTTCCATCCAGCCAGGGCGGATTGAAGATATGGGCGTTGACCTGCTTGAGCCGATGAAGTACGGAATCTTTCAGCCCGTTGGCGATACAGTCGGGCCGGGCGGCAGTATCAGGTCGCTTCGGACTATAAAGGACTATCTTGGTTTTGCCGCTGCA